>DAITMB010000012.1:0-64582 GCA_036835375.1 Bacteroidota bacterium
AGATTCTACCGAATAACCGCAAAATCGAGAGGCTCGATCAGAGGCAATTTCGAAGGACAAAAGTGTGAGAATGAGCGGAGGACAAAAATAAAATTGTGCACAAAAAAAAGGAACCATGACTATCGCAGTCTTGGTTCCTTTTCAAAAAAAGGTGTCACGCAGGCAAAGCTCAACGCACAAAAATGGTCTGTAGCTTGTCCACCAGGTCCAGTTTTTCCCAAGGGAAGAACGTCACTTTTTTCATGACAGACTCCTTGATGGTGGTGCTGCGATTGGCACTGTGCTCCTCATGAATATGGATAAATTCTACCTCTTGCTCGAAGCTGGTACGGCCCATGTGACCGTAAGCGGCGGTAGGAGCAAAAATTGGGTTGCGCAGTCCCAAGCGGTGCTCAATCGCGGCCGGGGTAAATGAAATGCTGCTTTTGATTTTGTCAGCAATCTCATTGTCAGCCAGCCCTACTTTGCCTGTGCCGTAGGTATCGACGTAGAGCGACACGGGTTCTGCCACACCGATGGCGTAGGCGAGTTGGACGAGAACTTCATCGCAGACATTAGCGGCCACAAGGTTTTTGGCGAGGTGGCGAGCAGCATAGGCAGCGCTTCGGTCCACTTTGGAGCAGTCTTTGCCAGAGAAAGCACCGCCTCCATGGGCTCCTTTGCCACCATATGTATCGACAATGATTTTGCGGCCAGTGAGTCCAGAGTCACCATGGGGGCCTCCGATGACAAATTTTCCCGTAGGATTCACATGGTAGATGGTGTCCACCAGCAAGGAAGCAGGGATGACGCGAGGAACCAGAATCTGGATGATGTCTTCGCGAATTTTAGCGAGCATGGCTTCGTCTGCCTGGACCCGTGCCTCGTCGGAATCGTTGTGAGGCTGGATGAATTCATCGTGCTGGGTGGAGACCACCACAGTGTGAACGCGGATGGGAGCGCCGTTGTCATCGTATTCGATGGTGACTTGAGACTTCGAGTCCGGGCGTAGATAAGGAATCAGATGGGGCTCTTCTTTGCGAATCCGCGCCAGTTCTTGCACCAGACGGTGGGCAAAGGCGAGCGCCATGGGCATGTATTCGGGTGTTTCACGATTGGCATAGCCAAACATCATCCCCTGATCACCAGCACCTTGGGACTCTGAAACGCCCCTGTCCACACCACGAGCGATATCTACCGATTGTTCATGGAGCGCGTTGAGAATAGAGCAGGACACCGAGCTGAAGCGGTATTCGTCGGAATTATAGCCGATTTTTTCAATCGCTTTTCTGACCACATGCTGAAAATCGACGCTGGCGCGGGTAGATATCTCTCCAGCCAATACCACAAGGCCGGTCGTCACCAGGGTTTCGCAGGCGATGCGGCTGGAAGGGTCTTGGGCGAGAATGGCATCGACGACTGCATCAGAGATTTGGTCTGCGACTTTGTCGGGGTGTCCTTCAGACACAGACTCCGAGGTGAATAGATATGGCATGTGATGGTATTGGGTAAAAAAATTGTTCGCAAAAATGCAGGGGTATTCCTGAAAATACAACCCAATAACAGGGATCTTTTTGAGGAAAATCCTACAAGTAACTGTGCCAGAGTCATGAGCCGTATTCTCATTTTGGCAGGAAAAATCTTATCGTGAGAAGGAATTATTCGGTTATTTGGAATCTGGCATTGTTTCTGTCCTATAATTCTTGTAATTTCATCTTCATTACATCGAAACTTGAAATTCTTCTTTATGTCGCAGTTGACCCTGTTGATTCGGTCCCTGCCCCTGGTAGTCCTTTTCGGACTCACTCCCCTGATACTTACAGCAAGTCCTCGTACTACGGATGGTCATGTTCCTTCCGAGCCCGTAACGCTGTTGTTGACCTGGGTAGGTGCGGGCGCTTCTGAACCAGAAGTTGTTACTTTTCCCATTCACATTTACATTGAGTCCGAAGTGACCGTAGAAGTGAGAGATGCCTGGGGAGAAATGGTCTTCAACTCCGAATCAGCGTATCCGGAGGGAGACCGCGAAATTCGGGTAAGTATGGGTAGGATGGACGAAGGACTTTATTTCGTTCGGGTCGGTACGGACCTGGAAGAACTCTCAGAAATGGTCGTTATCGACCGTGCTCAACCATGAGTGAGCCCTTGTAGGCGCCACCACATCAACGAAAAGCTCCGGTTAGCATTTTTGCTAGTCGGAGCTTCTGCTTATCTCACCCGGGTGAGTGGAACAAAACAACACGCGGAAAGGCTCTCGGGAACTTCTTCAAGGTTTCTTCAGGATTTTCCATCAAATTTGAACTTCATGAGGATATTGCTGATTGAAGACGAAGCCGCACTCGCGCAAAACCTACTGGATTTTTTTGCCAAAGAAGAACTCCATTGCGAGTGGGCCGCTACCAAAGATGCGGCCTTGGATCAACTGCTTGATCATGAATTTGCCCTGATTTTGTTAGATATTACCTTGCCTGATGGCAACGGGCTGGAGGTCCTCGCCTATGTGAAGGAACACGCGCCAAAGACAGGCGTGCTGATTATCTCCGCCAAAAATGCGCTTGATGACAAACTCAAGGGGTTTGATCTCGGGGCTGATGACTATATCACCAAGCCTTTTCACCTCCCAGAGCTGAATGCGCGCATCAGGGCATACTTCCGGCGAACTTTTCAATCTGGGAGCGACGCGATCGACTGTGGTCCCCTCTCTTTGTGGCCCGACAAGCGGGAAGTACGGGTACACGGGGACATGGTCGATCTTACCGGAAAAGAATTTGATTTGCTACTTTATCTCCTGACGAATCAGAATCGCGTCCTCACCAAGATGGGGATTGCCGAACATCTGTGGGGGGATTTTCGCGGTGATTCGGAGGACTACGACTTCGTGTATCAGCATATCAAGAACCTGCGCAAAAAGCTACATTCAGCCCACTGTCCACCATTTGTCGAAAATGTGTACGGGCTTGGATATAAATTTAACTCCAGATTGGTATGAGATTACTCGCCCGCATCACTTGGCAACATATTCTCATCTCTCTGGCAATATTTTGCCTGGGTGTATTGGTAACGTATGCAATCTTCAAGCGGCAGGTGATTCGCGAGACGGATTTTACATTGAGATCAGACGTTCGCACGACTTTTTGGCTCCTCGAAAAGGGATTGCCCTATGACAAAGTGAGTCGGCCCCTGATGGAAATTCGGGTATTGCCCACCAGGTCAGATCACGAAGAAAAGGCGGTATTTTCAGATACGCTGGCTTATCATGGGCCTACTGAGGCGGATGAATGGATGCGAAAGCTCACCACCGTGAAGGAAGTGGGAGGAGTCTGGTATGAGGTGCAAGGAACCCTGGTGATTTTTGAGCAAGATGATGTGATCAGGACCGTCGTGGTATCACTGCTCTGGGTGTTTGGGGGCTTGATTACTGCGACTGTTCTTGGGAACTATTGGTTGTATAGCCACCTCCTACGTCCATTTCAGGTGACCTTAGACAAAATTGCCGCGTTTGATGTCACTGCAGGCCATCCTGAGCCACTCCCACGCAGCGCTGTTCGCGAATTTGACCTACTCAACCAGAGCCTCCATCGCCTGATGCTGCGAAGTGAGCGCGAGTACTGGGCCCTCAAGGAGTTTTCGGAAAACGCGTCTCACGAACTTCAGACGCCGTTGGCAATTTTGCGCGGGAAGCTTGATCTGCTCATTCAGTCCCCTCGACTCAACGGAGAAGACATGCTGCTTGTAGAGGCGATGTATCAAGCGACGGAGCGCCTCAATCGGCTCGGACAGGGGTTAGTCTGGCTGACAAAGATCGAAAATCAGGAGTTCGTTCCATCCGGCCCCCTTTCCCTTGGACAAGTATTGCGCAAGCACCTGCAAGGATTGGAAGAACTGATTGACTTGCGACAGATCGAGGTGGTCCTGGTGGACGAACCCGCAGTGATTCACTGCCACCCCACGCTGGCTGATGTGCTTGTGGGCAACTTGCTTCAAAATGCGATTCGGCATAATGTTGAGGGCGGCAGGATTGAGATTCGGCTCACGGCCAATCAACTCACTTTGAGCAACACGGGTCAAAAAAAACCGCTCAATACCACCACACTGTTTCAGCGATTTGCCCGCCAGGGAGGAGAAGGATCGCTCGGACTCGGTCTTGCCATTTGTTATAAAATATGTGAAGTGCAAAACTATTACCTTGACTATCAGTATGAAAGCGGCATGCACCGCTTCGCTGTAAGATTTTGATGTTTGTATTTCAAGGATGAAACCCTTTCGCCACTGTATCAGTTGCCCTATTCTGTCATCGAAAAAAGATGTTACAACTCAGAATTGCTTCAGATTCGAGATCGATCTTTGGTTCGATATATAGCAGTTTACCAAACAAGAACATCCGACACTCATGCAGCAACTTCAACCAGTACCAGCGAGCACACACTACTTATTATCCCGCCTATTTTCGAGTATTTGGAACCAATTTGGACGAATAGCACTTCAGAAAGCGCTGACTTTGGGGGTGCTTTGCCTATTGGTGATGTTGTCAAACCTTAGCTTTGCGCAGGGTGTTCAAGGCACAGTATTGGATGCAGATGAGGCGAGTCCCTTATCTTTTGCAACGGTGACAGTGCTTGCGTTGCCGGATAGCCAGGCGAGTGGCGGTAGCCTCACCGATGCCAATGGGAAATACAAAATGGGCCTTGAGCAAGGTTCATATTTGCTCCAAATCACCTTCCTTGGCTATGAATCCAAGATCATAGGTCCAGTTGTGGTAGAAGATGAATGGGTAGAAGTGCCTACCATTCGCATGAGAGGGCAGGCAGTTCAAATGGATGAGGTTGAAATTTCTGCTCGTGCCAACCAGATGACCCTCGATTTAGACAAGCGGGTATTTCGGGTGGACCAGGATTTGTCTCTGGCCGGAAGTACGGCAGATGAGATTTTACAAAATTTACCTTCAGTACAGGTGGATCCTGAGGGCAATGTGAGCCTCAGGGGCAGCCAAAATGTGCGGATTCTGATCAATGGCAAACCCTCGGGCTTAGTGGGCGTGGGAGGTGAAAGCGAAGCGCTGCGGATGTTGCAAGGAAACATGATCGAAAGCATTGAGGTGATCACCAATCCATCGGCTCGCTACGATGCGGAAGGGGAAGTCGGGATCATCAACATTATCTTGAAAAAAGAACAGCGGCCTGGGTTTAATGGTTCTATTCAGACCAATACAGGGTGGCCGCATAGTCACGGGCTGGGAGCCAATCTGAACTACCGCAGCGGGAAGTTCAACTTCTTCACCAACCTTGGGGTCAACTATCGGAGCTCGCCAGGCGGCGGAAAATTTTATCAAGAGCTGTATCAGGCAGATACCACTATCATCAGCGAGTGGACCCAAGATCGTGTGAGAAGCGATCTTGGCTACAACATTCGAATGGGTGCAGACTACGCCTTCACTCCGAATGATGTCCTCACCTTTGTGGGCCAATATCGCGCGGGTACCGGACTGAACACCGTCGATATCTTGTACACCGACTATGGACGGCCTAACGAAATTTTCCGCCAGACAAATCGATTTCAGGAAGAAAGAGAATCGGATCAAAACATCGAACTGGAAGCTACTTATCGCAAAACCTATGAGCGTAAAGACAAGGTGTGGACGACGACGCTTCAGTGGCAGGACAATGATGACTTAGAGCTCGCAGACATTGACGAAGTGATTCTGACCGAATCCCTTCCTGATGTGCTTCAAAGGAGTTCGAACACGGAAAACGAGGCGAATTTTCTGTTCCAAACAGACTTTGTTCTACCCTTTGGCGACGGGGCGAAATTTGAGACGGGTGCAAAAGCTACGGTCCGCACCATTGAAAATGCCTATCTGGTGGAGCAGCGGGATTCTTTAGGCGTCTTTGTTCCCCTACCTTCGTTTGACAATCAGTTTCTGTACAAAGAGCGTATTTATGCGGGTTACGCCATCTTCGGGCAAAAGCGCGACAAGTTTTCCTATCAACTCGGCTTGCGGGCAGAATACACCGACATTGGGACCGAACTATTTCGGACGGAGGAAAGCAACCGCAAGCAATACCTTGACTGGTTTCCAAGCGCGGCGATGTCCTATGAAATCGATCGGGAAAATGTGTGGCAAGTCACCTACAGCCGCCGCCTGAGCCGTCCGAGATTTCGCCTATTGCTTCCTTTCTCGAATTTTAGCGATGCCCGCAATTTTTTTGGCGGCAACCCTGATCTCGACCCCGAATACACTCATTCATTTGAGACCGGATACCTGAAGTATTGGGACAGCGGGTCGCTACTGTCGAGCGTATATTATCGCCACCGCACTGGCGTGATTGAGCGTATCACCATTTTTACCTCCGAGACCCAAGCCCAGATCATTCCTGTCAACTTGTCCACCCAAGACGCCGTGGGGTTTGAATTTTCAGGTACGCAGGATTTGACTTCCTGGTGGAGCCTCAATGGTAATTTAAACTTGTACCGCGCTATCACCCGAGGATCTTATGAAGGAGAGCGGCTCGATGCTGATACCTATACGTGGAACACACGCATCAACTCTCGCTTTCAGTTCCCTACAGGAACACAGTTGCAGGTGTCTGGGGACCTGGACGCTCCCCAGATCACGCCGCAGGGACGCCAGAAAGCGCTCTACGCGGCTGACTTGGGACTCTCGCAGCGTGTGCTGAAGGGGAACGGAACCTTGACTTTCAGTGTGAGGGATGTGTTCAACACGCGCTGGCGCCGGAGCGAGATCATCAATGAATTCGTCTATCGCGACACAGAATTTCAATGGCGTGCCCGCCAGTTTACGCTGAGTTTTTCCTACCGCATCAATCAAGATGGCAGCAGGGAGCAAAGGGATTCGCCATTAGGAGAAGGATTTGAAGGAGGAGATTGAGGTCAAATCACCTGATCCCGCGGGTGCGTCTGTCGATATCCACGATTTTTGACACTTGTGCCCGCCACGTTAAAGAGCCCTCGCAGGGACCACGAACGAAATGCGTGGGACTGCGAGGGCTGATGTTTTGCTCCTTCGGAAGAAGGAAGAGTGAGCAGAGTATGACCTAATGAAGGCTCGTCGCGGATGCGGGAAGAGTTTTTGTGTATTTTTGCTGCCCTGATTTATTCAACTCAGATCTAGCGCAAAGCCCATGTCCCGAAGAAAGATGATGAAAAAGACCCAGTACCACGAACTGGAGCGCACGTTCAACCGCGAGGATTGCTGGCCAGGCGCTTGGCGGGAAAAACTACAGCACGAGGGTAAGCTCATGTTGGAACTGGGTTGTGGCAAAGCGGAGCTGAGTTTGGAACTGGCTGAGCAGCACCCTGCGAACTTCTACATCGGGGTTGATCTCAAGGCAGACCGAATGTGGGTGGCAGCTCGAGAAGCAGAGGCCAGAGGCATACGAAACGTCGCCTTCTTGTGCATCAATTTGCTCGAACTCGACCGCTATTTTGCGCCACATGAAGTAGATGAGCTTTGGGTGACCTTTCCCGATCCTTTTCCGAAGAAAAAGCAGGAAAAGCACAGGATGCTGAACCCTCATTTTCTCGAAAAATACCAGTCTATCCTTCATCCAGAAGGAACCCTGCATTACAAGACCGACAACCTGGAATTGTTTCAATTCAGCCTCGAAGTCTTTGTTGAGCAGCGAGGCATTGTCCTGGATCAGTTGAGTTTTGATCTGCACGCACGGGGAGATTTGCCAGCCGATACCAAGGCGCTCACTACTTATGAAAAGAAATTCATGGCTTTAGGCAAGACAATCAACTACGTGCGGTTGCACTTTACGGACAAAATCGTGGTGCCAAAGGAGACAGCCCAGCATTTGGGGTATATGTCGCCGCTGGGTGGTGCCTCTCAGAATTCTACAGAGGGCTTGACCTCATAGATCTCTTGGTCGGATACCTCCATGAGGATCATTGCGCAAACTTTCTCGGCTTTCTTCAGTAGATCCGGATAGGAATCCAGCGTGAGCGCTTCTGCATTGGCCATCATCCATTCCAGTAGAGACTCTGGATTGGATTCATAGAGAAAGTGAAATTGTACTTGTTCTTCCAAAAATAAATCGGCGATGCGCAAGCTGACCATTCTCACGGGGGCGTGAAATTGAGCACGGAGTTCCGTCTGGCCAAATACGCGCGTCAGTTGTCCTTCCGGGCTGACTTTCTCTCCAGCATCAAAGCGCTGTTCAATGCCCTCGGTGTCCTCCCAGTCATGGTGTTCTAAGATGACATAGAAGACAGTCAAGTCGCGAAGCTGGGCGGGGGTAAGATCTTGTTTTCTCATTCCTGTTGCTTGTTCACATCTTCCTAAACGCTAGGATCAAAGATATAGGTATCCTCGGCGCATGAGAAACCAAAACAGAAATCCTGCTTTCATATAGACGTTCGACGATCTGTTCGTCACATACAGCATCTCTTACTTTGACTTTCATGAGACATCCGACACAATTCATCGGCTGGAGAGATCGCTTTTGTTATGGAGCCGCAGAGGGATTGATATGCTAAATGGCTGTTAATTAGAAAGTTAATGGGCGTGATTTAAGAAATTGCTTGATCCCTTGCTATGTTCAGAGGGAATTCAGTCCCAGATTCTCCTTCCTATCCCGGCAAACCCTTTCCCGGATCCAATTAAAAATGGCTACACAAACTGAGAAATTCATAGTTATGCGCTTGCTAAAACTGCGTGTTTTGGCAAAAAAAATGAGCTTTCAGTATAAAAGAGCCTTGTAGAAGCCGTGGCGCAGCGTTGGTGCGGCCCTCCGGAGAAACATCATACAGGATCGAAAGGAATGTCTCTTCCCTTGATTATCTAGCTTAACAACGCGTTTGATCAATCCTAGCCAATTGTTTTATAGCCGCAAAGAATTGACTAATTTGCACACTCAAAATGCAACAATAAGCCTCATAGACCGCGCAGATACATGGCAGAAGGACAGAAGATCGTAACCCGGATCATCGAGGAAGAAATGAAGAATGCCTACATCGACTATTCGATGTCAGTCATTGTGGCCAGAGCCCTTCCCGATGTGCGAGATGGATTAAAACCGGTGCACCGCCGGGTGCTATTTGGAATGACCGAGCTGGGGCTCGCCTCCAATAGACCCTACAAAAAGTCCGCGAGGATTGTAGGAGAAGTGTTAGGAAAATTTCACCCACACGGAGACTCCGCAGTGTATGAGACCATGGTACGAATGGCTCAACCTTGGTCGCTTCGATATCCATTGGTAGATGGGCAAGGAAACTTTGGCTCCATTGACGGGGACAATCCTGCCGCCATGCGATATACAGAGGCCAGACTCATGAAGTTTGCAGAGGAACTGCTGGCTGATTTGGAGAAGAACACGGTCGATTTTCGCCCGAACTTCGACGACTCCCTTTCCGAGCCGACGGTACTCCCAGCCAAGATTCCCAATCTTCTCTGTAATGGTGCCAGCGGCATCGCGGTAGGCATGGCGACCAATATGCCGCCCCACAACATCACTGAGGTGATCAATGCCACAATCGCCTTCATTGACGACCCTGCCATCGACGTCGATGGTCTTATGCAGCACATCACAGGGCCCGACTTCCCTACTGGCGGCACCATTTATGGCGTAGAGGGTATCAAGTCCGCTTATGAGACTGGCAAAGGAAGGGTTGTGGTCCGTGCCAAAGCGGAGATTGAAGTTGATTCCAATGACAGGGAAAAGATCATCATCACCGAAATTCCTTATCAAGTCAACAAGGCTACGACCATCCAAAAGATCAGTCAGCTCGTCAACGACAAAAAACTCGAAGGCATTGCTGATGTCAATGATGAGTCCGACCGTGATGGCATGCGCATCGTTGTAGATCTCAAGCGGGATGCCAACCCTAAAGTAGTGCTCAATCGGCTCTACCAGATGACCCCGCTTCAGTCTTCCTTTTCTATCAACAATGTCGCCTTAGTCAAAGGGCGTCCTTATACCCTTAATCTCAAGGACCTGATTCGCCACTTTGTGGATCACCGCCATGAGGTCATCGTGCGGCGCACACAATATGAGCTTGAAGAAGCCCGCAAGCGAGCACACATCCTCGAAGGTCTGCTCATTGCTTTGGATCATTTGGACGAGGTGATCGCCCTGATTCGTGGCTCTCGCACGCCCGACGTGGCACGCGAGGGACTGATGGAGCGGTTTGGTCTCAGCGAGATTCAGGCCAAGGCCATCCTCGACATGCGCTTACAGCGACTTACTGGCCTGGAGCGGGAAAAAATTCAAGAGCAGTATCGGGAGCTCAAAGCAAAGATCGATTACTATGAATCGGTCCTGCAGGACGAAGCACTGCGAATGACCATCATCAAGGACGAGCTTGGTGAGATGAAGGCCACCTATGGCGATGCACGCCGGACCGACATCACCTTTGCCGAAGGTGAGATTCGCATTGAGGACATCATCGCCAACGAAGAGGTCGTCCTCACCGTCTCCAATCAAGGGTATATTAAGCGCACCGCTGCCTCCGAGTATCAAGCGCAAGCGCGAGGAGGGAAAGGTTTCAAAGGAGCGGGCCGCAAAGAGACAGACTTCGTGGAGCACCTTTTTGTAGCTCACACCCATAACTACCTCATGCTCTTCACAGAGAAAGGAAAGTGCTATTGGCTCAAAGTCTATGAAATTCCCGAGGGCGAGCGTACAAGCAAGGGTCGAGCCATCCAAAATCTGATTCAGATTGATCCGGAGGACTCTGTGAAGACCTTCATGACGGTGGAAACCTTTGATGACGAGGCGTTTGTGAAAAATCACTCCATCATCATGGCGACCAAGAAGGGTCAAGTCAAGAAAACATTGCTATTGGAATACAGCCGTCCACGTGCAAATGGGATCAATGCCATCACCATCATTGAGGGTGACGAATTGCTGGAGGCCAAACTCACTGACGGGCGAAGCGAAATCGTGCTCGCCACACGTTCGGGCTATGCGATCCGCTTCAAAGAGTCTGACGTCAGGGAAATGGGACGCACAGCGATGGGGGTCAGAGGGATCGCTCTTCAAGGAGGAGACGACGAGGTAGTGGGCATGGTTGTTGTCAGCGACGAATCTCAAAGTATTCTGGTCCTATCAGAAAAAGGATATGGCAAGCAGTCTCCTGTGTCTGATTATCGTCTCATTGGTAGGGGAGGCAAAGGCGTGAAAAACCTCAATGTGACTCCCAAGACCGGAAAAGTAGTCACCATCAAACATGTAGAAGGCTTGGAAGTGGAAGATCTCATGATCATCACTCGGCAGGGCAATACTGTAAGAATTTCGATCGGCGATATCAAGCTCCAAGGTCGGAATACACAGGGGGTCACCCTCATTCGTTTGCGAGATGGCGATGAGATCGCTTCGGTGGCGAAGGTACTCGAAAGAGAACCAGAAGAAAGCGCCGAAGATGGAGAGGTCACCGGCGGAGAAGGATCCTCAGCAGACGAGTAAGAATTTCCTGCCGTTTCTCCTCGCTTTTGACATAGGCGAGCGGCGAGAACGTTGATGTTTGGAACAAACTGTCACTCAAAACTAACTTCGAAACAATGAAAAGACTTAGCTCCCTCATGCTTTTGTTCGCGATCATAGGCTTTTCTACGGCCTTCGCACAAAAGTCCAAAGTAACTACCGGTGCCCTGAATGTAGATCAGGGGCGATACGAAGATGCCGTTAAGGCATTAGAAGAAGGGCTTTCTAAGCCTGAACTTTTCAAGAAAGACAAGGATTTGGCCAAAGGGTATTATTACCTCGTCAAAGCATATGTTGCACTGGCTTCCGACGAGGAACTTTCTCCTAAATACCCAGAGGCTCCAATGAAGGCCTACGCTGCGCACGAAAAGCTCATGGCATTCAACAGCGATTCTGATCTTTGGAAAAATCGCTCCCGGTTAGAACGCCTTGATGAAAATATCTGGGTTCAGCTCTATTCAAAAGGCGTCAACTTTTTCAACGAAAGTGCCGACGATGACGCCTTGGCCTACTTCAAAGGGGCTAATTCATTGAACGATACTCATTTCCTCACCAAGCGGATGCTGGCTTCAGCTTATTTGGTCAAGGCAGACACGGCGAATTCTATCGAAATCTTTGATCAAGCCATCAAAATCTATGTATCAAAGTACATCAAAGCCGATCAGGAGGCGCTCGCTGTAAGTATGCAGGACGAGCAATTCAAACAGGATGTCGAGCAAGATAAAGGCCAGATGAGTTATGTGATTCGCCAATTGGCAGTCATCCATGAAGCACAAGGACGCACTGAAGAGGCCCTGGCAGTGTTGTCGGAAGGCAGCAAAATCCTTCCTGATGATGAAGACGTCCGTCGCCAGGAGTTGTCTGTGTACCAAGCTCATCCCGACCTCTATGACCGCGCAGTTGAGAAATTTGAGGCGCAACTTGCTACCAGTCCCGGTGACAATGCAGTAAGGCTAGCTTATGCTTCTATGTTGGAGAGGGCTGGCAAAAACGACCGGGCGCTTACTCTGTATCAAGAAGCTTACGACTTGGATCCTACGAGCCTACAGGCCAATTATGGATTGGCAGCTATTCGGATCAATATGGCCGCTGAACTCAGTGAAAAGCGCACCAATACCAACGACGACGATGAAATCGAGTCTTTCAACGAGCAGATCAAGGTGTTGTGTACCGATGCTTATCCCTACTTGGTGTGGTTGACAGAAGCCCAACCAGACGAACCAGAATGGGTATCCCAACTGGTCAACGTCACGCCGATCATTGGCAAGACTGAAGAAATGAAGGTGTGGGCCGAAAAGCTTGGTAAAATGCGCCGGGGAGAAAACTAAGCATTTCCTTCAAAATTTTTAATCGAACAATTTGTCAGCAGGCTGCCCCGAAAGAGGTAGCCTGCTGTCCTTTTGGGGGGGACTTTCTTAGAAATGGAGCTGGTGTGGCTCGTGTTTTTCCAGCGAGGCGTGTAAGTGGATTTGAAAGATTTCCACTCGATATGAAAACTCACCAAGGTCGCTGGAGGATTTTTCACAACATCATGGACAAAGGATTGGGTCAAGTCATAAAAAGTCGTACATTTGCAATCCATTTTTGCACCAACAATGTTTTTGGTTACATGCCAGTAAAACTTCGCTTACGTCGTCAAGGGCGCAGTAAAAATCCACACTACGCCATCGTAGTTGCGGATTCCCGCACCCCGAGAGATGGGGCATTTATCGAGAAAATCGGTACTTACAACCCCATCACTCACCCCGCACAGGTCTATATTGACCACAACGCGGCCCTCAAGTGGTTGGGAGTAGGTGCCCAACCCACCAACACTGTCCTTTCTCTCCTTCGTCACACGGGTGTGACCGTCAAGTTTGCTTTGTCAAAGCAAGGGAAGAGCGAAGAAGAAGCCGATCTGATTTTTTCTCGCTGGCGTGCCGATAAGGATGCCAAGAAGAAGAAGAAAATGATCTCCGTCGATGTACATGGCCGTCCATTGGAGCCTGTGCCCGACGCCCCTGGCAAGTTTGTGAAGAAAGTAGTTGCTGCTGCTCCTGTCGCAGAAGCCGCCGCTGCTCCTCAAGCAGAAGAAGTTGCTCCTGAATCAGTGGAAGCTGTTGCACCAGCAGTGGTTGTTGCTGAGGAAGTTGCTCCAGTAGCAGAGCCGGTAGCTGAAGAGACTTCCGCTCCAGAAGCCGAAGCTGCTCCAGAAGTCGAAGCTGCTCCAGAAGCATCCGAAGAAGAGAAGCCAGCCGAATCATGAATCGTCTGATTTGATCACATACAAGGTCCTCCCCGGTTTTTTCGGAGAGGACCTTTTTGCTTGGGAAAAGCACTAGACATACAGGAATGAACAGAGAAGATTGTGTACAACTAGGATACATCAGCAAGCCACACGGCGTTCGTGGTGATGTGAGAGCGGTGTTCGATGTATATGACTTGGATGAATATCGAAAGAGGAAAGACTTTTGGTTTGCGAAGAAGGATGAGTCACTGGTGGCAGCCAAGATCAGCCGATTTCAGCCGCAACACAAAAACGAAGTTATTTTACATATTGATGGGGTAGAAGACCGTGACCAAGCGGAGACTTGGATTGGCCGCACGATTTTCGTGCCGATGAACGATCTGCCAGCCCTTCCGGAGGGGCACTTTTACTACTTTCAGGTCATCGGATTTCAAGTGGTGGATCAGGTGCTAGGGTCGCTGGGTACGGTGATAGACTTTGCCGATGGTGCCGCACAAGACATTATGATCATGGAATATGAGGGGAAAGAGGTTCTCATCCCCATCACCGAGACATTTGTGGGGAAGGCTGATATGGAACAAAAAGTTGTTTACACACATCTTCCAGAAGGCTTGGTGGAGGCTTATTTGGCTCCTTAAACAATCCCGATAGGGTCGAAGAAAAATATACCGTGCTTAACGGAATACCGTGGGCGCGCCAATATCACCGTGCAAGCGCTCCTCTACTCCTTTTCGAGCATGTTTCTATACCGCTCGAAGTCGACCTTTCTGGCCTCGCTGACTGCTGGATAATGCATGTCGAGGCGGTGCAGATGGTCTAGCACAGCCTGAGAAACCATGAGTCGCATATTACGCTTATCGTCCGCCGGGATTACATACCAAGGTGAAACCGGTGTAGCAGTAGCTTGGATCGCCTGCTCATAAGCATCGGCGTATTGATCCCAATAACCACGCTCCTTGATGTCGCTTTCTACAAATTTCCAGGTCTTTTCTGGTGTGTTGAGCCGCTCAAGAAATCGTTTTCGCTGTTCTTCTTTAGAAAGGTGTAGGAAAAATTTGACCACGTGGGTTCCATTTCTGTGAAGAAATGATTCAAAATTTCGGATATCTTCTAGACGCCGATCCCAGACAGTTGCTATGGGAGCGATCTGCTCTTCGGGGACCCGCTGTATGTCGGTCAATATATTGGGATGTACCCTCACCACGAGCACCTCTTCATAATAGGAACGATTAAAAATGCCGATTCGCCCACGTTGAGGTAAGCACTTGGTGGTGCGCCACAGAAAGTCATGGTCAAGCTCCTCTTCGCTCGGTCGTTTGAATGCATGGACTACCACCCCATGAGGGTTGACCCCTGACATCACGTGGCGAATGGTACCGTCCTTACCAGCAGCGTCCATCGCTTGGAAGATGAGGAGCAAGCTATATCTATCATGAGCATACATCATCGATTGCAGTTCGTCAATTTCTTCTTGAAAATCTTGAAGGAGGTCTTCGTATTCTTTTTTGTTCTCATAGAGATCCGGAACATGACTGGGGACTGTAGAAAGCTTGAGTGCTTGGCTTCCGTCCATCCGATATTTTTCTAGGGAGATTTGTTTTTTCCTCATACAGCAACATAATGGAATCTTCTCTTGTTACCAAACCCGGAAATCGTTAAGACCGACCTAAAAACAGCATATTCCCTGAATTTAAGCTATTGGGTTATGAGCAATGAAGATTTTTCTGTTTAATCTTTTTTTTCCTTGGTTAAACAAAAACAATTCCGATATTCCTGAAGTTATTGTCCCATTAAAATCAGCACAATCGAAAAAGAGCACATAACAACCTTCACAATAGACTTTTGAATGAAGGTGAAGGTGGACTTGAATCAACCCATTGACATATTGTCAATTTGAAGACTGTTTTATTTTTTCATTCCTATCCCTATTCAACATTCATTTTACATTCAATTCTTCACGTTATGGACACTATCAATCTCGTCGGTTCTATGCTCGCCGAAACGCTGAGAGCAGGAGACGCAGTAGGGTTTACTTTTTTCACGGGTTACATGTCAATGTTTGCCGCATCGGTGTTCTTTTTCTTAGAAAGATCGCAGGTTGATGGCAAGTGGAAAACTTCCTTGTTGGTATCTGGATTGATCACCATGATCGCTGCGGTTCACTATTTCTACATGAGGGACTATTACCTCGAGATCAGCGCTGCCGCCGCCGCTGCGGGTCGCGAATTGCTGCCTGGAGAAGCTTCTCCTACTCAATTTCGCTACATTGACTGGACACTGACTGTTCCGTTGATGTGTGTTGAGTTCTATTTGTTGTTGAAGCCTTATGGGGCAAAGACAAGTCTCATGTGGCAGTTGATCGCAGGTTCCGTGGTGATGCTTGTAGCAGGGTACGTTGGTGAGGCCATTGATCCAGGAAACACGGTTCTTTGGGGTGTCATCTCTACTTTGGGTTACCTGTACATTGTGTATGAAGCTGCTATGGGGTCTGTGAAGAAGTTGGCTGACAGTTCTTCAAATCCAAATGTGGCTTCTGCTGTGAGAATGCTTCGCAATTTTGTGATTGTTGGATGGGCTATTTACCCGATCGGTTACATGTGTATGCCAGGCAACTTGCTCGCAAGCACAGGCTGGAACCTTGACCTGATCTACAACATTGGTGATGCGGTCAACAAAATTGGATTTGGTTTGGTAGTGTATTCCCTCGCTATCAAGTCCACTCGCGAAAACGTTTAGTTTTACCCCCTCTACGTCTTGGATTTCATTTCGAAACCCCAACCCTGCATTGGGCTGGGGTTTCGACTTTAATATTGCCGCTGTCTCTCTACTACTACTCAATTCGCAGCCCATGTCTCAGCACTACGATTATCTCATCGCAGGCGCAGGTTGCGCCGGACTCAGCTTAGCTTGGCGGTTGGTCAGGTCTGGACTTGGCGATGCAAAAATTTTGATTCTTGATCCCGACCCCAAGCGGTCCAACGACCGCACCTGGTGTTTTTGGCAGTCGGAAGAGCCAGATCTTCCCTGCCTCCCCTCACGTGTGTGGGATCGACTTGAGGTATTGACTTTCGCAGGCGAGTTAGATCTGCAAATTGCTCCCTTTCGATATTATCACGTCAACGGTCAGGATTATTACGACCGAATCCGGGAAACCCTGGCAGCCCATCCCCAAGTGACATGGCGCCAAGAAAGGGTGCTCACCTTTCAGGAGCAGGGAGGTCACGTTGAAGTGATGACGCAGGTCGCTGCTTACACGGCTACTTGGGCGTTTAGCAGCATACGTACTGAGATTCCATCGCCCAAAAAGAGCCGGGATTGGGGAGATCAAGTACAACATTTTGCTGGCTGGTTTATCGAGACTGAGCACCCAGTGTTCGACCCAGACAAAGTCGTATTCATGGATTTCACGGTGGAACAGGAGGAAGACGTGCGATTTTACTACGTGCTTCCCTTCTCTGAGACCAAGGCGTTAGTCGAATTTACCGTGTTTTCAAGGGAAGCTTGGCGGGAAGAAGCTTATGAACCTTTCTTGGAAGATTACCTCGCTCGCCTACAGGCAAAAGGAAGCGGAAGCATTCAACTCGAAGGAAAGGAGAAGGGAGCGATCCCCATGACGACTGACGTGCCCGATCGGTGGCAACAGCCAAGGGTGATGCGGATCGGCCTAGCTGGTGGATCGGCGCGTGCCGGAACAGGTTATGCATTTTCATACATTCAACGAGAGACCCAGCAGATTGTGGACTCGCTGGCGAGGTATGGGCGTCCCATCCTAAAGAAAAGTCACACTACCCGCCACATGTTTTACGATTCGTTGCTCCTGTATTTGGTGGATCGTCGAGGAGGAAGGATGCACGAAATATTCGGGCAGCTGTTTCGACGACAGCCAGCAGCGCGGGTGCTGCGGTTTCTAGGAGAAGATTCCTCATGGAGTGAAGAATTCTGGATAATGGCCAGACTTCCGTGGGCACCTTTTTTACGTGCACTTTGGGCCCATGTATTTGCCTGGTGCTGGGACCTCATTACTTCTGGGATCACCACTACATTGCCTGCCAATCAATCCCCCGCCCATGCTTATCGCGAACGCTAGCCTGTATTGGAAAGTGTGGATCATCAGCCTGCTATTTGTGGCGCTGGGATATGCGGGTGTGCAGGATTCGCCAAGCTTGGTGCTTGGCATATTTGCGGTAGTGATGATCGGCACGGGTATCCCACACGGGGCTACCGATCACTTGGTCTATCGCACTTTGCGCCAGCGTGTAGGTGCTCCCCTTCACTGGGGAAAGTTTTTGGGGGGGTATTTACTTACGATCGCCGCCTATGGTGCCGCTTGGTGGTGCTTCCCGGGCTTAAGTCTATTGGTTTTTTTAGGAATCTCGGCATATCACTTCGGGCAGTCTCAAGTGCTTTACCTAAGATGGCGCCCGCAGTCTATCTTGAAGCAACTGCTGGGCTTGAGCTGGGGCAGTGCGGTGCTTGCCGGGCTTCTGTTGATGCACCTCGAAGAAAGCGCAGCCATCCTGTCGGGATTGGTCTCTTTGCCAAGTTGGTTGCTGGCAATGACCTCCCTACAAAAATGGGCCACTGTTGGGGGGTGCTTGTTTTTCGTAACAGTCTTTTGGGTGTTGGCACTCTGGCAAGGGGCCATGAGCCTTCACGAATGGTTTCGGGAGCTGCTCACACTCATCGTACTCGGATGGGCATTCTACGTGTCTGGCTTGTGGTTGGGCTTTGCGCTGTATTTCGGTTTTTGGCACTCTCTCAGTTCGATCCATGCGGAGGTACTGCATTTTCAAAAGACCCAGTCTTATAGCTGGAAATCTTTTGCCAGAGACGCCCTCCCATTTAGCCTGATCAGTTTTGTGGGAATTGTGCTGCTGGGGATAGCCGGATATTTGTTCGGCGAAAGTGTCTCATTCATTATGTTATTTTTCATTGCCATCTCTACGCTCACCCTGCCTCACATGGTGTACATGGATCATTTTTACCGCTACTTCCCGGGTACTCCGGCTGTTGCTGGCAGACTTCAGTGAAAAAATACGAGTGTATCAAGTAAAATTCTTATTTTGAAGGGCCAAATTGACTTATGAGCCTGATTGCCAAGACATACTACGACGCACCTATCGGCACCGTGGAGATCAGTGCTTCGGAGGTAGGAATACGTTCTTTGTGCTTCGTGGATTACCCAACCTATGAGATGGACCCAGGAAATGATTTTCTGATAGCCTGTCTAGAGCAGTTGGAGGAGTATTTTCACGGTCAAAGGACTCACTTTCAGCTTTTTTTGGACTTGGATGGCACAGAATTCCAGTTGCGGGTTTGGCGTGAGTTGATGAATATCCCTTTAGGTACGACGACAACCTACCTCGACGTGGCCAAGCGAATTCAATCGCCTGATGCAGTGAGAGCAGTAGGAGCAGCCTGTGGAAAAAATCAACACTGGTTGCTGGTGCCATGCCACCGCGTCATCAGTAGTGATGGCAAGCTCACGGGCTATGCAGGTGGATTGAAGCGGAAGCGTTGGCTCATTGATCATGAGTGGGGCGTGCTGCACGGCAAGCAGCGAGAACTCTTTTGACCAGTTAGGTGATGGTGGTTGATTATACAGATTTATCAGGCACTGTTGGGATTGCGGAGTAACCTTTGGTAGGACAAGTGAGTAAAAGAACATGTTAAAATATTTTCATATCTTTGTATGTTGATTTGTCAATGCTGCTCCCAAGCTCTTCTTTGATTCAGAACCTCTCATTCCATCCATCTCACAATCATGCCGACACCCATCTTGAATACCCTTCGAACGGACACCGGAAAGCTCAAGCGCGTTGCCAAAGTAATGAAGACGATGTCGCACCCTGCCCGGCTCGCCATCGTGGAACTTTTATTGGAAACAGGACCCTTATCAGTCAAGTCCATTTACGAGAATCTTCGTCTCAGCCAGTCCAATGCATCTCAACACCTCAAGGCGCTGGAAGATGTGGGGGTGCTCGTTTCGGAGCGTGATGGAAAGCAGATTTTATATCGAGTACTGAATACGACCGTGTCCAAGCTGTTGGACTGTGTGCAAGAGTGTGTTGACTGCTAGGGACAGAGGATTTCGATCCAAATTCATACTTGGAGAAGTGGGAAGGAAAGAAATCTTTCTACAAATAGATTTGTACATAGAAAGCAAAATCGATGCGTAGAACAATATCGATTTCTTGTTCGCTATGTGAAAAGGAAGTCCCCCAAATTCATACGGTAAAAGCGGAACTTAATATACTGATGTAACATATCTGAGAAAATAACTGTCATTATTTCAGGAGGCACCCGCTAAATGCATTTTCTGTTTATGATTTCTCGCGATGAAAGCTAAGCTACAGTAACATTTCTGTAGGGCCATCTTTCAGTAGCTTGCTCAAAAGGCAGGATAGTAGCACCTTTTCACAGTTTTGGTTGCGAGGATTCAAGGGTTTTTACACAAATTCCCATTGTGCGCGATCTAGTCATATCGCAGAAATGTATTATTTATATCGGGAAGCTTGCATGATGGCAAAAATGCTATTTTCGCGCTGGTGTGTGAACTTATTTATCATCATTTCGTTTAAATCCATATTTTAGCCAAAAAACGTCTAGGTTTGCTCTGCTATTCACAAATGAAATGCCGAGGATAGATCTGGGCCCCAAATTTTTATAAAAATTTGTATCATTTTTTTGACAAAGTGGCAAGGATATTTCGAGACGTGTGCTATTTGAGATTTCCCAAAATGCCAGCTATTTAGTAATTTTATTTCGAGACATGAGAATTTGGGCAATAAGGTGTTGGTTTATTCGAAGGAATCACGTAACTTGTTTTCACTGGGAATCAATTCATAAGTATAAGAAAATGAGAGGGGTGGTATGAGGCAATAGTTCTTTATTCAATGTTGAAATTCCATTTTGTGATAATGGGGAGGGCATGAACAAAGATCTTTCGTGAGAATTCGGTTAATCGCTGTTGATCTGGGACTTTAAAAAACAAGATTTGTTGCCACCATAAATTTTTATACATTCGCATTGATTCCGTCTTTATTCGTCATAACTGGCGCAAAGACTTTTTTAAAATTTTCTCAAAAAGCAAGGCGGTGATAGACAATGATCGCTAGTCCTCTCAGAGGCGCATTTGTAGAGAAACAGCCGAAAAGTATTAGTCAGAATGGCAAAAGAGACGGGACGTGCCACCAACTTCCCTTTTTTTATGAACTCACATATTGCTTCCCTACAAGTGATAGGGGAACTAAGCCACTCCGGCTTAGAGATCAACTTACCTCCGTTTTTCCGCGAGATCGTCCAGAAAGGCGATATCACGGATTACGAAAAGCTACAAGATTTCATCTTCCAGGAACTCCAATCCGGATCGATCCAGGTCGAAAACTCAGCGAAGTACATCGACTTTTTAGGAAGACAACTCCTTTTGCTACAGTTTTGTAGGAGAGACAAGAAGCTACTCGATACCATCGAAACGTTGTCTCACCGAGTCCAATCGGCCAAAACCGCGTCTCAAGCTTTTCTTCCCACCGAAATTTGGGAATCCTTCCTTCTCGTTGTGAAAGCGGCTTACCTCCGCATCACCCGCAACGACACCCTTGAGTCTTTCGAAGACATTATTAGCAACATTCCTTGGTCTGCCTTCCAGGAGGAAGATGGATGGGTCTCTCTCATCAGTGGTATGTTGGGGCTGACCTACATTCAGGAAGATCTACCTGATCAAATCTCGAAGTCCAGAATTTGGCTAGACCAAGGTATCAAAACAGGGTCTGTATCAAGAACTTTGGTATTTCGGGTGGCATTGGCAAACTTTTACCAAAAGACCCAAGCCCCCAACCAAGCTCAAAAGCTGGCAGACTTCATCGAAGAATTTCGTGATGAACTGAAAGAAGACGGATTGGAATTCCCAAATAAAACCGTCAAGCATCTCTACCACTTGGCAAGCCTTGAGTTGGAGTCAGGACTCATTCGCCACTCCTTTGGACAAGGAAGCGACAGTTTCTCCAAGTTTGAGCGCAATCACGACCGCATCTTGCAGTTCGATACGCAGTGCCGCAGCATCGATAGCATGCCCTCTTGTAGTGTAGCAACGCTCGAAGCCAATCTCGCCGAGCTCTACGCTGCATTGTATGACCATACAGAGGATCTGCTTGAAAAAGATGCCTTCTCTGATCGGTCCCAAAAGTATTTCTCCCGAGCAGTCGAAGCTACCGAATCCGTGAATGACTTGGTAGGTTCTCTCGACATTCGCTACCGCAAGGCTAGGATGGGATTTAATACCAAGGCCAATGTGACCGAAAAGGAAATGAAGGAAATCGTGTCAGGGTATAAAAAATCTCAAGATTATTTGAGGTATAGTCATTCCGTCAGTTTATTCCTATCAGTATTATCCAGAAGTAAAAGCTGGCAAAAAGTATTCGATTTAATCATCGACCTCTTTAAATTTGGGAATAAGCAGCAGGACGAGAATGGTTTCTACCTGACACTTGCTGCTATGGAGCAAGCCAACACCATTTTCGGTGCAGAAACTACCAAGCCAGGTGTCTCATGGATGGTGCCAATGTTGGCCGATTACTTTACTTTCGTTAGCTCGACAGTGAAGGATCTCGAAAACGAGAAGACCATGACCAAAGTGGGCAAGAGTCAGTTTGACCGCTTCCGAGCACTCTTCTCTGGATTTGAACCAGTATCTCACTTCAACATCCTCGTTTACTATCGCTACCAGTTCCAGTCGATTAAAGTCCTCAAGCTTTCTCTTCAGAAAAACCAAGATACCTTAGGACTCGCTGTTGCCAATCGCCTGATTCAGGAACTCAACGACGAAAATAATCCGCTCAGCCTGATCAAGGCAGACTGGCCAGATTTCAAGGATGTGCCAAATTCCGTCCGGAACAAGACGATCAACCTTTGTATCAACATCTCTAAAGGAGATCTGCCGCTTGCCGCGGACCACTTGCAGTTTAGCTACCGCAACCTGCGCTCCTACATTACTTTCAAGGAAGTCAACCGATTGGGATTCTTCCTCGATAAACAAGAGACTACCAACCGCCAACTTGAGCTCGGGATTCGGCACCTTTTCCATGATCTCTATCGCCAGGGAACCATCTTCGAGGTGGTCTTTGACATGCCTAAGTTTCTTGTGGAGCATGCACAGTCTGGATTCTACTCCCTGGACCTGGAGGAAGCCCTCGACATCAAGGGTACCACAGCCAAGAAGTATATTAAGATCATGATGAACATCGATATGATTCGTCAGGAGCGATCCAGTGGTCGTAAGCACTTCTATCGTCTCCAGCGCGAGAATGTAATGAAGCGCCTTGGAAAAGACCAGACGACCCTGATCGGCTAGTGCGGTGTCAATGGTCGAAAATGATACCTCCCCAATCGCCGATTCCGGCATTTGGGGAGGTATTCTATTGAATTACAGAGTTGTTTACGTGTGCATTTTTTTGTTTAGCGATCGAACTCGCCCGTTCGTCAACATCGATTTGATATCAAGGATTGCTCGCTTCCGCTGAAAACCCCTTGATTTCTTCTATCTTCGTGCAGAGCTGTTGCAAGCCAAAACCTGGCCTGCAAGTGATTCAAGTCTTTGATGTTGCCCCCTAACCCTCTTATTCCATAGACCTTCTCGCCAGTATGCAGACACCCTCGGACACGCTCCAGCAGAAAAACCAGGAAGCCCTTTCCCTTGGCGGCCTGCACCGAATCGAAGCGCAACACAAAAAAGGAAAACTCACTGCACGAGAGCGGATTGACTTGTTGCTCGACGAGGGAAGCTTTGAAGAAATTGGCAAATTTGTCACGCACCGATCCACAGAATTTGGCCTGGAATCACAAAAGTTTCTGGGCGACGGCGTCATCACTGGATATGGCAAGATTGACGGGCGATTGGTCTATGTCTTCAGCCAAGATTTTACTGTGTTTGGGGGATCCTTGTCGGAAGCTTATGCCGAGAAAATTTGCCGAATCATGGATTTAGCCATGAAAAATGGCGCTCCGGTAATCGGCTTGAATGATTCTGGCGGTGCACGGATCCAGGAAGGGGTCGTTTCTCTGGCGGGATACGCCGATATTTTTTATCGAAACACGATCGCTTCCGGGGTCATTCCACAAATTTCTGCAATTATGGGGCCCTGTGCTGGTGGTGCGGTGTATTCTCCGGCGATCACCGACTTCACCTTCATGGTCGAAGGCTCCTCCTACATGTTTGTCACGGGTCCCAACGTCGTGAAAACGGTGACGCACGAAGAGGTGACTTCCGAAGAGCTAGGGGGTGCCACGGCGCACGCCACCAAGTCTGGCGTGACACACTTTGCCTGCGCCAATGAGCTGGCTTGCATGGAACAGCTGAAACAACTCTTCAGCTACCTTCCTCAGAATTGCGAAGAACAAGCCTTGCGACTTCCCAAAGACCCATCACCTCAGCCTATCAAGGCACTCCAGTCCATCATACCCGCGCAGGCAAACACGCCCTACGACATGCGTGAAGTCATAGAACTTCTTCTGGACGCGGGCACTTTTATGGAAGTGCACAAGGACTTTGCCGAAAATATCTTGGTCGGATTTGGCCGATTAGACGGGCGCAGCATTGGCATCGTAGCCAATCAACCCGCAGTGCTAGCGGGTGTGCTTGACATCAAGGCATCGGTCAAGGGCGCAAGATTTGTGCGTTTCTGCGATGCATTCAACCTGCCGCTGCTGGTGCTGGAAGACGTTCCGGGCTTCCTCCCTGGCACGGACCAAGAGTGGAATGGCATCATCACCAATGGGGCGAAGTTGCTTTATGCCTTTTGTGAAGCGACGGTGCCGCGTGTCACGGTGATCACTCGCAAAGCCTATGGCGGTGCCTACGATGTTATGAACTCCAAGCACATCGGAGCAGACATGAACTATGCTTGGCCTAGCGCAGAAATTGCCGTCATGGGTCCGAAAGGTGCTGCCGAGATCATTTTCCGAAACGAGATAGCGGCAGCTGCTGACCCGGAAGCCAAGTTGCAAGAGAAGGTAAATGAATATACCGAAGCGTTTGCCAATCCCTATCGAGCAGCTGAAAGAGGGTATATCGACGAAGTGATCTTGCCGCAAGATACGCGCATCAAACTCATTCGTGCCTTTGAAATGCTGGAAAACAAAGTGTCTCATTTGCCACACAAAAAGCACGGGAATATTCCACTGTAGGTCCTGCTGAAGGAAGAAGTCTCGTTTAGATGAATGGGAGCTTCACTTTCTGAGATGGTCCTCAGCATTACTCAAAAACCAGCCCGTGGGAGACCTCGTCCTCCAAGATCGGAAATGTTCTTGGAGAGATGCTATCAATCAACGAAGATGGCCAGGGGTTTCCAGGAAGATACTCCATTGGATTAAGAGCCTCATTGTCTAAATGAACCTCGTAGTGGAGGTGGGCAGCTGTACTTCGCCCAGTCGTACCTACATGGCCAATCACTTGGCCTTGAATCACGCGGTCCCCTTTTTGGACCCTCACATCTGAGAGGTGGGCGTAGCGGGTGCGATAACGTCCGCTGAAATAAGCCGAGCTGTCGTGAGCAATCAAAATTTGAATGCCAAAGGTGCTGGAATCAGCCAATCGGGATACATATTGCACCAAGCCATCAGCGGTAGCAAGTACCTCTGTACCACTGGGAGCGGCAAAGTCGATCCCAGCGTGCAGGCGATTGATCTTTAAAATAGGATGCGTTCTCAAGCCGAATCCGCTCACCATCGGGAAAGAATCGGCGATGGGGCGAAGGGCCGGCATGTCACAAAGCTGAAGCGAATCTATGGGATAGAGATGCCACTGGTCCTGCCGAAGCTGAAGCGAGAAGGAGCGTGGAGATCGTTCTGCGCGAAGGCGATCCGGGTAGGAAAAGGTGAAGGTAAACAGCGTCGCAGTAATCGCAAGCAGAGAGGCTGAATAGAGCCATCTACGGCCAGCATCCATAGGGATCAATTTGGTGAAACATGCGGTTCCGATAAAGAAACCGTGGAAGAAGCAGTCGTTCCAATCAAGCTGCAAAGCACGACCCTTTTTCTCACATGCGCAAATGTTTCAGCGGAAACAATATGCAATCGTTTGTGGAACAGGTAATAAGGGGGCACTTACGGCTCCTTTTTCGGGTTTCTTCCCTCAATCAAGCGTTTATCCATATAGCTTACTATAAAGAAGGTATGCTGCTGAATGTCCGCAGGTAAAGACAAAAAAAAACTCGGCTGAAGAACAGCCGAGTTGATGTGGAGGAACTTGTGGGGGAGAGGAATCAAAGGAAATCTTCTGGGTCAACATTCACACCGTCGTGAATCACTTCATAGTGCAAGTGAGGATTGGTGCTTCTGCCTGTGTTTCCAACATATCCAATGGTATCCCCTTCGCTCACGACCTGATTTTCTGTCACATGGAGCCTGGAAAGGTGCGCGTAGAGGGTCTGGTATTCTTCGTCATGCCAAATGGTGACGTGATTGCCATACGAACTACTGTCTGCCCCAAAAAAGGCCTTGGTGACCATCCCCGCAGCAGTGGCTAAAACGGGGGTTCCAGCGGGAGCAGGGAAATCGAGACCCTGATGCATTTTGTCAACGCCGAGAACCGGATGCTTTCTCATTCCAAACATGCTTCCGACTGGAATGCCTTCGGGAATGGGTCTGCTGGTAGGGATGATGTCAATGATAAATGGATTGATCGGTCTGAGGTGGGAAGCCTGAGACTTAAGCATGTCCATTGATCCCGTGGGAAGAGCAAGATGCAGTTTTGACAGCACGGGCTGTTGCGGCTTTGGAGACATTCCGGTGAGGAACATCGCGCCCAATAGCAGCACAACGCCAACGCTTGTCCATACTAACTTCATAGCGTCGGATTAGGTCCAACAAAAAAATGTAAAAGAGCGGATGATCGGTTGCTTGAAGAGAAATGCTGGGTCCCAGTATTCAATCCATCCCGATGGCGTGTTTTTAGCCACAAAAAGCGATATAGCATTGGCTAAGCAAAGCTTTTTGACTGACTGGTGTATCAGCAAGACGATCAAAACTGGGAAAGAACATCAGCGTCAAGCACTTGCATCCATTCTGCTTGATCAGAATGGAAATGCAAATAAGGCATTACAAACAATCGAAATGAATCCTTGTTCGGGTTCAGTCAAAATGACAGCGCCAAGCGCAACCATTCTTGCTTGAACCTTACGTCTCAAAAAACGAGGAGATTCTCACGCAGAGATGTTCCGGCATTGCCCTTCTCAAAAATCAGTCCAAAATCCCTTCTTTTTCAAAGTAAGTGAGAATATGCTCGCGGAGAAGATGCTCCTGAGAGAACATGTCGGTGTAGGGGAGCGGCTTGACGAGGGTCCAGTGTGGCCATCCATCTTGGTCGCGGTGACTCAGCTCGTAATAGCCGCTCTCCGACATGAGGCGGCACATCGCGATGTGCATGAGATCCAGCTTTTCTTCTTTGCTGAATTCGCGGGGGGAACTGCCTAGTTCTCTCACTCCGATCAGGAATAAGAGGGATTCCATGGTCATGGTTTTCCCAAACCGCTTGGCAAGGGCCGCGTGTAGCTCACGCCAGCGAGTGATTTGGTCTTTGTCCATGAGAAAAGATCTGATCTGGAAGAAAGATCTACATGTGAAAAAGGTCAATGAGTGCCTTGCCGTGACGCATTAGTGGGTGTACTTGGTTCCGATTCGGTTCCAGCGCACTCCGAAGTCTGACTCGTAGGAGAAAAATACAAACAGCGGTCTGCCCACCACATGTGTCTCCGGCACAAATCCCCAAATGCGACTGTCTTCAGAATTATGGCGGTTATCGCCCATCATCCAATAGTAGTCCATCCCGAAGGTATAACTCGTCGCGACTTCACCATCGATCATGACTTTTCCCTCTGTCCATTGGAGGTCGTGACCCTCATACGTGCCGATCACCCGCCAGTAGATCGCCATATTCTCGGGTGTCAGCTCCACGGTCATGCCCCGGCGAGGAAGGACGATGGGACCATAATTGTCGATGTTCCAGTTAAATGGATCATCTTCTGGAAGATCCATTCCCTGGAGACCACCCATTGGACCAATAGGATACACATTTTGGTCGGTCGCCCCCGCCTTGCGGTACATGGTGTCCACCTTTTTTACATTTTCAAACCCACGAATCAGCCGCGCAATGGAGTCCGGCATAAAAAACGTGTAGATCCCGCGCTGGGAAGTCGGCGCATAGTTGGGATTGAGATTAGGGTTGGGGTTCTCATAAGTTGGTCGCCGAAACTCCCTGAAACCTAAGTCATTCAGCCGCTTGTTGGAAAACCCTGTCCCATTCGTGGCCACTTGATACTCATACTGCATGTTCGGAGGGTTGTACCCCGGCACGCCGTTAATGTGGACCTGCTGGTCGATCACTTGCAAAGTATCTCCAGCCACAGCGACGCATCGCTTGATGTAATTTTCTTTCATGGAGGTAGGCTTCACCAAACCTGCACCATCGTTGAGATCATCGATGTCATGCGCAGGATAATTGAAAACGACGATGTCGTTTCGCTTCACATTTCTGAAGCCTGGTATGCGCCAATATGGGAGTTGGACCGCGCCGACATAAGAGGGGATAGGGACACCGCCGAGGTTGATTTTGTTGTGGATGAATGGCACAGAGAGGGGGACCATCGGAGTTCGGGCGCCGTAATGAAATTTGCTGACGAACAAAAAATCTCCAGCCATGAGGGTACGCTCCATCGAAGAAGTTGGGATCATGAACGCCTCTATAAAAAGGGTCCGGATGATGAGTGCCGAAACCCCTGCAAATAAAATAGCATCGCCCCATTCGCGGATTTGACCTTTGGCCGGTACATCCTTATGGGTATCTGGGGGTCCGAGGTATTTCACCTTTGGATCGAAGCCAATTTTGGGAAGGAAATAGGGGAAAATGAACAGGGAGGCTGCGTGCTCTTGTAGCTTGTACTTCCCAAAAGCGCGCACCAGATCAATCGTCATCGCCACCCACACGAGCACGCCAACTACCGGAATCAGCAACAACGCTGCCCACCAAGTAGGTTTTCCGATGATTTTAAGCCAAATCACCCAATTGTAAACGGGAACGAGGGCGGCCCAGCCGGGATGACCAGCTTTTTCAAATAGCTTCCAATGGCCGATTTTTAGCCCGGTCAGGACTAAGATGATCAAAGTGATCCAAAAAATGGCTCCGAAGTCCATGCGCAGTAATGGGTTAAAGTAGGGGCGAGAAAAAGTAATCTCGAATTCGTTACGCCTCTCGGCAAAAGGCCCATATTATGGTCCTAAGCCACAAGACAATGGTTGTTGAAAAAAATTCCTACAAGGATTTCATGGGATGTGCGTCCTCAGATGAAGACGTTTCACAGAACAAGTCAGGCAAAGGTAATCAAATCATTGGGCCATGCCAGTACCTGAAGTCACTTGATGTGAAGCCACCGAATCGTTTTTTTCTGGTCACACAGACAGCTTTTCTTTTACTCAAGTCTTGAGGTTGATCCAACCGAGGGGGGGTGTAAATGCGTAGCAAGTCAATCTTTTCAGCAGGTGATGGGAAGGCAGTTCTCAGAGTTGTGCATTTGTCGCCGGGAAACAATTTTCCTTACAAACAATCTTCTTAAGATCTGCAAATGAGGGCAGCGCCATTCCATCGGTCAATCCAGCGATTTGTGCACTTTTTCCAACTTTGCCCGATGAGTTGTCGTATCGTAGGGCGATTTTGGTACAGCATAAAGCCACGTTTTTCAATTCATTTTCCGAAATCTTCTCTTTTTTCATGAGAGCCCTGATTCTGGTAGATATTCAAAATGATTTCCTTCCCGGAGGCGCGTTGGAAGTCCCGAATGGAGACAAGATCCTACCCTTGGTCAATGCGCTTCAACCGATCTTTCCCCTCGTAGTGGCTACTCAAGACTGGCACCCCTCAGACCATGGGAGCTTTGCTGCTAACCACCCCGGGAAAGAACCCGGTGAACTCATCGATCTTCATGGGCTCACCCAAGTGCTTTGGCCAGTGCATTGCGTCGGCGGCACAGATGGCGCTGAGTTTTCGGAGGAACTAGACCTGAGCTATGTTAAGCGAATCTTCCCTAAAGGCACCGATCCAGCAATAGATTCATACTCTGGCTTTTTTGACAATGGCCATCGAAAAGCCACAGGACTGGAGGATTACCTCCGCGACCAGCAGGTGGAAGAGGTGTATATCGTAGGTCTGGCCACTGATTATTGCGTAAAATTTACGGCGCTCGACGCCAAAGCCTCAGGGTTTCGAACCTTTGTAATTGAAGATGCCACCCGCGGCGTCAATCTCTCTCAGCACGATACACGAGAGGCGCTGACGGAAATGGAGTCAGCAGGAATTCATCTTCTTCGCGCAGAAGAAGTCATGGCGACATTGGCGCTAGAAGAGTAATACTTAGTGAATGAAGGCTCAACGCCCCAGTGCGAGCTCCCTGCTCCTGGAGATCAGGGCTGCGCTGCCATTTCGACTGGTAGCCCAGAAGAGAAGGCGTCGCTAATCGGCCCCAGGATCAATCCAGGGAATATCCCTAACGTAATCAGCAGAATGACTAAAATGGCGATGCCAGTGAGGGGAGCCGCTCCGTGATGGAGATTCAAGGCCACTGGCCGATCAGTCCGGTCGAAATACATCATGAAGATGACCCGGAGGTAGTAAAACGCCCCCACTACAGAGGTCAAAATGCCGATAGTGGCCAAGATGACGAGATCTTCGCGGATAGCAGAAAGAAAGACTTGATATTTACTCATGAAGCCTGCAAGGGGCGGAATGCCTGCCAGCGAGAACAAAAATACCGACATGGCTCCCGCCATCCATGGTGCGACTTTGCCCAAACCCCTCCAACTCTCCAGATTGGTATCTTCCAAGCGCTGCTCAGCCATCCCCAGCAGGCCAAATGCCCCGATGTTCATCAATGTGTAGATGAACATGTAAAATAAAATGGCCTGAAAGCCAAAGACGGGGGCGCAAAGCCCCAGCAACACATAGCCCGTGTGAGCAATGCTGGAGTATGCCAACATGCGCTTGAGGTTGGTCTGGCGGGCTGCCACTAAGTTGCCATACACCATGGTGAGAAAAGCCACAATGGCAAGCACCATCGCCAAGCGATTGTCTGAGCCGGGGCTGAGGAGTTGAAGCTTATCAATGATCACACCAAGTGACACAAAAGCAGCCATTTTGCTTCCTGTCGCCATAAATCCAGCGAGCGGCGTCGGCGTGCCATGATACACATCCGGTGTCCAGTTGTGAAATGGGAAGGCAGCCACTTTGAACAGGAATCCGACCAGGAGCAACCCTGCCGACACGTAGAAGAGCGGAATGTTCGCTTGCAAAAGGTTGATATTTTCTGAGATCACGCCCAAGTCCGTGGTACCCGTGATGCCATAAATTAAGGCGATACCCAACAGCAAAAATCCCGACGCGAAAGATCCCAGCAGGAAATACTTCAACCCGGCTTCATTGGATCGCACATCAGTTTTGAAGAGCGCTGCGAAAATGTAGAGGCTCATCGACATCGTTTCGAGGCCGATGAAGGTGATCAACAAATTGTGGGCATTTGCCATGAGGATCATTCCCAGCACAGCGAATACCAGCAAGGCATACACGTCATAGATCTTCCTGTCGTGACGGCGCAAATAGTCTGGCACAAAAAGCATCGTGAACACGCCCGCCAGACAAAGAAACAGCGTCACCAGCGGAGCGATTCCTCCTGTTTCCAACATCCCCGTAAACACAACGTGGCTCTCGGCTGGTCCTGCCACCCATGCCCATGCACCAGCGACAGCCATACCGCCTCCTGCAATCCACGGAATGATTTGCTTCACTTCAAATGAATCGAGGAGCATCACGACCAGACCAACTGCCAGTAGGATCAGGAGTGGCACAATCGCAATGGTATCTGAACCGAGGACTTGGAGATCCATATATGTATAAAATAGCTGATGATCAGGAGGTTAAGAATATGGCAGTGCCAAAACCTGCGCCAATTTAGCATATCTGCCACCTTCTACCAAGTGGAATCCCGCTTCCTGCCCACGATCAGAGAATTTCACTCAGCCTGACTCGTTATTTGGAATTAGCCGATGATTCTCCTATCTTGCCTAACGATCATTAGGTAGGGTGGCTTTTTCAGATTCTTGCTTGGTTCTTTGGCTATCCCATCAAGCGCGAATTGCCAAGCAAAATGAACTCTTTCTGCCTTTCCCCGACAAGTAATTTCTCTAGACTTCACTCCCCTCATCCGATAGATCATGCTCCCTACCCCGTCAGCACAATTCGCTCCAGAACCGATCACTAGCAGTCGGAAAGAAGAAATTCTGGATGCAGCCCGGCATCTCATCAGCGAGCGTGGGTACTTGGCGACTTCCATGCGGGACCTTGCCGAGGCACTGAGCATCAAGCCTGCCAGTCTTTACAGCCATTACCGCGCTAAGGAAGACATGCTTTGGGAGATCGCGTTGCGATGCGCCACTACTTTCCACGAACGGGTGCTGCCTTTAGCACAATTGCCACTGCCAGCCTCTGAGCGACTTCATCGAATGCTTCAGGCCCATGTTGCGACGATCATCGAGCTGCGTGACGCTTCGGCGATCTTTTTCCGCGAATGGAGAAACCTCGAAGAAACCCGACGCACCGCCTACTCGGCTCACATCAAGACCTACGAATTGGGATTTACACGTGTCATTGAAGCAGGGATTGCCGCAGGCGAATTTCGAGAGGTACAGCCAACCTGGGCCACGTATTCCCTTCTGTCCTCCGCCAATTGGGTACAGCGATGGTACAAGCCCGATCGGGGAGCCTCTCCCGGATCGATTGCCCAAGAGATTGCAGACTTTGGGCTGGGTGGACTGAGAAAGCCGCCCGCCGCTCGAACTTAGGAGAAAGGTATTTGCACTTTTGTTTCGAAGGATTCTACAAGAGTAAGGATGTCTTCAATGAGGCAAGTACATGAAGAAATTTTTCTCTACCCTCTTTCAACTTGATTCATTCCACTTCCAAAGACTTATAAGATTATGTACGGCAGTCTATCCATCATCGACATCGACAACAAAGGCAACCGTCTGGAAGACGAGGATCCGGTAAAATTGGCCGAATTTGAGGCAAAAATTGCTGCTGGCCACAAAATCGAACCTCAAGACTGGATGCCTTACGAATATCGGCGCCAACTCACCCGCATGATCGAGCAACATGCTCATTCTGAGATCATCGGAGCCTTGCCCGAAGGAACCTGGATCACGCGGGCACCCGGATTTCGCCGTAAACTGGCGCTCATGGCCAAAGTGCAGGACGAAGTAGGCCACGCCCAGCTTCTCTACTCTGCTGCCGAAACCCTCGGTAAGCCGCGAGAAGACATGGTCAACGACCTCATCAACGGCAAGTCCAAGTACTCCAATGTGTTCAACTACCCTGCGGTTACCTGGGCTGATACGGCTGTCATTGCGTGGCTCATTGACGCGGGCGCCATCGTGAACCAGGTCACAAATTCAAAAGGGTCATATGGACCCTATTGCCGCGCCTTGGAACGCATCTGCTTTGAAGAATCATTTCACCTCAAGTATGGCCACGACAACGTCGTGACCTTGGCCACAGGTACTGCCGTGCAGCGACAAATGGTGCAAGAGGCGCTGGAGCGCTGGTGGCAACCAATCATGCACTTTTTTGGGCCGCCAGACAAAATGTCCGTCCACACAGCCCACTTGGTGCGATGGAAGGTCAAGATGGCAACCAATGACTCGATGCGTCAGGCTTTCTTGGACATGTATGTGCCCAAAATCAAAGAATTGGGATTAGAAATTCCAGATTCTGCACTTCGCAAAGACCCGACAACCGGGCAGTGGCTGTACACGGAGCCCGATTGGGATGAATTCAAGCGGGTGATCAATGGCGATGGACCTTGCAATGCAGAACGACTCGCCGTAAGGCGCTGGGCCGAAGAAAAGGGACGTTGGGTCAAGCGTGCATTGCTCAATCAGCACGAGCCATACGTCGCGCCCTTGGCATAGGAATACGTCGTAGTGTACATCTCCCGCTTAAATATGGCATCCAGTACCAACGCTATGCAGGCAGACCATGCGCTCTTTTCTGGGGAAAGTCTTCGACTCGTCCAAGGACTTCGCAGCCGAATGGAGTTGCTGGAAACAGGCCGATCTGAGGGAATCGAAGCCATCGCGAATCCACACCCTCAAGATTTGGCGATGCTGGTGAGCCGCTGGCGCAAGTGGCTCAAGGAATGTGGTTTGCGGCGGCAAGAGTTTGAACGGCTCGAATACCTCGTGTGGCTTCGAGAGGAGCGAGAAAAAACCATTCGAGGCATGGTGGACAATCCATCCTCAAGTCCGGTCCATGCTTTTTACGAAGAATTACTCCCCATCATTCGAGCTGAAATTAGTCAGGAAGAGCATCAAAAACCCTCCCACACAGACATACTTCAGCTTCGAAAGCAGGTAATGGACCTCGTGAAACATGGCAGGCTCGTGGAGGCAGTGGAACTACTGGACGAATATTTGGAACAGAAACAAGGTCCAGACTTGCGACACAGAAAGATGGAGTTGATTCATTTGCAATCCGAATTGGCCCATTTTAATCAGAGTGAACGAAAGGGCATTTTGCCATTTGAAACGATAAGAACCGGTCGGAACCAACTCTTGCATAGCTTGCTGGGGATTCTCGACGAACTGGCACCCACATGAGCAACGACAATCAACCTTACCTTTCAGCCGATCCGAGGATGAATCGCATTCCGCTCCCCATTGGCGTGGAAAAATCCCATCAAGAAGATCAGCTCGGTCAGTGGCAGACCTACGAAGTATTTCAGCAACAGAAAAGAGGAGAGCAGCACGTCCACGTAGGGTCGCTTCATGCGCCTAACCCAGAAATGGCGCTCCTCCTTGCCAAGGAGCAGTATGGCCGGCGAGAGCAATGTGCCAACCTCTGGGTGGTGAGATCCCGGGAAGTCTATGCTACTAGCTACGACGATTCCGATATGTTTCAGCATGCCTTTGACAAGAGCTATCGCGAGAGTGATGGATACCGAGTCAAAGATACCATCGAGCAATTTTCCCAAGACCTTGACAGAAGGCTTGCAGCGGCAGAGTCGGTGGTAGCTAGTCCAGCGGTCGTGACAGCACCCAGTGTCAAAGCCGTCTGGAAATCGATTGACTTACCAGATCTAGGCAAAGGCCCTCGCAAAGTGCTGGTCAAGCGTTAATCGTTGGTATGGAAGTCAAGCAAAGTCCATTTTTCGGTATTGCAGTTATTTTGATCCGATTCATTTCCCCTAAGCTCCATTATTATGATGTTGATGACCACTACCCCTCATTTGCAAGGCCACACCATTGAGGAATACCTCGGGATCGTGACGAGCGAAGCTATCATCGGTGCCAATCTGTTCAAAGATTTCTTTGCGGGGATCACTGACATTGTCGGTGGCAGAGCCGGCGCATACGAAAGAACCCTGCGTGAGGCCCAAGAAATAGCGTTCGAAGAGATGGAGCGGCGTGCGCTGGAGATGGGTGCCAATGCCGTGGTGGGCGTGGACCTTGATTACGAGACGGTAGGAGGGAAGGGGTCTATGCTCATGGTAACGGTGAGTGGCACAGCCGTGATCTATCGGTAAATGTTTGACCCCCTCCAGCTTACACAGTACAGAGTCTCTCGCTTCTTCCAGAACCTCGTTTTCAATAAACATGAACATACTTGCCCTCAAGGATCTCCTTTTTCGCATGGCCGATGACAAGCTCATCATGGGCCACCGCTCCTCAGAGTGGATCGGATTGGGACCTATCTTAGAAGAAGACATCGCTTTTGCGTCCATGGCGCAGGATGAAGTCGGCCATGCCCAAGCTTACTACCAGTTGCTCCAGGAATTGGGGGAAGCCGATCCAGATACCACGGCGTTTACACGTTCTGAATCGAGCTTTCACTGCTGCCATCTGGTGGAATATCCTATTGGCGACTATGCATTCAGCCTGGTGCGCCACTACCTCTTCGAAATGGCAGACATGATTCGTCTTCGTCACTTGGTCAACACCTCATACCGACCCTTGGCGGAGCTGGCATTGAAAATCTCTCGCGAGGAAAAATACCACCAAATGCATGGTAAAACCTTCTTACGGCAGTTGAGTAGGGGCAATGAAGATGCCAAGGGACGCATTCAATCGGCCCTAGAGGAGGTCTATCCCATGGCTTTCAGCTTGTTTGAACCAACGCTCCATTCAGTGACTTTGGCAGGCGATGGGATATTGCCTTTGGAAGATCAGCTCATGAAAGAATGGCGCGCGGAGGTAGAACCGTTTTTGTTGCAAGACTGCGGTTTGCATCTGCCTTCTGTCGAAAACTTCATCGATCATTTTGGGGGACGGAGCGGACATCACACCGAGTATCTCGCGCCCCTCTTGGCTGAAATGACTGAAGTGTATGCCGTAGATCCTAGTGCCAAATGGTGAGCTACTTGGCGAAGGTCGTACCAAGCCAATGGCTTTTCCGAGTATGTCAAGTGGTTTCGTTTATAGCATCTGAAAGCTGATATCATGAGCGCATTTTGGCCTGCTAACGATCCCGTGATCTAACCTTTAGCATATCTTTTCTTATTACGTATCAATTTCCGTTCATCATGTCAGACACAAACCCTACCCATGCCCTGCTCACGCGAGAACGCGTCTATGAACTGCTTCAAGAGGTCATGGATCCAGAAATTCCCGTGCTCTCCGTGGTCAAACTCGGCATCATTGACGATGTGCGGGTAGCAGGTGGGCAGGTCGAAGTTGATATGGTGCCCACGTTTGCGGGTTGTCCGGCGATTGAGTGGATGAAAAATGATATTATCAACAAAATTGTCGAGGCAGGCGCAGCCGAAGTGACGGTCCATGTCAAGTACAAAAAGGCTTGGTCAACGAACCAAATGACGCCCCAAGGAAAGCAGGCGCTCAAGGATTTTGGCATCAGTCCGCCCCCCTCCTTTGAAGGGGAATGGGATCTAAAGCTGCTAGAGAACGCAGAATGCCCTGCCTGTGGATCCACTCAAACGACCCTCAAGAGCACATTTGGCCCAACTGCTTGTCGAGCCATACACCACTGCGAAAATTGCCACGAGACATTCGAGCAGATGAAGCCGCTATAAGGCAATGAGGATCAGTGAAATAAAATTCGAGGCAGGCATGAGAGCCTGAAAAGATTCACGTATTGTATCGAATGTGAGCTACTTGTCACTGCTGGAAGAACATTCAAAATTCATCGCCCACGAAAATCGACTTGGGCTAGAGATAAGAAAACAATAAGCAAATCGGGGCAAATCTCTCCTTGAGAACTTCAATCTCATTCCATCGAACCTATCTTTTCACACGTGGCATACAGCCCATCGGGACAGCATGGGAGAGGGTATGGTGATTGAGGTGCTTGGTGAGAGATTCGATGGCACGATCGAGAGATTCTATCTTATTTGATTGTGGGTGGCGCTCCCACTCCATGAGAAAATTTCTTTGCGTCGCCAAAAGCTCGATTTCCCAAGAGAGATCCTTGCACAAGTGGCACATCTCCGGCTGGTGAGGATTCGGATATGCATCGAAAAGTAAAATACTAGATTCGAGCTCTTGTTCCATGCTCAGGATCTCCAGTTCAAGGCGGGAAGGTGCAGTGGTATTTTGGGGAAGCAAAGCCCGAATCCCCATCGCGATGAGACACCCGAGCAGGATTCCAAGGCCTATGATACCTATCGTAACCAAAATTCTATGAGAGAGCGGGCGGTTGGCAACAGGATTGAAATTCATGTATGATGACTTAATTGGTTTCAATATATGGATATCGAAGAGGAATTCATGAACAATATTTGAATTAATACAACTTTTTTTACGAAAATACCTCAAAGAGAAGATAATTCCCTATAGCTGATACTGAGAGGGCTTCCCTTTGAGGTAAGTACGGAAGATTGGTTGGACGATCTTGTATTTCAACAGTCAAATCATTCTTTGGTCACCCGCATCACCCCGCGCATCACGGTGTGGTGTCCTGGGTAGGTGCATACAAATTGATAGACTCCTGGCACCTCAGGTGCTACAAAGTAGATGGTTTCGGAGTTGCCGGGTTGAATCAACTTGGTGTGGTAAAGGACTTTGTTGCTGGCAGGGACATACTCGAGGCTCATGCCCCGAACGCCCAGGTCTAGCGCCGCCTTACCGACCGCATCCGCCGAATTAGGCATTACTATGAGACAGTTGTGGGGCATGTCGTCTTGATTACTAAACGTCCAGCGAATCTTAGCACCAGCTTTCACCGTCATGTCCTTCACGCTGTATTGCAGTCCGGGTTCTGTGCCCAGCCGGATGTTAACATCAGAACTACCCCCCCAGCTGTTGGGCATCACAGTTTGGCGCTTGGCAAGATTTTCTCCGATGAGGGTAGCCTCAGTAGGCGTAGGGGGGGCTTGGCCTTGGTCAGCAAGCTTTTGAGGGCTGCCCGTACCCGCAACTTGGTCGCGGTGTTGATGGGAGGATGGAAAAGATGCTCTGGCTGGAACCGACAGTTTGTCACCTGCTGGGATCTCGTTCAGCGTATAATAACCGGTGTTGTGCAGCAGCTTTTGTTCATCTCGATAAGCGAGCACGCCTTCCGCTTTGACCTCGTGAATATAATGCTGGCGAAGGTTATCGACCACTAGTCGCGCTTTTAGCCCGTCAGAAGACACCACGACATGCCTCACTGGACAAGCTTCCAAATTCACTGCTGGAGAGCCATAAGCAGGGTGATATTTATACATGAATCCGCTGATCTCATAGGCAGCTGGGTTGCTGGCACTGCGCTTATCTACCGGCTGCGTAAATTCGATCTCAAACCCATCTGCTGTGGCCCGGATGGCCTTCATCTCAAAGGGCGTTTTGCCGGTCCACACGAGCCGCTGGAGTCCTTCGTCTCGCTGGCCAGCACTTCCCCAGCCGCGATTGGTCTGCCCCACATACAGCGAAGCGTCGCTGCCCCACGTGAGCCGCAGAATACCCGATTGGAAGTTTTCTCGAAACAAAAACGAAGCGCCTTGATACACACCGTTGACTTTTTCGAGGAACACACGACTGATTTTACTTTGACCCTGATCTCCAATCAACAGCTGCCCCGCAAATGGACCGAATGCGCCACCAGTGCCATCTTGAATGATTTGTGAAGTAGAAATTCCCAGCACTCCATGCGGAAGCCACACAGCCGGGGTTTTCACGCCTTGTACTTCTTGGGCCACTTCAAAGAGCATTTGAGGGGTTTCGTTTTCAATATTTTCGGGCTTATAGGGTCGCTGACCCGGCGCTGCAATGCGAGGATCCACCCGGCTGTAAATGTCTGCAAGGGAGATCTTGACGGGAGATTCTGGACGATTGGCCCAGCTGAGCCCCGCAGGGTGCCCCACGAAATCTCCTTTTTCGACATGTACCAATCCGCCTGAGCCGATCCAGTCTCCTTGGTTATCAGCATAAAACAATTCTCCATCAATCACTGCAAGACCACAGGGTGAGCGCATGCCAGTTGCCCAAGGCTCCATATCGCCTTCGGGGCTGATGCGCATCGTCCAGCCACGCCAAGGCACCCTGCTTTCGCCACGCCACCACTCTATGTCGCCAAAGGCCACATTTCCCGAGACAAACATGCTACCATCGGGTGCAATCGCGGGCCCGTAACTGTATTCATGATAATGTCCTGAGATGGGCCAGGAATAGACCGACTCGTAGAAATCCGCGACTTCGTCGCCATTTTTGTCCCATAACCGAGTGAGCTCTCCACGCTGCGCCACCCAAAGTGTGCCATCATGCCAGGCCAGGCCCAGCGCTTCATGAAGTCCGGAAGCGAACAGGTGATAATGGGGTGAGGTGCCACCCTCCATGCCCGGATTTTTGACCAGCCACACATCGCCTCGGCGAGTCGCCAAGGCAACGCTGCCATCAGGGAGGGTAGCCATACCCCCCACTTCCAGCAAAATCCCCTCGGGCACGGGCAGGGTGATCAGGGTGTAATAGTCTGCCTCTGAGGCAGCTTGCTGTGCAGTGCTGCTCCCTAGCCATAGCAACAAGGCACAAATAGCGGTGATTCGGTGGAGGATCATGACGAATAAGTTATGGAGGTCACCATTCTAAGGAATAAATAAGGGGGCTGCTTTGCTTGGACAAATCAGTTACGAGAAATGTGACGCCCGCTCGGGTGAGAAGAATCACATCCTGGGAGCTCGGAATTCGCACATAGTAGCGCTGGTCCACAACATAGGTTTTTGTGCCACTGGATTGACTCAGTTCGCGAATCTCTTTCCCTTGGGCCATACGCAAGATTGCTCCTACAGGCGCATTGCCATCGACGACCATCACCCTTTTTAAGCCTTGTGCTTCCCCCTCAGCAATCCAGGTATCAGTGATGGTAGCATCTCCGAGGCGGTAGCGAAACGCAGGAAATCCTTCTTTGCCAGGAGCAACGCCGTAGCCTTCGAAGTGATAGCTCAGCGCTTCGGGCACTTCTGCGGGCCAAGGCGTCGATTCGCCGGTGGAGAGCGCAATTCCTGCGGCATCACCAAATGTTGTGATTGCCCCTCTCGGTCGGGAAGATCCGTCGCCACGGTCATTCCACATGGGGGTCGCATTCAAAAATTCTCCTCGCCAACCTTGGACCAAAGCCGCGCGGTCTGGGTCGTAGGTGTAGTGAACGCCAGAAGGACTGCCTACAGACACGGCATGGACAATCCTGCGCTGGCTTTGCTCATCGGCATAATCAATGAAGCAACGCATGATGTTGGGCTTTCCCTTTGCTTCTATATAAATCGGGGAGACGGGATTCGTCAACGGCATGGAGCTCAAACGATGGAGCGATTGCGCCCTCAGCCCAGGCCCCGACACCACGAGCGCTAGACCATTGTTATACCAGCTCTCTCGCTTGTGATACACCAATTCGAAAGGAACAGCCCCCCCTTCAGCTTGAAAGTTCCCTTGTTGCGCCCAAGACCCATATGCGATCACAGACTTTCCGTCCAAGTTGAGTTGGCCATTGCCAAGGGTGTTGAGGTCAAACTGATAGTTTCCGTTGCGCGGAAAATTCATGGTACCGGCCACCCTCAAGATGAATTTTTCACTTTCCGCCACGACCTCTGCGCTGAGCTGCTCCATGTTTCCGCTCGCTACTGGACGGAGCTGGCTGAAGTCTGGAACCTCATCGAATACCCCCGTGAATACTTGATAAGTTAGTGCGGATAGGGCAACAGGGGGAGCGTCGAAGCCGCGAATACTAAGGTTGCGAAAGGCTACTGGTCCATGGTCGCCCTGGATGCGCAGGGGGCCCAGCGGTCCTTCCTCCGCAAAGGCCGACCCACGCGTGGGGCCTGTGAGCTCGACATGTTCGTGGAGGACCTCGCCGTTGAGGGTGAGTTGAATGATTTTGGCATGTGAAATCTTCTGGCCATTAGGGCCAAATTTCGGCGCTTGAAAGGAGATGCTCATGTGCTGCCACAGACCCGGTGCTTTGCAGGCGTTGATGCGCGGTGCATGACCTTGGTAACCTTCATTTCCTTTACCTCTTGACTCATCCCAACGGTGGTAGATGCCGCCGCAGTCACCGTAGGTCACGGTAGCTTTACCATGGCTGTCGAGGAGTTGAACCTCGTAGCGGCCTTGGAGATACACCCCGGAATTGGAGTGACGAGCCATCATGAAGTCAAATTCAATGTCTGCGTCGCCGTGTTCCACGACCGAAAAGATATCTTTCGCACCGTTGTCCGCAGGTACGTTAGCAAGAATCCCTTTTCCGGGTGAGGTGGTCAAACTTTCGTTTTTGTCGGGATGGGCCGTGGCGGCACCCACAATTTGCCAGTTGTCGCTAGGACTTTGAAAGGCACTGAGGTCATCCAGGGGCACGTTTGGGGCTGCTTGCTGAGCAAACAAAGGCAGGGCCAGGGCCACGCCAAGGAGGGAGGCTAGAAGGGATCTGCAAGTCATGCGAGTAGTCGTGAGTAAATTTCCGGAAGTAAATTTCTCCATTTAAGAGGGAAGATCATCCGGCACCGACCTAGTCACACGCAGCGGGCATTGTACTGGAGATCATACACCAAGTAACAGCACAAAAAGGAGATATACCCACAGGATTCCCAGAAAATGCCAAAAATACAGCGCCAGTTCAAAATTTCTTCTCTTGCTTTGAGGGAAGCGCCAAAGCACTACCCCAAGAAAAATGAGCCCGCCAATGAGGTGCGCCGCGTGCAGCCCGCTCAGCACATAGAGGTACTGCATCTTACTCCCACTGTTTTGGATCAGGTAGCCCATGTCTATTAGCTGCAAGTAGGCAATGCCTTGCCCTAGCAAAAAGACCATTCCCACTCCCATCGCCATCATGAGCCAGCGCCGGGACCGGGCAGAATCTGTGTTGCTCCAAGCCCGGTGCAGAAAAAAGGAGCTAGCCCCGAGCAAGAGGGTATTAAGGTAGAACAACCAGGGAATTTCAAATTTGCCCGCAGCAGGTGCCCAAAAAAACGCCAAACTCAGCGCACCAAACAGGATCGTCACGGTGATCATCAGCAGAAACATCCCCACTTTCCCGATCATCGAGGAAGTTGCGGCGTCGTGTACGTCTTGATACATAAGGCCTTAAAACTGAAAAGTAATTTAGGAATATTTGGAATATGACGCCAATAACTCAAAACTCACCCACATGGTTTTGGAGGGGAATTGTATATTGAGGGAAACTCTACGCTTCCTGTGGCATATCTTATCTCCTCCTCTTGGTGCAACATGTTGCTCCATCTTGCGGTAGTATTGGCCCTCTTGGGCTGTGAATCTTCGTATTCTTCCGCAACATCAGAAGTGCAGTCCAGCACTTCTGCAGGGTCTGCTCCTATTTTTCGCCTGCTCTCTCCGGCAGAGTGTGGGATCGCATTTGAAAATGCCCTCCCTGAAAATGACCAGCTCAACATCCTTTCCTACGAATATTTTTACAATGGCGGCGGCGTTGCCATCGGTGACATCAACGGCGACGGCCTGCCGGATGTGGTCTTCACAGCCAATCTCGTCGCAAATCGTCTTTATCTCAACTAGGGAGACCTACGATTTCGGGAGGCTTCTGCAGAGACAGGCTTCGTGAGCCGAGCTGGCTGGAAGACTGGCGTGGTAATGGCCGACGTCAATGCAGATGGTCACCTGGATATTTATGTGTGTAGATCGGGACTATTGAAGGAAGAAGAGAGGAGAAACGAGCTATTTATTAATCAAGGTGACGGAACTTTTGTCGAGGAAGCGGCCAAATATGGCTTGGACGACCCAGGGTATTCTACACACGCCGTATTTTTCGATTACGACCGCGACGGAGATCTCGATTGCTTTGTGCTCAACCACGGCCTTAAGCCCAGCTTTAATCTTGGCATAGCGCAAGTCAAGTCCCAGCGAGTACCATTTTTTGGAGATCGTCTCTATCGGAATGACGGCGGCACCTTTACCGATGTCAGCGCCGAGGCAGGGATCATTGGTAACGCCATAGGATTTGGTCTCAGCGTCACAGTCGAAGATTTTGACCGCGACGGCTGGCCCGATCTTTTCGTGGCCAATGATTACCTGGAGCAGGATTATGTTTATCGAAATCTCGGTAATGGCCGCTTTCAGGAAATACTCGACCCGAGCATGGCGCACACCTCCCACTTCTCGATGGGCTCTGATGCAGGCGATGTCAACCGCGATGGGTGGCCCGACCTCATGGTCCTCGACATGCTGCCACCTGATAACTACGGACAAAAAGTTCTCAAAGGGCCCGACAACTACGACCGCTACCAGATGCAGGTACAAGCTGGATTTTACCATCAACAGATGCGCAGCACCCTCCAGCTCAACCTCGGTCGTGGACTGGGACAGGGACAAGCTTTTGCTGAAATCGCCCAAATGGCCGGAATTGCTAGCACGGATTGGAGTTGGTCCCCCCTCTTTGCGGATTTTGATAATGACGGCGACCTTGACCTGCACGTCACGAACGGCTATGTGCGGGCCAGTACTCATTTGGACTTTATTAAATATGACTATCCGCAGGCGCAAGAAATGGCTCAGCTTGCTGGCAAAACCTTGAGTGATGGAGAAGTATCCCGGAGAATACCTTCGATCCACATCACCAATGAGATATTCAGCAATGAAGGGGAAGGGCTTACATTTCGGCAAATGACCAAAGAATGGGGCTTGGATCGCCCCTCATTCTCTCAGGGTGCCGCCTATGGAGACCTTGACCTTGACGGAGATCTCGACTTAGTGGTCAACAATTTGAAAGCTCCTGCCTTCGTCTATGAAAATTTGTCGGGCGGTAGATCCCTACAACTGAGTCTGGTCGGTACGCCACACAATCGATTGGGCCAGGGAGCCGTCGTGATCGCGTGGATTCAGGGGCTACCCCATCGTCGAATGCTCATGACCACCAGAGGCTACCAGAGCAGTGTGGAACCGATGATTCATATCGGACTGGGGGAGCAGGCACAAGCAGACAGCCTTCACCTCATTTGGCCCAATGGCGATTTTCAGCGGATCGGATCGCTAGCTGCTGGAAGACACATTATTTCCTGGCAAAAAGGGTTTCCGGCATATCGTGGCTTGCCCATTCAGCCTAACCACATGCAGACGAAAGGATTCACTCATCAAGAAAATGACGAGGTAGAATTTAAAACGCAACCCTTGATCCCGCACATGCTTGGCAGAATGGGGCCTTGTCTTGCGGCCAATGTCCTTGGTCCGCGCAACGGGGAAATTTTTGTAGGAGGTGGGCCGGGGCAGGCGGCCATGCGGATGGAATATGATTTGGTCGGTGACCAGGTAAACTGGCGCTCCTTTCCACTTCCGGGCACAGAAGCAGCAGAGGTCACCGACATAGCGCTGTTTGATGCAGATGGGGATGGAGACCTCGACTTGTACCTCGTGGTGGGAGGGCACACTGCTTCGCAGGCAGGTCCGCTACTGGAAGACATCCTCTTGCTTCGAGAAGGGAATGAATTTCGTCGGGCACCTCATCCATTGCCACCCCAGGTGAGAAGTGGCGCTTGCGTTGCGGTAGGAGATGCCGATGGGGATGGCGATCTTGATTTGTTCATTGGAGGGAGGGTCAAGCCGGGGCAATATCCTCTCAGCCCCTACAGTGCGCTGTTGCTCAATGATGGCAAAGGACAATTCACCTCCGCCACCGAGGCATATTTTGGGACAGAAAAATTGGGGATGATCTCCGATGCGCAGTGGGATGACCTTGACGGAGATGGGCGAGCAGAACTGATTCTGCTCGGCGAATGGAAGTCCATTCAGGTGTTTGGGTGGAAAGATGGAACATTTCAAGACAGAAGTGCGGAGTGGGGATTGACTCAGAGCACAGGCTTGTGGAACAAGCTGACGATCGGCGATGTCGATGGAGATGGCGATCTGGACCTGATATGCGGGAACATGGGCGAAAATACCTACTGGCGAGTTCTTCCGGGGGAGCCACTGCGGCTGTATGCGGCTGACTTTGACCGAAACGGCAGCATTGATCCGATCATGACCCATTTTCTTGGCGGCAAAGAAGTCCCCTTAGCGTCGAGAGACGAGTTGCTAGGCCATCTCAGGTATTTGCAGAAACAATTCCCCCGCTACGAAGACTACGCCCGCGCCGACATTCATCAATTGCTTCGTCCCGAAGAGATCGCAGGGGCGCAAGTATTTGAAGCAAGGCAGCTACAATCTGGGTGGTGGGAGCAGCGAGATGGGAAATTTCATTTTCACCCTTGGCCACCCATGGCTCAAATAGCGCCTGTATTTGGGCAAGTGCTTGATGATCTCAATGGCGATGGCTATCCCGATGTGCTGCTCGCAGGCAATTTTTACCCTACCAAAGCCGAGACAGGGCGATACGATGCTGGCTCGGGCTGCGTGCTCTATGGAGACGGCAAGGGCGGTTTTCGCGCCGAGTTGTCAGGCGTGCAGGGAATCTGGTTGACGGGCGACATTCGAGATCTGATCTCCGTCCCCATTGGGGAGGAGGAGCGGCTCACCATCGCTGTGCGGAATGCGAGCCCTTGGATTTGGGTAAAAAGTAAGCGCCACTTTAGTAAGAAAAACCTCCCGTGAAGAAAGCTTCTTACTCGCGACACAGGCAAAAATTGCAAATAAGAACTTGCTTTTTTGTGGAAAAGGGGCTGTATAAGCTCTTAGGGCACATTAAAATATTACGAAATTTCGTAATTTATAATCACTGGAGCGTGTAAGCTGGTTATTAATGTTGTTTTTTGAATGGTTGAAGAGTAGTTTAGTATTGTGAGGCAAATAAGCGGCTTACTATGATGCCCACGACAGAACAACTTCCTTTCTTGTTGCATCTCTTGGAAGATCGTAGCCCGATCGTCCGCCAAGAGGTAAAGCGTGCTCTGATTGATTTCGGTCATTTTTTGCGACCAACGACCAGGTCTTGGGCGGCTAGCCAAAGCGATGCTGTTCGCCAGGAATGGGAGCATATTTGTACCACGGCTGAAGAAAAAGCGCTCGAAAATAGCTGGCTTTCCTGGTTGCTCATGGAGTCACAAGCTCAGCAGCTGGAAGCTGGCATGATGGCCCTAGAGTTCGGCGGCAGCTATTCGAAAGACTTCATCCGAGCATCCCTGGACCACTTGATCGAAGGGTTTTATGCTTCTGGCGTCCAGCGCAGCGCCGAAGGGTTGATGAATTATCTATTTCACATCGCGGGTTTCGAGCACAGCCTCCGCGAGCAGACCTACTTGCAACATCGACTTGGTTATCTCCTCCGCTATCATCGTGGCAGCCAGTTGGGCCTTGGCATCCTGGCCGTCATCGTAGCACTACAAGTGGACATTCCTCTGGCGCTTGTGCGCTTGCAAGGCAACTGGTTGCTCTTGGATTGTAGCACCGGCGAGGACATTCTGTATAATCCAGAGCACAAGGGCGCCCGGCTGATTCGCAGCGTAGCCATGTGTCAGGAGGAGGCTTATCGCCGAGATCACCTCGATACGCGCAACCTGGCGGCGACATCAGAAGAAATTCTGCTGGAAATTATCGAGTCACATCTCGAAGGCTACAAGCGCAGTGGATTGCGGCAGCGTGAGGAAGAAATGAAAGAAAAATACCGCGACCTCAGTCGCGAAATCGACCGGAGGCAATTCGTTGACTACCTCGCAGAATAGTCCTCTTGACTTCGTAGAGAAGAAGGTTTCCGCAAGCAAATAAGCAAGCGGGATCATGAGTTGGTATTGTGGTTCATAGGGCGGCCCACGGCGATTTCGTCGTGGGCTTTTTGGATATCAATTGCTGGCGGCAATTTGCTCCACGCTCCGCCATACCCGCAAGAGGTTGCCAGCACATATTTTTTCGATGTCGGCCTCCGAATACCCGCGACGAAGCAGCTCAGCGAGCAAGTGAGGATACATGGATACGTCACTCAAACCTTTAGGCACCATGCCTACGCCATCAAAGTCGGATCCAAGGCCCACGTGATCAATGCCCGCCAAAGCCACCACCCGATCAATGTGATCTGCGACCACACCCACGGTTCCGGTGAGGGTGTCTTGTGGCTCAAAGTAGTGGCTTACATGCGCATTGTAAGCCGAGTCGAAATGCTCGGCTTGGTGTTCTTCCATCCAGACCAAGATCTTGTCGCGGTGTTGCTCCCAGGTCTTGGCGGGAAGACTTCCGGTGAAAAAAGAGCCAAAATTGATCATCACCACACCACCGTTTCCGGCAAGGGCTTTGAGCATATCGTCACTCATGTTTCGCTCTAGGCCAGGGGTGAAATATCGACTAGCGGAATGGGAGGCAATCACGGGTGCCGTGGTGTTGCGGAGGGTCTGGTAGAAAGCACTGTCGGAGACGTGAGAAATGTCCACCATGATGCCGAGTCGATTCATTTCGGTAATAACCTCTTTCCCAAAGGGGCTGATGCCTCCCCAGGTCCGGGTGCTGTCGTAAGAGGAGTCGCAGATGCGATTGTCTCGCGCGTGGGTGAGGGTGATGTAGCGAATGCCACGGTCAAAAAAATGCTTCAAATGCGCCAGGTTGTCCTCAATTCCCGACCCATTTTCCATGCCTAAGGGCAAGGAGATTTTGCCTGATGCGAAGTTGGCTTCGATTTCGTCGGGACGAGTGGCGATCGCAGCCTTGTCCGGATGGAGGCTTTTGAGTCGCTCTACCATGTCGATCAGGCTGTCAGCCAATGCAAATGATTTTCCCGGCACATCCTGGTAACTCGAAGGCAGGTAAATCGACATGAAAGGCGCATCTAAGCCGCCAGCACGCGCTCTGACAAAGTCGAAATGTCCATCGGGCGTGACCTCGCCAATGCTGAGGTACTCGCGCTCCAAGCGAAAATGTTGTACTTTCATTCGATAAGGCAAATCCACATGGCCATCGACGATCAAGTATCGTTTCGCCAATTCCTCTGCCCGCTGGTCCCAGTCTGGCGCTTCTTGACCGCCGCGCTCGGTCTTAGGTTCACACCCCAGCATGGCCAATGTCAACAGCACACATGCGGAGAAGAAGATGGATTTCGCCATAAAATGCAGTGTAAAAGTCTCGTCAAAGAAAACAAGGAAGATGCGTAGTGGAGCACGAAAGAATGGAGATGTTGGATCCGTAACCACGTGTCAATGATTGAAGAGCTGCTCCGTGTATCTAGCGATTTCTTCATTGTATTTGCCACCTGACGCATCCACGAGTTGGAGAAGCGCCTTGGTTTTGGTCGCCAATTCGCTGTTTGGATATCGTTGCACAGCGCTTTCCCAGGCATTTCGCGTTTCTGGAAGGATATTTTTGGTTTCATAATCATAGATCGACGTGTTGTCTGAACCAGCTAGAAACATGGCCGACATCCACTGAGCGCGGTGCGTGGCCTCCTCGACCATCACAAAATGAGGATACTCCATGGCGAGGGCTTCCCATGATGCTGCCCGGTACCCGAGTTCGTCCCAAGTGATCAAGAGCGCTGCGTCGGACATCGAGGGCTGTTTGAAGGTTTGGAGCCGCAGGGTCAGGAATTGTTGGAGGGCAGGACTGACTTTTCGATCGAAAAGATCAAAAAGCGCTTGCTCATCTATTGCAGGGAAAATCATGCCTTCCATAGTCTGAAGCACAAATCCGTTGTCTTTCAGCGCTTGTGTAATTGGGAAGGTACTCATGTCGAAGGTACCCTCATACACTTGCTCGTAATGACGATCTTCCCAGGTCAGGGTGTCGGTCATGGCATAGAGGTCAGCGCTCATTTGAAGATTTTCGAGGAAATCACTCAACAACACATAGCAAGCATCTCCTAATGAGGCCTGGTCGGAGACGAGTTGTCCACGAACGTATTCCCAAGCCTTTCCGGCTGAAGCGAGCTCATGGGGTGGAAGTGTCTGGAGAAATTGGCTCAGATTGGTAAGTTGCCCCAAGTCCGGTGAAGTAGCAGCAGCCCCTGCATACACGAGCTTGACGGCGCCTCCAAACACATATCCGGTTTCTTCTTCTGGCCGAGTCGTTTTGACGAGGTAATAAGGTGCGGTGTAAAACCTGCCGCGAAGGGTAGCGGTGTCCTCCATGGGAGAAGTTTCTCCCATCCCGATCAGGAATTCGCCTACGCTTACCCTGGTCACTACATCGGACGGCTGCTGAGGCTGGGTGCGAAGGCGAAGATTGTTCACCATCACCGCGTAGAGCATCGTTTCGGGTAGTGAATCTAGCGAACTCACGGTGGAGGTAGATCCTTCGGATGGCGCAGCAGCTGGGCCGCAGCCCGACATGGCCAGCAGGAAAGTCCCGCTAAGCAGCGAAAACAACAAAAGGCGGGAATATCGAAACATGGGTGGGTGAGGATTGATGTGAAGATGTGAAGGTAATGGTTAATTGTGAATGGGAGGGAATGCTCCAGAATGCGAAGGGGAGGGTTTTTACCATAAAATCAAAAAAACCATCAAAGACACCCTTGAATTCTGTTAATATTGGACTCGATCAGGATGGAGGCGAATACTTGAAATTTCTTTGATGGATCACTCATCAAAGGAATGCACGGTTAACATGGCCAATCAACTTGAAGGGTGCTCGGTACCTTTCCTATATCGCCCAAACAGGCGATGGATAGTCCTCTTGAAAGTGCTGATCTCTGGAACACCATCTGACAATCATGGCTTCTACACGAACACACGCCGTATTGATCGCCTTTGGAGGGATGCTACTGGTCGCAGTTGCGAGCCTGTCGGGCATCTTTTTTTTAGCGAAAGTCTGGCCATTTCCCCGAGCTCAGGGCTTCAGCTATGTCGCGCATGCCCCAATGGCACTGGGATTTGGGGTGCTGTGTAGCATTGTGTGCCTGGTTGCGGGACTCCTCCGGCCTGCCCATGCGAAATGGTGGCTTGTGGGCAGTGTCTTGGCAAGCTGGTGCTTCAGTTTGATCGTGTGGAGCATAAGGTAAATGCCAGAGATGGCAAATGCTCCCATGACATTCGATTGAAATAAACCAAGATGTGTTTATCAATCAATTCTACTTGGGCCTGAGGTTCCTTGGATGGCTCATCCTTCCATCATAATTCTCGTCCTGGGCAGGTAGTCCGGATAATTTTGCTGAATGAACTCGATCATTTTCTCTCTTACGAGCACCCGCAAGTCCCACGCCGTAGGAGAATTGTGTGCGCTAACCAAAATTCGCAGCTCCACCGTCGTTTCCTTAGCATCTGTCACCTGAAGGACTTTGGCTTTTCGGTCCCACAGCTCGGAGGCTTCGAGGATCCGATCCAGTTCCTTGCGGAGTGGGTCCATGGGCATTCGGTAATCCACGTGCAGGAATACACTCCCCACAATGTCGGAGGAGTTGCGGGTCCAGTTTTGAAAAGGCTTTTCAATAAAATAGTTAGTCGGCAACACGAGGCGACGCTTGTCCCAAAGGCGAATCACGACATAGGTGAGGTTGATTTCTTCTATCCAGCCCCATTCTCCTTCTACCACCACCGCATCCTCGATTCGGATGGGCTGGGCAATCGCGATCTGGATACCTGCCAGGATAGTGCCCAAGATTTTCTGAGCCGCAAAACCCAGGATAATTCCAGCAATCCCCGCAGATGCGATCAGGCTCACCCCGACTTTTCGAATACTTTCAAAGGACATCAACCCCAGCGCAACCGCCATGATCACGATGCTCACCACCAATATTCGCTCAATGATGCGAAACTGGGTGAAGACCTTTCGAGCCTTGAGGTTGTCCGCTTCGTCAATGTCATATTGCTTCAGGACCAGATACTTGATCACACCCACCCCCTCGATCAGGGTCCAAGCAATGGTCCCAATCAGGCAGAGGGATAAAATTTTCTGATACAGCTGCACCATCTCTCCAGGAGGCGTGGTGATGTAGATGGCTACACTCAGCCCAATACAAAGGCTGAGAAAAAACATCGGGAAATGGAGCATTTGCCGCTTTTTCCGCACCAGATCGGATTCAGGATTCCCATGCCGCCGTACGACCAAGTAAAAAATGAGCCAATATAGGCCGTAAATCACAACAAAAACGATGGCTGATATGCCAAAATAATGGAGTAACTCTTCCATTGATAGCTAAAAAATGATCTGTGAACATGGCGGGGGGAAGGCCGCATTTTGCTACGTTCTCTGCGTGGCATCGTTGGGGAGAGGCATGATAAATCAATTCAGCTCTTCAAGCTATACAAGAAGTCCTGCATCACAAAAGAGTTGTCCCTGATTTGATGGGCGAATTTTTTATGCAACCGTCATGTCCAAAAGAAGAGCGATTGCCTGTTCCTTTCGCTAATTTGAGGGCGAAACTCGCGGTTTTTGCCTTATTTCATCTCATGAACATTTCCCTCTCCTCCCACCATGCACTTGTCGGAGGGTCCACCCAAGGCATTGGATGGGCCACTGCCGAGACCCTGGCAGCGCTGGGTGCCACGGTGACCCTGCTGGCTCGCAACGAAGCGATGCTCTCCAACTTAGTCCCTACGCTTCCTCGTCCGGAAGGCCAGTCACACCATTACCTAGTCGCCGATTTCACAGATCCTGAATCAGTGCGGAGCGTCGTAGCCAACCATCTCGCTGCCGGAAATCCAGAATTCAAGATCCTGATCAACAATACCGGAGGCCCGCCGGGAGGCCCCATCAAGGACGCTTCCCTCAATGAATTTTACGCTGCCTACCACATGCACCTCGCCTGCAACCACCTGCTCGCCCAAACGCTCCTCCCTGGTATGGAAAAGGCTGGTTATGGTCGCATTGTAAATGTCATTTCTACTTCGGTCAAAATGCCACTTCCCGGCTTGGGTGTGTCCAATACCACCCGTGGCGCAGTCGCCAGTTGGGCAAAGACCCTCTCCCTGGAGGTCGCACACCTTGGAATCACCGTCAACAATGTCTTGCCGGGATTCACCCAAACGGCCCGTCTCGACCAAATCATCGACAACAAGGTAGCCAAGTCGGGTAGGAGCCGGGAAGCGGTCATCGCAGAATACCTCGATACGGTGCCCGCTCGGCGATTTGCCGATCCACAAGAAACCGCCAACGTGATCGCCTTTCTTTGCACTCCTGCGGCGGCCTATGTCAATGGGGTCAACCTCCCGGTGGACGGCGGCAGAACGGGGAGCTTATAGTAAAAGCACTTACGGCGCTCTACCTTTTTTCTTATCAACCTCCTTCACCGTGAATCTCCTTCATTTTATCGATGGTGAATTCCGCGAACCATCCGCCGGTACGTGGCTCGACAATCGAGAACCAGCTACAGGCCAGATTTACAGCCAAATCGCTGCGGGAAATCAAGCAGACGTAGATCGGGCGATCGCTGCTGCTCAGGCGGCCTTTCCTGGCTGGGCCGACACGCCTGTGGGGGAGCGGGCTCGCTATCTGGAGCGCATCGCGGATGGGATTGCCGCGCGACGTGAAGAATTTGCGTTGGCAGAAAGCAGGGACAATGGCAAGCCCCTCAGCCTGGCTCTGCGTGTGGACATTCCCCGAGCCGAAGACAACTTTCGATTTTTTGCGCGGGCCATCACGCAATGGCATTCGGAGGCGTTTGACATGGGTTCGCGGGGTTTCAACTATGTGTTGCGACGTCCGCTGGGCGTAGTGGGATTGATTTCGCCGTGGAATCTTCCGCTCTACCTGTTTACCTGGAAGGTCGCCCCTGCCATTGCTGCGGGTAACACGGCTGTAGCCAAACCTTCTGAAATCACCCCTATGACCGCGTATCTTCTTGGGGAGGTGCTTCAAGAAGTAGGCCTTCCCCGGGGAGTGCTCAATATTGTCCAAGGCACTGGACCCGTGGTAGGAGAAGCCATTGTGACAGATCCCCTTGTCAAGGCCATCTCTTTCACAGGCTCTACCGCTGTGGGCAGACGCATTGCGGAAGTCACAGCCCCTCAATTCAAAAAGCTTTCTCTTGAAATGGGTGGCAAAAACGCCAACCTCGTGTTTGCAGATGCCAGCTATGAAGCTGCCCTCGCGGGGACACTTCGGGCAGGATTTACGAATCAAGGGCAGATTTGCCTGTGTGGGAGCCGTGTGCTGGTGCAAGAAGAGATAGCCGAGCGGTTCATCGCTGATCTTGCGCGAGGGGTGAATCAGTTGGTGGTCGGCGATCCATTGGAACCAAGCACCGACATTGGCGCGATCGTATCGAAGGCGCAATGGCAGAAAAATCTTGATTACCTCGACATCGCGAAGCAGGAGGGAGGAAGCGTGGTCGCAGGCGGCACGATCGTAGCGGCTCCAAACGAACGCTGTGCCGATGGCTGGTTTTTCCGGCCGACCCTCCTCAGCGGGTTAGGACCATTGTGTCGGGTAAACCAAGAGGAAATTTTTGGGCCGATTGTCACGGTCCAGTCCTTTACAGATGAAGCAGATGCGCTGGCCAAAGCCAATGCGACACCTTATGGCCTATCCGCAAGCGTCTGGACGAGTGATTTGAAGCGTGCTCATCGCGTGGCAGCTGCCCTGGAGACGGGCATCGTGTGGGTGAATAGCTGGATGGTGCGGGACTTGCGGACGCCCTTTGGCGGTGTGAAGCAGAGCGGTGTGGGCCGAGAAGGCGGATTTGAGGCTCTCCGTTTTTTTACCGAAGCCAAAAACGTGTACATAGATCTCGGCGAGTAGGACTGACCGATGGTCGCGTGATTCGGTAGATTTTTGCCAAGATGATGAAAAATCAAACCCCTTGTCACGGGCACAGGCATGAACGTGACAAGGGGCTGTCATGAGGTGGAATGGTGGTTCGTCTTAGGAAACAATAGCAGCTTGGAACTCGGAAGGACTTTTGCCTGTCCACTTTTTGAAGGTGCGGGAAAAGACACTGATCTCGGAGAAGCCCAAGAGGTGGGCGATTTCACCTTTGCTCACTTTGCGCTCCTGAAGATAAGCGATAGCGAGGTCCTTGCGAATGTTGTTGAGAAGCTTCTGGTAGCTAGTACCTTCTGCCTTTAATTTCATCTGTAGGCTTCTCACACTCATAGAGAAATGGTCTGCCACAAACTCGATCCCGGGAGAATCCCCGCGGAGCTGGTCCACCAGAATCCGGTTGACCTTTCCGGAGAAAGAGTTGACCTCTGGCTGCTTGTTGAGAAATGCGAGAGCGTGTTTGTCAAAGAGCTGAAGGAGACGAGGGTTGTTAGTACGTAAGCGCGTCTTCATTGAATAATTTTCCATTGCGGATGAACGTCTGACAGCGAGCAGCTGGCAGCCTACCCTTGTTTACACACAAATGCTCGTGGCGGCGACATGCCGACACAGGTGAATGGGCGATTCTCCTGTTTTGAAAGGCCAACGGGCAAGGATGACCGTGGATGGATTTTCGGTTACAAAAGCAAATAGTGCGTAATCTTGAATCACAAAACCAGCGGACTTGGCGCGCCGTCGCTGATCTTCGGGAATGGTTCAAATACTGTTCCAGATCCGGGAAATCTTACGCCGTGGACAAAAAACTTTTTGTCTGAGCTTACATTGATCGATCACGAAATCAACGCCTCATGCGGCTTTTCCTACGGTCTATCCATCATTATGGACGTTTTACTTATCAATTCGTGGAAACTATCTTACTTGGAAAGATGGGATTTGGTAGAAAAAAAATTACTTCAACCCCTCAAAAACATGTCGCGCATACGACCCGTCAATGGAACTGCTACACCCTTTTCGAGGTCTTTCACGACAAATGTCACCTCGCCATCCAGGATGACTTGCTTATCTACCCGACGCAAGACTTCATGGTTGAGGGTGATACTTTTGGTTCCGATCCGAGAAATTGAGGTGCCAATGTCCAAGACATCTCCCAATCGGGAGCCATCCCGATAATTGATGTTCACGTTCACGAGCACGAATGCTAAGCCAAGGTCAATGAACATCCCCGATTCGAAAAATCCCTGAAAGTGGTTCCAGCGGGCTTCCTCCAAAAACTCCATGAACTTCGCATTGCTCACCTGGCCATATAGGTCTAGCGTCCAGCCTCTGACGGTGATCTCAGTGTAACTTTTTCGTCCTGGCGTTTCCATCTATTTTTTGTCGTATTAGCTTAGCTTGTTTTTTTCCGACTTCTTGCCTGTCCTTTATTGTCCGACTCTTCAGTGCAAGTAAGTGATTTTTTCTATTCTCCCTTGTGCTTCGCTTTGGTACTTGTGGTTGACGGCTCAGACTTTCGAACCAATCGGGACATCAGGCGCCATAGCTGGCTCCTGATCTTTCAAAAGCCTTCAGATCACAGAACGTCTCAGATTCAGTATTTGCACAGTCCTATGTTCATCGGATGCGATGAACATTCTATCTTATGACCGCAAGCTCGACCAGCATTTCATTGCTCACTGCGAAATAGGAGATTTGACGTTGGAATTAGCCAAAGTCTTTATCTTGCGTGCTAATGTACCAATTCTTGCTACCTCCTTTTTGCTAACCCCTTCTACCTTCATGCGACATTACCTCCTATCATCTATTTTGCCATTCACCTTGCTGATGCTGTTGCTTGGTTGCAAAACTCCTCAAAAACAACAGGACAGTGACCTCGCTTCCGATAACCAGGTCTTGGTAGATCTCCCTTTAGCGGTGCCTAATCCTTCGGAGAAGCCGCAGATTTCGTTTTTGGCGCGGTCTATGCACCAAATCGGCTTGCCGATCATGATCAGTTTGCCGGAAGAGGTGGTAATCAAGCGGGACGAATCGCTTCAGGGCTGGGTGTTGATGGACCCCAAAGAGGAATTTAGACTTATCATGCAGGAAAGCCGACTCTCGATGGAGGAGATCGTGAATTTTTGGAAGGGAAACCCAGAGGACTACCGCTTTCGACTACTGAAGATCAATTCACCTGATGGAATCCTGATTGAGGTGGAGCGAAATGGCAAGATCGAGTATCACGTGGACTATATTTTGCCTGGTCCTGAAGGGCTGAGGTTGTATAATGCTAAGGACAAGCCCTTCTCAGAGCACCAAGCAACCATGATGTTTCATGCTTGCCGGACGGCGAAAGTTATCCCTGAAGAGCTGCAGTGACAGATCAGCTCCAATGTATAATTATTCCCGTAGTTCCTTTGATTTGGCCGCGAATCCCACAAACTTTACAGGGGGCATGTCGTAAAAATTCCAATTGTTTTGCGGCGATGGGAAAAACGTGCAGAAAGAAGTTTTCGTTTGCGTTCACGCAAATTATGTACTTCTGCTGTACGGGAAATTGAACTTCTGGTGGATGATATGTTTCATCCATTAACGCCCCGCTTCGCGCCTCCTATTTTCGAAACTTCAAAGATTGCACCTGCAATGGCTGACAAATTTTCTTACCTGAGCAATGCGACGCCTGCATTCGTAGATAACTTATACCAATCTTTCCGACAAGATCCCGAGAGCGTAAATCCTGAGTGGAAGCGTTTTTTTGAGGGATTTGAGTTCGCACAAACGCAGGGAGGCGCTGCACCCACGGGTTCGGGAAGCCTTCCGGAAAAGGAAATCAGCGTCCTTAACCTCATTCAGGCATACCGCACGCGGGGGCACCTTTTCACCAAAACCAACCCCGTACGGGATCGCCGGAAGTATGAGCCTACCTTGGATTTGGTGAACTTTCATCTCGGAGAAGAAGATCTCGACACTGTGTTTCAGGCAGGCAAGGAAGTAGGGTTGGGGGCGGCTAGGTTGCGCGACATCGTGCAACTCTTGAAGGAGACCTACTGCCAATCCATTGGTGCGGAGTTTAAGTATGTGCGCCGCCCTGAGATCGTAGGCTGGCTCTCCGAGCGTATGGAGAGTTCCCGCAACACACCGCACTTTTCTTTAGAAAAGAAAAAGCACTTGCTCAATAAGCTCAACAAAGCGGTGATTTTCGAGAAATTTCTCGGGACCAAATTTGTCGGGCAAAAACGCTTTTCCCTCGAAGGGGCCGAAAGCCTGATCCCAGCCATGGATGCCGTCATCGAAAAAGGAGCAAATCTTGGCATTCAAGAATTTGTGATCGGTATGGCGCACCGCGGTCGCCTCAACGTCTTGGCCAATATTCTGCGCAAAGAATACGACGAGATCTTTTCTGAATTTGAAGGCAAGGAATACGAAAGCTCTGTGTTCCAGGGGGATGTAAAATATCACCTCGGCTTCTCAGCAGACGTCACCACGAGCGAAGGACAACCAGTGCACTTGTCCCTCATGCCCAATCCTTCTCACCTGGAGACTGTCAGCCCCGTCGTGACTGGATCAGCGCGAGCCAAAATTGATCGGAAATACCAAGGAGACTTCGGGGCCGTTGCTCCGATTCTGATTCACGGAGATGCGGCCATCGCGGGACAAGGCATCGTGTACGAAGTGATACAAATGTCCCTTCTTGACGGCTATCGGACCGGCGGCACGGTTCACATTGTGATCAACAACCAGATCGGGTTCACTACCAACTATCACGATGCACGATCCAGTACCTACTGTACTGACGTTGCGAAAGTGACACAGTCGCCCGTGTTTCACGTCAATGGCGACGATGTAGAAGCCTTGGTTTTCGCCGTTGAAATGGCAATGGAGTTTCGTCAGCGCTTTCACCGCGATGTGTTCATTGACTTGCTCTGCTACCGCCGCCACGGACACAACGAGGCTGATGAGCCGGAATTTACCCAGCCCCTCCTCTACAAAATTATCAAGAAGCATCCAGATCCCCGCCAGATCTACTTCAACAAGTTGCTACAATCTGGAGAGGTCGCTGCGAATATGGCCAAGGAATTGGAAGTAGAATTCAAGGAGCAACTGCAAGAAGAATTAGACGAGTCTCGCGCTACCGAAAAGCTCCACCATGCACCGTACTTAAAAGGCACTTGGGAAGGCATTCGACGTGTGACGAATGACGATTTTGAAGGGGATTCGCCAGAGACCGGTATTTCTCTCGATACCCTCCGCGAAATTGCCACGAAGCTTCACGACATTCCGCAGGACTTCAAAGCCCACAAGAAGATCCAAAAACTCTTCCAAGATCGCTTGACTATGGTCGAGGAAGATCGTCTCGACTGGGCCTTGGGTGAACTTATCGCTTATGCGACCCTCCTCTTGGAAGGTCGGCCCATCCGACTCAGCGGGCAGGATGTGAGAAGGGGCACATTTTCTCATCGACACTCTGTGATTGTGAGCGAGGATGCAGAGCAAGATTGGGTTCCGCTCAACCATATTCGGCCTGATCAGGCAGAGTTTACAGCTATAAACTCTCTGCTGTCCGAATATGGCGTATTGGGGTTTGAGTATGGTTACTCCATCACCAATCCAAACAATGTGGTGATTTGGGAGGCACAGTTTGGCGACTTTGCAAACGGCGCTCAAATCATCATGGACCAGTACATTTCCAGTGGCGAGACCAAATGGCAGCGGATGAGTGGACTGATTCAGTACCTCCCGCATGGATTTGAAGGTCAAGGCCCGGAGCACTCTTCTGCTCGCTTGGAAAGGTATTTGGAGCTTTGCGCCAGAAAAAATATGCAGGTGATGAATGTCACCACACCCGCCAATTTCTTCCACGCGCTCCGCAGGCAGTTTACCTATGAATTCCGCATCCCGATGATCTTCTTTACCCCCAAGAAGCTTCTTCGCTATCCCCTCTGTGTGAGTCCACTGGCAGACTTTGGTCCAGGAACCCGCTTCCAGGAAGTCATTGACGACCCCTACGTAGCAGTCGATCAGGTGAAAAGAGTGCTCTTGTGTTCTGGAAAAATTTACTACGATTTGTTCGAACACCAGCAAGCAGAAGGCCGCAAAGACGTCGCTATCTTGCGCCTCGAGCAGATCTACCCGCTTCCGGCCAACCAGCTCCGCTACCTGATTCAAAAATATCCCTCCAGCGCGCAGTGGTGCTGGGTGCAAGAAGAGCCCCGAAACATGGGGGCTTGGGGCTTTGTATTAAGAGTCATCACCGAGGTAGAAATGCAGTACATTGGTCGCAAACCTAGCCCTTCTCCGGCTACTGGCTACCATCACCAGCACAGCGAGGAGCAAAACAGGATTGTGCAAGAAGCTTTCAGCGATGTGATGGAGCCTGCAACCCACGTGTGATTTCGGAGCTTCGTCGATAATATGACAAATGAAACAGGGCAGCCCATCGTTTGGGCTGCCCTGATGCTGTTTGGACACTGGTACTTCCTTTTTTAACAGCTTGTCAGCATCGGATGGAGGACCAAAGTGCGATGAAGCGCTGAAACTTGAGTCGCCCTATGGCACCACCATCACATCCTGCGTGAGGCCCCAGATTGGGGTGCCTCCCGGATTGACGATCAACTTGGTATTGGGAGAACTCGAGATTTGTTGCACAGCCTCAATGGCCTTGAGTTTCAGAATATCTTCAGACAGCGATTCATTGAGTAGCCGATTGGCTTTGGCATCCGCTTCTGCTTGGAGCAACGTGGCATTGGCTTGGGCTGCTGCGCGCAATTCGATGGATTGTTTTTCACCTTCGGCCTTGAGGATCTCTACTTGTTGCTCGCCTTTCGCCTGAATCACGCGGCGCTCTGCGTCCGCTTCCTGCTGCTGCTTCACAAATTGCATTCGCTGGGCTTCCTGCTCAGCCTCCAGTTTTTCTTCAATCGCCCGGCTCAATCCCTCCGGAAGGGTGATGCTTTTGAGAAGTACGTTGTCGAGAATAATGCCTCTTTTTTGAAGAGTAAGATTCATCTTGGTGATGATTTCTGATTCAATCGCGGCGCGCTCACCTGAGTGAAGGTCCTTAGCAAAAAATTTTGCTGCGACATCGGATGCGGCAGAGTAAAAGACGGGCATGATCAGTTGACTTTCATACGCTGAGCCTACTTCCTTGAGTAGTTGGGGGACTGCCATCGGGTCGAGGTGGTAAATGATCGAAATGTCAGATTCCACGGTGAGACCTTCCTTGGTAGGGAGGGGGAGTTTCAATTTGAGGTTAGCAGTCAGTGTCGGCACCCTGAGTACGACTGTATTGAATGGATTGACCCTTGTCCTGCCTTCCAGAATTGGTACCGGGTCGATGATCCCGCGCTTGCGTTTCACCCCTACTTCCCCTTGTCGTATGGTGGTACAAGAAGAAAGCAACGCCAAGCTCAAAATACTGATCATGATGATCGTAAATCGATTCATAATGTTGGGTTTTTTTGTTGAATGATAAATATTGTATGTTCTTTTACTCTTACTCCTGAGGGTTGTTTGTCTCCTATCTACACGAATGGGTATCCATGTAGCACGCTTATTCAAATCAGGCTTTTGCTCGGCTTTTCAGCCGCATTTTTCCTCTTCATATTCGTTGCAGCCACTGACGGAATCCACATCTTTCTCCTGATTTTTATCAAGTCGGCCACGATTTGCCGACCCAAAATTGCGCAGGAAATTCCCTTGTTGAATTTGTGATGGGTACTCTTCTGCCTTTTTCATTGGCGAGGGGGAGAGAACTTTAGACAAGGCGCAGGCGATTTTGTGGCAAGGCTTTGCGGTAGATCCGCCGAGGATTCCGTAAGTTTCGATTCTCGTTCACGCCCCCAACCTTCATTTTCATGAGTCCGATTCTCGAGTGCGTTCCTAATTTTTCTGAAGGTCGCGATCCGGCCATTATCCAGCAAATCACCGATTCCATTGCAGCGGTAGCGGGCGTCACCCTGCTGGACGTAGATCCAGGCAAATCGACCCATCGCACGGTGGTCACCTTTGTGGGAGCACCAGAAGCGGTGATCGAGGGCGCTTATCAAGGCATCAAGAAAGCTTCGGAACTGATCGACATGCGCAAGCACACAGGCACCCACCCGCGCATGGGCGCTACGGATGTGTGCCCGCTCATTCCGGTGTCGGGCATCAGTGTGGAAGAGGCGATCCAGTATGCAAACCAGCTGGCTCGGCGGGTAGGGGAGGAATTGGGCATTCCGGTGTATCTCTACGAACTTGCCGCCACGATGCCTTTGCGCCAAAATCTAGCGACGATCCGCGCTGGTGAGTACGAGGGCTTCGAGAAAAAAATCCTTCTCCCAGAATGGAAACCTGACTACGGACCCGCTCAATTTCATGCCAAGGCAGGCCAGACGGTCATTGGGGTGCGTGATTTTCTGGTGGCCTACAACATCAACCTGAATACACAATCTGTGCGGAGGGCCAATTCTGTGGCGTTTGACATCCGCGAAAAAGGCCGCATCAGGACCGAAGATGGATTGCCCACGGGCAAACCGCTCCTCGACGCTGAAGGCAGACCTCAACGCGAAGCAGGATCCTGCAAATCCGTCAAAGCCATTGGGTGGTATGTCGAGGAATATGGAATTGCGCAAGTCTCTGCCAATCTGACCAATCTCCGGGACACGCCCGTGCACTTGGCCTTTGAAGCCGCCCGAAAAAGTGCTACCGCGCGTGGGATGAGGGTCACGGGTTCAGAATTAGTGGGCCTGATTCCCAAGCAGGCATTGATTGATGCGGGACGGTACTACCTCGGCCAGCAAGGCGTGTCACAAGGCGTGTCAGAAGCGGAACTGATTCATGTAGCCATCAAAAGTCTTGGTCTGGATGAATTGGGGCCCTTTGACCCACAAAAAAAGGTGATCGAATACCGCCTCGAAAGCACCGGGAGCCGCAAGCTGGCTGGACTTACCCTGCGCGAGTTTACCAATCTCACAGCTTCTGACGCCCCTGCTCCTGGTGGTGGTTCGGTGTCAGCGCTGGTGGGTGCAGTCGGCGTGGCGCTGGGTGTCATGGTGGCGAACCTCAGTGCTGGGAAGCGCGGCTGGGAGGATCGATTGGGGTATTTCAGCGACTGGGGTGTGCAGGGCCAAGCCCTCAAGGACCAATTGCTGCGCTTCGTGGATGAAGACACGGCGGCCTTTGAGCGAGTCATGGCAGCGTTTCGACTGCCAAGAAAAACAGAAGAGGAAAAAGTCAATCGCCAGCAGGCCATACAATCGGCGACGCTCTACGCAGCAGAAGTGCCGCTCCTCATTGCCCAAACCACCAGCAAAGCCTATCCCTTGCTCTTGTCGATGGCAGAATCTGGCAACCCCCACAGCATCACTGATGCGGGTGTAGGGGCTTTGTGCGTTCACGCCGCGATTCGTGGTGCTGTGCTCAACGTCCGCATCAATCTCAAGAGCCTTCATGACCTCGAAAGGAAGCAGGCGCTGTCGTTGGCCTGTGAGCAATTGCTGGCGGCATCGGAGCAGGCTCATCAAGCAGTGCTTCAGAAAGTCGAAGGAATATTGCGGGGAGATGCGCTAGCGACGTAAGGGAAGGTTCGCAGAAAAATAACCGAGGAGAAAAAGCAATCGGGAAGGATTCGCGAGCAGAAGCAACCTCCATCCTGGACTATTTTCTTGTAAAGTGATGGAAGGCTCGACCCTGAGATGCGTGGTTTCGCCCAAAAAAAATCCGGGGACTCAATCCCGCCATGCGGAAGAATCCCCGAATCCTTGCTCATTCTTTGCTTTCACCGTAACAAACATAAGTAGCCAGAGAGCGCGGAATGGAGGTTTTTGCGCGAATGGTCTCTTTATTAGAATAAACGGTTGTTGAAGTTTCCAAACGGAAATATACTATGGAGGTCCTCCTCTACATCTCAGGAATGGGCTATCGGGAGCAAATGAATACGTCGAGGGTGCAAGTCAGCAGGCTCAATCCCCAGGCGCGCGATGGTATTTTGGGAGATATCGCCGCAGGTGGCGATAGCGACAATGAAGTAAAACAAAAGCATAGGGCCAGGGAATTCCCTGGCCCTATGTAGTGACTGCGTTATTTGATTCCGGGGCAGGTGCTCCTGCTCGTTGAGGAACTATCTTTTCCCCTTTTTGCGGTCCGCTGCACGGCGCTCCGTGCGGGAGAGCCTTCGACTAGGAGCAGAATCTCCGGTGGCAGTCAAAAAGCGGCGCTCATCCTCCATTTTCCGACGACGCTCTTCCTCCACTTGGGTGTGTTTTGCATTGAGCTTGGAGAAGTCATCGCGACGTGGCTCGACCTTTTGCTGAGGCTTGCTATCTTCTACATGCAAGTCTGCCTTAAACAGCACAGTGAGCACCTCGCGATTCACCTCGTTGAGCATCTGCTGGAAAAGGTTGAATGCTTCGAATTTGTACACCAGAAGTGGATCTTTTTGTTCCACAACGGCATTTTGGACAGAGGTGCGAAGCTCATCCATGACGCGAAGGTGATTTTTCCACTTATCGTCGATGAGGTTGAGGGCCGTCACCTTTTCTAGTTCATCCACGACCATTCGGCCCTTGCTCTCCAGCGCTTCCTCTACTGGCACGATGATGCGGAGCTGGCGGGAAGTCCCATCGGAGAAAGGAATGAGAATGCGCTCAATCTGCGGATTGTTTTGCTTGAGGCGATTGATCCCATTGGCAAGGGTTTCGGAAAGGCGGTCCGACTTGCGTTGGTAGTATGCCTTTGCTACGTCAAAGAGGCGATCGGCTAGCTTTGATTCATCCAGATCATTGAGCTCCTTGTCGGTGATATTGGCATCAACGGAAAGGAAGCGCAGGGTATCCATACGCAGTGCTTCTTGATCGGTCATCTCGGCGTGCATGGCGATGAGCGAGGTGCAGAAGTCGTAGAGCATGTTGTCGAGGTCCACCTTGATGCGGTCTCCATAGAGCGCATTTCGGCGCCGACGGTAAATCACCTCGCGCTGAGAGTTCATCACATCGTCATACTCCAGCAGTCGCTTACGCATGGCGAAGTTGTTTTCCTCGACCTTCTTTTGCGCATTGCCGATGGATTTGGTGATCATACTATGCTGAATCACCTCGCCTTCTTTCATGCCCAAGCGGTCCATGATTTTGGACATCCGCTCCGAGGCAAAGAGGCGCATGAGATCATCTTCGAGGGAAACGAAAAACTGCGATTTACCGGGATCACCCTGGCGACCTGCCCGACCACGGAGCTGTCGGTCAATGCGACGAGATTCGTGCCTTTCGGTACCAATGATGGCAAGCCCTCCGGCCTCTTTGACGCCAGGTCCGAGCTTGATGTCGGTTCCACGTCCGGCCATGTTGGTCGCGATGGTCACGGTGCCGGCTTTTCCCGCTTCGGCGACGATTTCCGCCTCACGTTGGTGCTGCTTGGCGTTGAGGACATTATGCGGAATGCGCTTCATCTTGAGCATTCGCCCGAGAAGCTCCGAGACTTCCACGGAGGTCGTTCCCACCAGGATGGGTTGTCCGTTGTTGCGGAATCGCTCGATTTCGTCGATGACAGCGTTAAATTTCTCCCGCTTGGTCTTGTACACCAAGTCCTCTCGGTCTTCGCGCTTGATCGGCTTGTTGGTCGGTATCACGACCACTTCAAGCTTATAAATTTCATAGAATTCTTTCTCTTCCGTCTCCGCAGTACCTGTCATTCCGGCCAGCTTGTGGTACATCCGGAAGTAGTTTTGAAGGGTAATGGTGGCGAAGGTCTGGGTGGCGGCCTCGACTTTGACGTTTTCTTTTGCTTCGATGGCTTGGTGCAATCCGTCGGAGTAGCGTCTGCCCGGTAGCACCCGGCCTGTCTGCTCATCTACGATCATGACTTTGCCGTCTTGAACGATGTATTCGACGTCGATTTCGAA
>DAITMB010000013.1:0-41020 GCA_036835375.1 Bacteroidota bacterium
GCATCCACGCGATGATCCCCACACACTTCGGCGAGGCATTGGCCTCCAGACAAAGCGTGAGGATGCCGTCTGGCCCGGTGAGCACGGGCTTGAACACGACTTTGATGGGAATGCTTGGATCATCACTCAGCGAGCGAGCAATTTCTTGGGAGTGAAGTGCCACTTGCTCCAAGGTCTCTGGACCATAGAGGTGCTGGCTGCCTGTGACAAACCAGGCTTCGTAATGGGTAAAAACTGACATGAGAGATTGAGAGATTGAGAGGCGAGAGGTTGAGAGGCGAGAGATTGGGAGCCGAAGCGATCTTGTACTTGCCAAAGTTACATTCCTACCGAACCCGGGACCATCTCGGTGGGAGAGGTCAGCCCGGTAGAAATGACGGGTTCACTCGACCGCAAGCGGTCGTGGAGGCGTCGTGTTACAAAATCTCGATTTGGTCACCGACACTGCCGACCCCAAGAGGTCGGCAGGTGTGTTGTGCTGAGCTGCACTGCGTGCAAGCCTACCAGAATATGAGGTAGAAGAGGGCCACAATGAAGGTCACAATGACTGCTCCGATATTGAATTCCAGGCCTGTCTTGAACAAATCGGGCGTGTAGCGAATGGCCCCTTTGTCAGCCGTTTTGCTGCGGGCATTGGTGTAGAGCACCAAGCCTATCATGCTCATGGCCGTGCCAAAGAAGATAAAGGCTTCTGCCCCAATGTTGGCGAGGCGCTCAAGGGTCGTAAATACGAACACAAAGGAAAGCAATCCGATTCCGCCAAACACGTAGGAGCTCCGCACCATCATGTTCTTCACATTTTCACTGAGCACGCTGAGATTCTTCTTGGCAGACTTGTCTGTCACATTATCAAATTCATCCACGTCCGTGGTGCGATCGTCGGGCACTTCATCGGTTTTATCGAAAAAGGTGATCAAAGACACCACCGCCACCAGTGCAATGAACACATAGCCCATTCGCAGAAGGAAAGGAATTTCAGGAAACATCAGCTTCGCGCCGATCCCAAGCGGAAAAGTGAGCAATGCAGCCGCAACTGCTGCACGTGTGGAGGCACGTTTCCAGAATAGTCCCATCGCAAAAACTACCGCCACGCCTGGATAGATCAGCCCGGTATATTCCTGGATGTACTGAAACACCTGATCGAAGCCACCCAAGAGGGGTTTTGCCACAAGGCTGGAGATTACCAGCGCCACCAGCGCCACGACGCGACCAACGAAGACAAGCTGCTTTTCAGAAGCTTTGGGGGCGATCAAAGGACGGTAAATGTCGATAGTAAAGATAGTTGATGTAGAGTTGATCATCGAGGCAAGTGAAGACACAATGGCCGCCACCAAGGCTGCAAAGGCTAATCCCCGAATACCCGAGGGCACGAAGTTTTTGAGCAACCAGGGGTATGCCTCATCGGACTTGGTGATCGTGCCAACTTCCTCTAGTGTTGACCCGAGCAGGTTCGCCAGATAGCCGGGTGTCTCTTCTTCTAATTCGAAGAACACAAATGCTGTAATACCAGGAATCACGACGATGAGGGGGATCAGGATTTTGAGGAATGCAGCGAATAGCAAACCGCGCTTCGCCTCCTTCATCGACTTGGCAGCAAGTCCCTTCTGAATGATGTACTGATTGAAACCCCAGTAGCCAATGTTGGTGAGCCACATAGCCCCAAACACCACAGCAAGGCCCGGAAGGTCGATGTATGCGTCTTTGGTACCTCCGCTGCCATCCGGAATGAAGGTAGTCCCCTTCTCTATCACCATGTCAAAATGATCTGCGGCGCGATCGTAGATCAAGCTAAAGCCATCCCAAACAGTGCCCGGCGACACTGCATCCAACGCGAGGAAAGTGGTGATCAAGCCGCCGCCCACCAGGAAAAACACTTGAAACACATCGGTCCATGCTACCGCCGTGAGGCCACCGTAGATGGAGTAAAGCCCTGCTACGATGGCGAGACCGATGATGCCATACCATACCGGAATCCCAAGAATTTTGTCCATCGCCAAGGCGCCAAGATAGGTCACCGTGGTCAGATTCACGAACACATACACCAGCAGCCACATGATCGCAAAGGCAGAACTTACGCCCTGATTGAATCGCCCGGCGAGAAACTGATTGGTGGTGTAAATGCCTTTGTTCAGGAAAATAGGCAAGAAATACTTGGCCACAATGATCAAGGTGATCGCCGCCATCCATTCATAAGCAGCGATGCCCAGCCCTAGCGCATATCCTGATCCTGACATCCCGATGAAATGCTCCGCCGAAATGTTCGCAGCGATCAGCGAGGCACCGATCGCCCACCAAGTGAGGTTGCGGCCAGCCAAAAAGTAGTCTTCGCCAGATCGCTCATGCCCCTTCTTGTTTCGAGAGACATACAGCCCCACGCTGACAATGGTCACAACATAAATCGCGAAAATGATATAGTCCAGTGTTACAAATCCAGAGTTCATTGCGAGTTCGGTTCGTAGAGGTTAAAGGATTGAGGAGGAAAATATAGAGGAAATGAAAAAAGTAAATAGAATCCTTGATTGCTTGGAATGTCGCGGGGTGCCGCTTTGTTCTTAAGAAGGGAAAAGAAAGGCTGTCTTGCCTTGATTCTTGTCAATAGTAGAAAAAATCCTTGAATCTAGCCGAAAAATAACCGACGGGAGCCTCCACAGGCCCTCTTCACATTACTATCAAGCCATTCTTATTTCTGGCCATAATAAGCACCTTGGCCATGCTTGCGCTGCCAGTGTTTCTGCACCAGCGCCTCTTTGAGCCGGGGTGCATCGGGGCGAATGCTCAGGGTGAGCCATGCCATACGAGCGCATTCTTCGAGCACCGCGCTGTTGTACACCGCTTTGTGCGCCGTTTTTCCCCAAGTAAATGGTGCGTGGTTACCCACCAGCACCATCTCTATTTCTGCTGGATCGTAGCCCTTTTGTCGAAAATGGTCGATGATCTGGTAACCCGTTTCGTGTTCGTAGTTTCCTTTGATTTTTTCATCATCCATCGGCGGCGCACAGGGAATATCTACCGTGAGGTGATCAGCGTGAGTGGTACCCAGGATCGGAATGTCGCGTTGCGCCTGCGCCCAAGAAGTGGCATAGGTCGAATGCGTATGCACCACCGCCCCGATATGTGGCCATTCCTGGTACAGCACCGCATGGGTGAGCGTGTCCGAAGAGGGCCTCATTGCACCGTCGATCACTTTGCCTGAAAAGTCACACACAACCATGTCCTCCGGGCGAAGGACCTCATAAGGCACTCCGCTGGGCTTGATCGCGAATGCTTCTCGCTCTCGATCTACCACACTCACATTCCCAAACGTGAAGAGCACCAGTCCCAGCTTGGGGAGCTGCATATTGGCCTCATAGGCCTCTTGTCGTATCGCTGCGTAGGTCATCCGAATCGTAGAAAAGGGTGTAAAAAATAGAGGGATATCCCTTCGACTTGATCATGCTCAACAATTCAACAAAGACTTATTTCGCCAGCGTTTTTCCAGCGGCAACTTTTTCATTCGTGAAGGTCTCCACCGATTGAGCCACAGCCAAATAGCGCTCATAACGCTTGGCGTAGATAGGCACCAGCGCAGGCTGTGGGTGGTATTCCTTTTCGAAGCCATGGCCCATCGCAGCTTGCGCTTGCAACACATCGGGGTAGATCCCGGCTGCCGTCGCGGCGAACATCGCTGCACCCAGGGCACAGGTTTGTTCCGCCCTCGCCACCTGAATTGGCATATCCAGCACATTGGCCAAGGTCTGCATCACGAAGGGCGACTTTTTGGCGACTCCTCCTAAACCCACAATCTCATAGATCGGAATGCCTTCGCGCCGAAATCGCTCCACAATGGCTTTGGAGCCGAAGCAAGTCGCCTCCACCAGCGCACGAAACACCCGGGGCGCATCCGATCCCAAATTGAGGTTGAAAATCGCTCCTTTGAGGTTTTGGTCGGCATCAGGCGTGCGGCGGCCATTCATCCAGTCTAATGCCAACTCTGTGCTGTCTTCCACCGCAATGGCAGCGGCGGCTTCGCTCAGCGCTGGAATCAGTGCATCAGTGACGTCTGCCACGAGCTGGTCGCGACCTGTCACATCGGCGGGAATGAGGCTCAGCGGCCATGCTAGCAAGCCGCGAAACCACGCGTAAATGTCCCCAAAGGCTGATTGGCCTGCCTCCAATCCAAGCATTCCCGGCACCACTGAGCCATCAACTTGCCCGCAAATGCCTCTCACCAAAGTGCTCCCATATTCTTCGATGGGCGCGATGAGAATGTCGCAAGTGCTCGTCCCCATGATCCGGCTGAACGTAAAGGGTCGAATCTCTCCGCCCACTGCTCCCATGTGCGCATCGAAGGCACCGACGGCCACCACCACGTCCGTGCTGAGCCCTAGCGCCTCAGCCCATGCTTCAGACAAGTGGCCTGCCGGAACATCAGACGTATAGGTGTCGGCATACAAGCGGCCGCGTAGGCCGGCCAGCACGGGATCTAGCCCTGTCCAAAACGATTCGGGGGGAAGACCTTGCCATTCAGGATGCCAAAGTCCCTTGTGACCTGCAGCACATCGGCTGCGCTTCATTTCGCTCACATCGCGCCCTCCACAGAGCACGTATGGGATCCAATCGCAATGCTCCACCCAGGAATATGCCGCTTCGCGCACCGCAACATCTTCACGGATCACGTGCAGAATTTTCGCCCAAAACCATTCGGAGGAGTAAATCCCTCCTACATATTTCAGGTAATCCTGAGAAGTTTCGGCGTGAACAGCAGCGGCGTGCTCGTTGATTTCGGCAGCTTCCCGAAGGGCAGTGTGGTCTTTCCACAACACGAACATCGCGTTGGGGTTTTCCGCAAAGGCAGGTAGCAGCGCTAATGGGGTACCCACTGCATCTACAGCCACCGGCGTGGAGCCCGTGGTATCCACAGCGATCCCCCGCACCATTTGCCGCTCCTGCGGAGTCAGCCCCCGCAGCACGGAGGTGATGGTCTGTTGTAATCCATCGAGATAATCTTGCGGATGTTGCCGAAACTGATTGCGCGCTGCATCACAATAGAGGCCCTTGGCCCATCGAGGGTAATAAAAAACATCGGTGGCGAGGATCTCGCCATTGTCGCTGCGCGATAAGACGGCCCTGACCGAATCTGAGCCATAATCGAGGCCAATCATCAAGGGGGAGAGAGACATATAAGTGAGTCGTTGGTGGTAGTCAGTGATCGTTGGGGTCTGTGACAAATCAATCAGCCCTTTCTACTAGACAATGATGCTGGCTCGTCAGATTTAGCGCTTTCCATCACAGCCGTTCAGGCGCTCAACATTTATTTAATGGCGAAGGCCAACCCGTCGCGGGATCGCTGTCGGTAGGCTTCCCGATCAAAAACATAGTAATAGGCGCCCTTCTTGGAAGATCCGCGTTGCTTCTCGTCGAGTTTGCGCAGCACACCGAGGCTTTGCATCCGACGGGTAAAATTTCCAAGGTCAAGGGGTCTCTCCAAAATGGCTTCGTACAAGCGTCTCAATTCCGGCAAGGTAAACTTGTGGGGAAGTAGCTCAAATCCGATGGGCTGAATGCCGGCTTGCTCCCGAAGGCGCTTCCTGGCTCGCTCCACCATCATGCCGTGGTCAAATACCAATTCGGGATACGCTTCTACTGGATACCAGCCCGCTTCGTAGGATTGCAGGTCTTGGTCGTTATAGTCGCTCATATTAATGAGTGCGAAGTACGCAATCGATACCACTCGCTCAGCGGGGTCCCGATCCAGCGTACCAAACGCACCAAGTTGGTCCAGATAGATCCCTCTCAGGCCCGTGAGCCGATAAAGCACCCGCAGTGCAGCCTCGTCGATACTCTCTGCCGGTTGCACAAATCCCCCCATGAGCGACCACTGCCCTTTGGCGGGTTCAAATCCTCGCTTTACCAGCAACACATGCAACCCGTTGCCATCAAATCCGAAGATGATGCAATCGACTGCGAGAAGTACCCGATGCTGAGGTTCGTAGGAGAGCATGGAGAAGGAGAGAGTAGTGAAGCAAATATAAATGTTTATTTGACATTTAAAAATGAAATCTCCTAAATAATCAGCTAAAAATTGATTACAAATTTGATTTATCAATATCTACTTGACGCTTATTTTTTTCAATTTTTTCTCCGAATCTCTCAATTACCAAATTGTCAGTGAAAACCCCATCGTGAATTTCCAATGAAAAGCTTCCTCATAGGTTGTCATAATTCCTCATTTTCCACTCGACATACTTCAATTTTCTAACCAATTTCCCTCCCCTGACCTTTCTACCCATCCAGCGCCAAGCCAAACCCACGAGACAATCACTCCCCTTGACATTGTCAGTTCGGCGGCTGCCTGCTACCTTTGGAGCGGTTGGCAGATTCTCTAATTTTTTCTCATCAAATGAAACCCCTGTTTAATGTCATTGAAGAACTGCGCTGGCGCGGCATGATTCAAGAGACAATCCCCGGCACAGAAGATTTTTTTTCTACGACGCGCGGAGCCGTGTATCTGGGGGTGGACCCTACGAGCAACTCGATGCACATTGGCAACCTAGTTCCCGTCATGATGCTGCTCCACATGCAGCGGGCGGGCCATACGCCTTATGCGCTCGTGGGTGGAGCCACGGGCCTGGTCGGCGATCCTTCGGGAAAAGATAAAGAGCGTCTGCTGCAAACCGTCGAACAGGTCGAAGAAAATATTCGGGGTATTCGGAGCCAGCTCGCTCATTTTCTGGATTTCGAGGTGGAAAATGCCCCCGTGATGGTCAACAATTACGATTGGTTCAAAGACTTTGGCTTCCTGGATTTTCTCCGGGATGTCGGAAAGCACATTCCGATCGCTTACATGCTAAGCAAAGAGTCGGTGAAAAAGCGAATGGAATCCGAGTCTGGCATTTCCTACACAGAATTTGCTTACCAACTTTTGCAGGGCTACGACTATCTCCACCTCTATCGCCATCACGGCGTACGGCTTCAGATCGGCGGCTCCGACCAGTGGGGCAACATTACCACAGGCACGGAACTCATTCGCCGGATGGAAGGCCATGAAGCGAAAGCATTTGCGGCTGTGTGCCCACTCATGACGCGGGAAGATGGGTCCAAATTTGGGAAGTCCGCCGATGGCACCAGCGTGTGGCTAGATGCCGAAAAGACATCCCCGTACGAATTCTTTCAATACTGGCTCAATGTCGGTGATGCAGATGCGGAGCGCTTGATCAAGATTTTCACCTTGCGCACGCAGGAAGAGATCGAGGCACTGGTTGCCACTCACCGCGAGGCGCCCCACCTTCGAAGCCTTCACCGCGTGCTGGCCGATGACATCACCGCACGGGTGCATGGGAAAGCCGGCTTGCAAGATGCCATTCTTCTGACTGATTTTTTCTTCGGACGAATCAAATCGAAGGATTCCTTGCGTGCGCTCTCGGCCAAGCAATGGGAAGAAGTCGCCCGCTCCTCCTCCCAGCTCTCCTTTCCGCTAGACCGCCTGGCTGAAGGCATCAAGGTCGTGGACCTCCTGGTTGAGACGGGCATCGTCGGCTCAAGAGGCGAAGGCAAGCGGGCTATAGAAAGCGACAAAGCGGTAAAAATCAATATGGAATCTTGCGTTGGTGCGGAGGCCCTGCTCACACCCGACGATGCGTTTTTGGGAAAATACCTTTACCTTCAACGAGGGAAGAAAAACAAATTCATTATCGAACTGCGGTGAATGATCTGCCGATGAAGCATTGGATGGTACTGGTGGGGATGCTCCTTCAAGGGCTGCTCCTCATGGGTCAAAGCAGGGGGGATCTTTACTTGTCGCGGTTTTTGCCGGGAGGCCCTGACCTGAGCGGCACTGAAGTCACCTTGTTCAATGCTTCTGAGCAGGAGATATCATTGGACAAATACATCTTGGTATCCCGATACTGGCGGGTGGTCCTGTCAGAAAAGGCCAAAATCGCGCCTTACTCCTCCATCACTCTCGGCGCTGTATCGGGGGTCGGCGTATTCTCCTTCTCTGACTTTGCAGGATTCAGCCAAATGTCCACTTCTAGCTTGGAGTTAGGAGACTTCGTTGCGCTCCTTGGTCCACAGGGCAGTGCCATGATCGACGGCTTTTACCTGGCTGAACAGCCGCAAATAGATTTTTTGCCAGTCAGCTTTTCCATCCAGGGCAACAGCATCAGCGTACCAGCGGAAAATCACCCGAAGTGGGCTTACCTCCAGAGTCTCCCCGATCCGATCATGGCTTTCGACCGAAACAATGGTGCATGGCGCGCTAACAGCCGCCGGGGAACCCTTTTCCCCGCTACGCAATACGACTTTTTGCAGGCGCGCATGACCGAGGAAGGCCTGGTGTCGATCAAGTGGAAGACCAAATTTGAAAATGGCTGCCTGTTTCATCAGATTGAGCGCAGCAGCGATGGCCGAAATTTTGAATCCATCGGCAAAAGGCCCGGCGAAAAAGTATCGAATGGCCTCAAAGACTATGTCTATATTGATCAGTCGGCGCAGGTCAATCAGAAATATTGGTACCGCATCAGCCATGAGGATCAATCTGGCAACCGCGTACTCTCCGAGATCCAGGCGATCGCTACTTCTGAGAGTGCAGCTGGTTTTCGCTTTTCGGTGTTTCGCGAAGGACCAGAGACTGGCCAGTATCTGCGCATTCGATACGCTTCGCGCATTGCGCAGGAAGTGCGTCTCAAGCTCCTCGACGAGCAATTGCGACAGATTGAAGTGCTCAGCACCGGCACCATTGAGCCCAATCGGGAGTATTTGGTCACTTATCGACGCTCCCTCGCTGCAGGGATCTATTACCTCTTGGTCGAGACCAATCAAGAACGCTACCACGAGGTAGTCGTCATCCAATGATGAAATGACAGGTGCACCCTAGAAGCCTCCATTTTCCTACCTAACTCTAGGTAGATGAGCGATGAGATTTACCTAAGAAAAGGTATTGCAGCAAGATCAGTCAACGCTTAATTTCGAACTCTCAATTTGGACTTAGTCTAAATAAGCTCAACATTGATCGCGAAAGTTACGCAAGCTCCGAAACATGCTTAGGACCTTCACATCTTCTCTCACTGCGCCTTCCGCGCCTTCTTTGCAGGAAGGCGGTACGCTGCTATCGTTGTGTCCTGGTGAATGCGGCTGCATTACTCGCATTGATAGGCCAGAGCTGGAAATGGCCTTGCTGAAAATGGGCGTGGCTGTCGGAGATCAAGTCTGCTTTGTAGGGGTGGCTCCCCTGCGCGATCCGGTCTCCATCCGGGTACATCGCACCAAGCTGTTGCTTCGCCGGGAGGATGCCAGTCATATATGGATCAGCAGGGGGTAGCCCGTAAGGAAGCCGTCGTTGCACTGGTGGGCGCACCCAATAGTGGCAAAACCTCCCTGTTCAATGCATTGAGCGGGCTCAACCAGCGGGTAGGAAATTTCCCGGGCGTGACAGTCGAGCGAAAGGTTGCCAAACTATCCCTCGAACGAGGCCAGACTGTCCGACTCATTGATTTGCCAGGCACTAACTCTCTCTATCCTACTTCTGAAGATGAGCAGGTCACCTTTCGGGTGCTGCACGACTTACAACACGCCGATTGCCCTGATGTGGTGGTGGTCGTGGCAGATGCTACCCAGCTCCGCCGTGGATTGATGCTTTGTACCCAAGTGCTCGACTTGGGATTTCCAGCGATCCTCGCCATCAGCATGATGGATCTGGCCGCCAAGGAAGGGCTCTCCATCGACCTCCAACAACTGGGTTCCCTGTTACACATCCCCGTAGTGCCGATCTCGGTCCACCAACCCAAGACCATTCAGGCGCTGCGAAAGACCATCGCAAACTACCAGCCGACTGCGCCCCACACATTCTTGGAAATCCCTCCGGGCTTTCAATCTGCCCTGACTGGCATCGGCGAGGCCCTGGGGACCGATCACGTATATCATGCCTACCAAGCCTTGCTCTCGCCTGAGCAATTTCCTGTGCTGAACCAGCAGATGATCTTCCCGCTCAGAGAAGCCGCCCAAATTGATGCGCAGCGTGCCCGGAAACTCATCGCCAATGAGTTGCTTGTGCGCCTTGATTTGGCTGATGAATGGATCTCCATGGTGGTGCAAGACCCACCGACTCTTCGCGAACAGCTTACCGAGCGAATTGACAAAATCCTTACGCATCGCATTTTTGGTTATTTGATTTTCCTGGGGATTCTATTGATGATTTTCCAGGGTGTATTTGCTTGGGCGACGATCCCCATGGATTGGATTGATGCAGGAGTTGCTGCGCTGCAAGCTGCGCTGCAAGAGAACCTGCCCGACCACTGGACCACCGACCTTCTCTCCGAGGGACTGATCGCCGGACTGGGTGGAATCGTCATCTTTGTGCCGCAGATTGCCATTCTTTTTTTGTTTATCACCCTACTGGAAGACACGGGCTACATGGCCCGGGTGGTGTATCTGATGGATCGGATCATGCGCCCTTTTGGATTTTCGGGCAAATCCATCATCCCGCTGATGGGCGGCATGGCTTGTGCCATTCCCTCAATCATGATGAGCCGCGGCATCGCGAATCGAAGCGAACGACTCATCACCATCCTCGTCACGCCGCTCATGAGCTGCTCCGCGCGCATTCCTGTTTACACGCTGTTGATCACGATGTTTTTGCCCGCTGAAAAGATCTTTGGCATCGACCAGCGCGGGCTCTTCATGACATTGATCTACCTGCTGGGCTTTGTGGCTGCGCTGCTGGTCGCTTATGTGTTCAAGCAAATTTTTCGTTATGAAAGCAAGGGGATGTTTGTCATGGAAATGCCGAGCTATCGCTTTCCCCGGGTGCGCAACGTGGGGCTGACTGTGTACCAAAAGTCGCGCTCCTTTGTCGTGGAAGCCGGAAAAATCATTCTGATGATCAGTCTGGTGCTGTGGGTGCTGGTGAGATTTGGGCCGACGGATAAAATGGAAGCCCTGGATAGCAAATATGAATCCATGACCCAGGCAGGACTTGAGATGAACGACTCCCTGGCGCTGGCCTATGATTCTGAAAAGATCAATGCCTCTTATGCCGCCAGCCTCGGAAAGTTTATTGAGCCTGTGATCCGTCCCTTGGGCTACGATTGGAAAATTGGCATCAGCCTCATCACTTCTTTTGCAGCGCGCGAGGTATTTGTTGGAACAATGAGCATCATTTACCAGATGAATGACCCGGAAGTACTGGATGAGGAAGACAGTCGACGCTTGAGCCGGATCTCTTTGATCGACCGCTTGCAGCAAGAAACACATGCTGACAGCGGCTTGCCCGTCTATTCAGCCGCTACTGTCCTTTCTTTGATCGTTTTTTATGCCCTCGCGATGCAGTGCATGAGTACCCTCGCTGTGACCCGCAAGGAAGTGGGCTGGAAATGGACCATTGTCATGCTGCTCTACTTGACGGTACTAGCCTATGTAGGCGCTTTTCTGGCGTATCAGCTGATGAGTTGGTAGCGCTTATAATTTCTCCTTGAGCTTGAAATAAATCAACGTTCACCGCATCATTTTGTGGTCCGATGTCAGCGATGACACACCTCATACTCCTCACGACTTGATTTTGCTGCGATAAAAATCGAGCAGCCCGGCGATCACTTTGTCATTGGAAAACTTTTTCCGGGCGAAGTCTGCCCCCTGGTCCGCAAGGAGCCGCGCAAGGGAAGGATTGTCGATGAGGGTTGAGACAGCATCGGCAAATGCTTGCGGTTCCTGAGCGAGGTAGAGGTGTTCTCCGCTGCGAACCCCGAGACCTTCCGCTGCGAGCGGTGTCGCGACGATGGGCTTGCCGTGACTCATCCCTTCCAAAATTTTTACGCGCATTCCGCTTCCCGACAAGATGGGCACGATCATGATGCCTTTGGGCCGAATGAAATCTGCAGCGCTATCCACCTCCCCGGACACCACGACTTGGGGGTCGCGGACGGCATACAGCTCTTTGGGGGTATTTCTTCCTGCGATATAAAGCTTCAAGTCAGGGTACTTTTTACGAATTTTGGGCCATACTTGCTTCAAAAACCATCGCATGCCTTCGAGATTTGGCTCCCAATCCAACGCCCCAATGTAAAAAAGCGAGGGCCATTGTTCAGCTGGCCCGGTCGTCGTGGCTATGTTTTCTTCAATTCCCGCAGGGCATACATAGTCCGGCGCTTTGTTCCCCATATTTTTCAACACCCCGGCATCCCTTCCTGTGATCGGCACCAACACATCGTATTGGCCACGAGAAAGCACCTGCTCTTCATAAGCCTGAATGCGAATGGCCGTGGTCTCCAAAACCACTTTTTTGAGGGGATTGAGCTCATTGGTAGCGCGACGTGACCAGATTTCGTGCTCCACGTTGTGCGCACGCAGGGCGATGAGCGCCTTGGGCGCGTGTTCCTTGATGCTGTTGATGTAGGGAGTCATGAACAAGGTCTCCAATTGGACCACATCAAACGACCTTTTTTTCAGCATGTCCACCAATTCCTCGCGAAAAGCCTTGGAGGTAAAGCGCTTCACGTGATAGGATTCTTTGGAAAACAGCAGATTGGCCAGGGCGTCCACAATACTCACTTTCGTGTTGACCTCGACAGCGGTGAAATCTGCCAAGGAGACCATTTCCTTCGGCAGAGACTGAAGGTCAACAAAGTGCTTCGGCGTATTCATGCTCAATACCGACACCTGGTGGCCTGCCTTAGCAAACCCTTGGATCATGGACATCATCGCGACACTTCCACCATCTTTAGGTGGAAAGGGAAATTTCGTGCAGAGAACCAGAATACGCAGGGGATCAGCCATGGCCAAAATTACGCAGCATTCTCCAGAAGCCAAGTGGTTCAATACAGGTTCAACAGGGCCTATGCATGAGCCAAAGTTATATAGGGTTCAATTTCATATTCATCCAGGACTTCGAATCCCCTCCCAATGAACGTGAATGGGGAAAGCCAAGAATGGTCCTCTAACGACCAATGGGCGAGAGAAAAATTTCCTGACCAAAGGATGAGACCGACTAATAACAACCGATGGATCTGCTTCGCTTATTCAGAAAAAAAACAAACAAAAGGCAGAAAGTGTGTGTGATTATTTTTTTTAGCTTACTTAGATTCCTTATTTTTGCCCAAAATAACAGTTTCGTTGAAGTGATTGACTTCATTCTTAGGGACTTGGCACCCTTAAGTTCTAGAATTAGATCTGCACTTTAACAACTAGTTTTTGGCCATTCATACATGTCCGGCTTAATTTTATCACCATGAAGCAAGTTATTCTAGTTGTGTTTTGTCTAATCAGTGTTGAGGCCTTGTTGGGCCAAACAATCGTTAAAGAGGAAGCTATCTGCGCCAGCATCGGCATTCTGCAAGGCGGCGGATCGCTCATAGGAGCAGACCTTGAAGTGCTTGTCGCGCCACATTTCGGATTACAAATAGGCGCCGGGATAATAGGATACGGCGCTGCGGCTTTGTTCCACACAGGTCGCGGCATTCGAAGCTCTGCTGTTGCGCTCACGTACTGGAATCAGGGGATAATGGAATCATTTGCCCAAAATGCGATAGGCGTCAGCTACATTTTTCGTGGCAAGAGATGGCTCACAGCTCAACTTGGGCTTGCTCGCCCTCTAAGTCAAGGGCCAGCATTTCCTAGCAACACGGAACAGCCCCCCGTTATGCTTCTCTATTCCGTAGGGGTCTATATTGCGCATTGAATGTTCACAGAGAACAGACTTTTGATAAAAGAGCTGTAAAAAGACAATTCCGCCGGGGGATGGATGTTTGGGAAATTATCCAATGTCCAAGCCCTGGCGGAAATGGTTGATTCAGCGACGAATGCCACATGCTTCTTCCCCCTGCTCGCCCAAAAGTGCCCCATCCAACGCAAGGATCTGGTCAAGGCGGATGACTTGTCCATTTTGTAACCGCAAAAATTCTTCGCCTTGCTTGGCCCAGATGTCTTCGATGAAATCTTGGATCTCTACGACGGGCCCTTCGCTGGACTGGATTTGCAAAGAGACGGGTCGCCGCTTCATCGCAGCGACCTCCAGCATGTCATATACGTGGCAGGCGATCGGTGTGTAGGGAGAAGATGCCATAGCGAACAATTTTCATTGAAGCCCACACGATACGAAACTGCATTTCACAAAGTTGCCCCAAGATCGGGAGCCTCCCCATGGGATTTAAAGCGCTTTCTGCGCCGATAGGGAAACACGTCCACGACCTCTCCTGCCTTGATGCGCTGCTGCATTTGGATCCAATACCTCGGCTCGAACAAGTCGGCGTGCAACTCAAAGAAACGCTTTCGGATGCGCTCGTCCCCGATGAGAAACTGCCGAAATTCTTCCGGAAAAACATCGTTTGGGCCGACCGCAAACCAAGGGGTGGAGGCCAAATAGTCGTCTCCTTCGGCAGGCTCTGGCATACGTCGAAAGTGGTAATCGGTGAGAAAACCGATTTCGTCATAATCATAAAATACCACCCGGCGGTGTCTTGTCACCCCAAAATTCTTCAGCAGCATGTCTCCGGGAAAAATATTGGCTGCAGCGAGCTGCTTGATGGTGTTGCCGTATTCTTCCACGACTTCGTCGATCTCGCTCGGCGTGGCGATTTCCAAAAACATATTGAGCGGGATCATTTTCCGCTCTGTGTAGAGGTGACTGATGATGATTTCGTCGTCGGTCACGGTGAGCAGCGAAGGTGCGACCTGCTGTAGGTGCTGGAGCAGCTCCTCGGAAAAGCGCGCTCTCGGAAAGGAGAAGTATTCAAATTCGTGCGTATCGGCCATGCGCCCGACCCGATCGTGGACCGAGACCAGCTTGTAGCAGGAGCGCACATGCGCTGCGGAAGTCTGTTTGGGGGGATCAAATCGATCTTTGATCAACTTGAACACAATGTGGTATGAAGGCAGCACAAACACCGCCATGACCATTCCCCGGATCCCAGGAGCGATGATGAATTCGTCTTTAGATTTGGACAAATGCCGGAGAAAATCGCGATACAATTCGGTTTTACCGTGTTTGTTGAACCCAATGGCATTATAAATTTCGGAATAGGGCTTGAGCGGCATCAAGGTCTTCAGGAAGGAGACCCAGCGCGATGGTGCGTCCAGCTCGACCAAAAAGTAGGAGCGGGTAAAGCTAAAGATGATTGACACCTCATTTTCATCTGATACCATGGTGTCGATATACACGCCGTTGCCCTCGTTGAGCATCGGCAGCACGAAGGGGAAGTATTGGTGCTGATGGCTGAATCGCCCGACGAGGTAGGCTCCTTTGTTTCGATAAAAAACGGCAGGGAGAAACTCGAGGTAGGTAAAACCATTGGGCGGATCTGTATGAAAAAACTCCTCCTTCATCCCTGCCACAATGAGATTCACATCGCGCTGCAAATTCTCGTAGGGCGCTTCCATCCGAAAATCCAGGAGCACTTGTCGAATGACATCTTCACTTTTCTGCGTCCACTTGTAGCGCTTCACCAGCGGCTCTGGCGCTCCGAGGGCGCTCGGGTCAGAACGCACGAACATGAAGCGATCGTCGGCACCAATGTCGTTGAGCACTTTTCGGCAAATGGAATTATAAAAAGTCTGGGCAATCTCGGTGGATGGCTGTAGCTCAGAAAAGGCTCGATAAAGTTCTTTCAGCTGGCACCAAAGCGCCTCATCGTGAAAGGTTGCTTGTAGGGTGCGTTTGACTTGACGAGCGATTTTGGCGACTTGCTGTTTGTAGAGGTTCAGCCGCCGTTTGTGGTCAGCCTGAATGCCGTGCCAGTCTTGATTAGCAAATCTGGTCTTGGCGCGCGCAGTGATGGCTCGAAACTCCGCCAAATAAGCCAGGTACCCTTCGGTGAGTTGTCGCCCTACTTCATCCACGAGTGTTGTTTCCATCGATCAATCTACACAGGAACCCGCGTAGAGACAAAAAGCGCCAAGCGAAAGCATCACATTTTTTTTACGTAAGATCTTCTTCCATTTGGTCATGCGTTTTGAGGGAAAAGGCAACTATTTGACTATTCCTGCATGAAATGCCACTTATTAACTCCTTGATTATGAAGGTACTTCCATTTCTGCGACAATCTTGACAGTTGGCACAGGCCTCGTAGGTTTGCGCCCCGAAATTGAGTCTTTTTGATCACTCAATTTCATTCGGCAACCCCTAGCAACATGCGCCTTCCAAGACTACTCCTCTGTCTCTTTTGCCTGTGCTCCAGCTTCATTCTCTCCGGACAGCCCGATGCTGAAGCTCCGCAAGAATTGAACATCCTCCACCCAGAGGACCTTTTTTCTTTTACGGGCGAAAATGGCGAAAGCTTTATTCGGAGAACGCCTGTGAACCTCCCACAACCGATTTATCGGGGACGATCTACAGGGTTGGTCCCACTTGCCTTCACGATTCAACCCAATGGTTCTGTCACAGGCGTAGAGACCGTGGGGATGCTCCTGCCAGGAACGACCCGGGACATGGTCAATGCGGCTGTCAAAGCTGTACAGCAGTGGGAATTTGACACCTTGCCAGCCAAAGTGGCCCAACAGCCGATGCACGTCCAGACGGTCATTCAATACAACCAACCCGAAAGTGGCATTCAGTATGCATCCGATGGAAGCTGCCTGATTCGAGGCTTGGGCACGCGCCGACCAGCACACATTTACAAGCCGGGCGATTCGGGGGAGGTCCACGGAATCATCCACGCTGTCCTTCGTGTGAAGCCCGATGGGAGTATCCACGCCGTTCACAAATACACCAACGAGATAGAGGGCGAACCAGTGCCTCCACGATTGGGTATCCTGACCTACGAAGCTGTGAGCCGCTGGACCTTCAGCCCACTGCCAGCTCCTAAGGAAGGTGAGGTACAAACAGATCAAGATATTCAAGTGACGCTGAGATTCATGGGCGCAAATCACGGCCTGAGCCTGAATCGATCCAAGTAGTTGACTTTCCTCCTTTGACGAGGTCATCTTCATTGCAGGTGTGCGGTGCAGATGCCCACATTCAGAAAGCTGTCGGCCTTTAGCAAAACATTCATTCGCGGCCTAACGCTATGATAGAAAAGCCCTCCCTGATGAGCCAGGGAGGGCTTTTCTTCGGCCAATACGAGGGGAGCGTTCCGAGATTTTAGAGGGTTATCTTCTTGAGCTATCTCGCCAAAAGTTGCTCATTTACCTTGATCACGGGGATGTCTGCACCGGGAAGCCCTTCCAATTCTACCAGACTTATCCCCAGTCGATAGGCATCTGGAATGCTGCGACCATTACCAAGGGCGCGATAAAACCCAGCGGCGAACAAAATGGCAGTCTTGTCGGGCACGGCAGTGTTCATCCCAATTACATAGGGGACCTTTTCTAGGATTGCCTGAGCTTGAGACTCAGAATAGCAGGCGTTGAGTAGCACGCAACGGATTCCAGAGATATTTTCAAATAGCGTAGCAAGGGTCTCTGCTTTCACCAGCCTGGCTTTCCCTTCGTTGTCTTCCACCACGATCCCGCCGGTATAGCCATCCATATTTTGTTGCTCTTCTACATCAAATACCAGGCTGCGAAAGCCTTCTTCTGACCCGGATGCGCTGAGGGAGGGATTGCTTTTCATCATTTCGCCGTGACCCGAAAAATGCACGATCTGCGGTCTTTCATCCAGCAGGGCATTGTATAAGGACCGGGCTTTGACGGCGAATCGTTCTGTGAGGGCAAATTTCTCCCTCATCCCAGACTCACGCAGTGACTGCTCCACCTCTCTGTGTTCTTCGCCCAGGCGGAGTTGCCCAGTATTGGTAGGATTTGATGCCAGGAAAAGGATGGTGGTGCGATCAATGGCCGCGGAAGGGGCACTGGGGTTGACAGACACGTTGATGTTGACGCTCTTCCCTTGAGCAGGAGGTAGTGTAGGCGAATCGACTTCCAGTGAACTGATGATTGCAAGCAGGCTGTTCACGATCTGGGCTTTCTCCACACGCCCGGTAGCAAAGTCGAGCAAACCCATCGTGCTGTTGCGGTTGTAAGCAGCAAAACGGGCTTTGAGTTGAACGATGTCTGATGCGATATCCCCCGCCTGTGCTTCGGGCACAGTGGACAGTTTGTCCAGCGCTTGCTTCACCCGATCTTTTCCAATCAGGTCACGGAGTTCCATTTTTAATTCTTCCATGCAGGAAATATACTGATCTACCGGAACATAGCCAAAGGAAAATAAAACAGGCGAAAGTCAATTGCTAGCGGTCAAGTTTCGGAGCCTTGCCCCACCTTCATTCGCTCCAAATTGACCATCACTGCCATTGCGATCACAAACATGATCCCAGTCGGGAGCTGCGTGGTCACTTCCTGAAAAAAATTGGCTACAATCACCAAAAATACAAAAGTGAGGTAGGCATGGTACCAAGCTTTCAGCCGGACAGAATAGGTGCGAAAAAGACCTCGGATTCCCGTCCATAGCACCGTAAACATCAGCCCGAGGTAGAGTAGCAGGCCGATCCATCCCGCCTCCACGGCGATTCTCACATAGGCGGAGTCTGGTGGAAACTGAGAGAGCCACACATCGGGAGCAAATCGTTCGCCTGTGACGCCTGTCTTCCCAAAGCCTGCCCCGATGGGATGCTCCCAAATGAAAGGCTGCACCCAACTTTGGTTTTGGCTGCGAATCTGAAAGCCATCCCAACTGGTAGGCAACACTGATTCTTGAAAGTCGATCCAAGCCGGATGCTGGATAGGCAGCCACAGGATCAATGCCATGGAGAGAAGAGCGATCCCAGAGGCAATCAGTGCTCCCCTGCGAAGGCTGAGGATTGCGTAGAAAATCAGGCCGACTGGGAGCAGGAGAAGGGCTAATTTGCTGCCCGTGAGGTAGGTCACTCCGGCGAGTAACATGGCTACTCCTGCGGCTATTCCTCGACGACGAAGGGAAGCACCAGGTCTCCAGCCCAGTACCATTACCAAGACAGCTGTGCCGGACGTGACCATCGCCAGCACGGCTGGATCCGAAAAGAAGGAGAAAATGCGGTAGCGGTCCCCCAGAAATAGCTGATCAAAACGCCGCTCATCCTCTAGCACCCACAAAAATTCGCGCTCGGATAGACCGAAGAAGTGCTGCCAAATGCCATACAAGGCAGCGACGATGGCCATCAATACCCACCAGCGATGAATCAGCATGACGTGTCGTGGACGCTTCAAGGTGTAGAGTGCCACAACATAGAGCAGGAGCCAGCCCGCCAGAGGCCGACAAGCGTGGAGCCAGCCCAGCTCGGCGCGTGACCAGGGATTCAAAAATTCTAACGCGCAGTACAGCCCCCAAGCCACTACCATCCAGGTGAGCGGATGGTGAAGAAACTTCCAGTTTCGCAGCCGGGTCTGTCGATAAAACAGACCCAAGCCCAATACCACCAACCAAGCGTCGATGAGCATCCCCAAGGGCAGGTCCCCACTCAAACGCTTGGCTCCCATCACCCCGAAGGCGACCACGAGCAGAAGCAGGATCCCGATTCTCAGGTGAAAAAAGGAAATAATTAACGCTGGGATCAGGATGCTCATGCCGAGCACTGCCCAGGCGAAGGAGGCTTCATGCTGGCCGATGAACCAACTCAGGCTGAGGGCCAGAAACAAGAAGAGGCAGTATCCCCAAGAAGTATTGAGCTTTTCTAGCAGCAGGTGTTTCCACAGCCTGTCCCTCCACCCGGCGCGGGTGGACCAGCTCAGGCGCTGTGCCTCATACGAAAACAGTTGCGTAGCCATGAAATCCACTTCTGGTTGTACCACATGGGTGGACGCACCACCCACCGCGACTCGAAGACCTCATTGCAAGGGACAAAGATCGGTCCGCAAATCAACATGTTTTTCCTTTCGGCGAAAGAATTGGTGAGAGGAAAATCTTCCTCTTCGAATTAGAACAAGTCGTAGCTTGGTGGACTGACTCCGGTTTCTTCCCCGACACCAGCGTGAATTGCATCCGCTGTTTCCTCCGCCATTCGGTAGGATGTCCGAGTACTTCCTTGCCCAAGCAAAACGTTAGAGAGTCTCCATTAGAAAAATAAAATTTTGAGGAAAAATAGCAGGCAAACCCCTACACAAACGCCGATCACCATCATTTCGTGGCGGCGCTCTTTGAGGGACAATACGTGGTTACGTTCGCGAGGATCTTTCTTACCAGGCATTTGGACAAATGGTCGTTGAGGGAAAAGTCGATATCATTCAAGACCCAAAAGTATGCGCTACCACATTCCGAAACAGCAAGGATTTGCTTGCCGGACAGATTTGCTGCATGAGTGGCCTTGTAGATCTCCCAACGGCGTTTCTTAGCACCGATCACGAAAGAATTTTTTCCGCAAATCACCGAGGGTTCGCGCTACTGATCAACTTGGACCGCAGCAACATGAACCCCGTGAAATAGACTTTATGAGTATATACGAACACATTCCACAGCTGTACCCCTACTTCCCGATACAAGATGATTTGATTTATTACAAAAAAAATAACAAATGTCACAAGGGTCGCATAAGCAGCCCCCATGATTCCGATTTGCTTAATCAAGACATAGTTTAGAATGCCATTGGTCAAGGCGCCCAGCATGACCAAAACAAAGTTGACGCCCGGCTTGCCCATCGCATCAAGCATCGTCCCAAATTGTCGTGAAAATGGGACAAACAAACCGTAAAGCATCACGATACGAAGTAGTGGCACGGCCTCCATGTATTGATCCCCAGCCACCACTTGAATCACAAATTCCGGAAATAGCATCACAAACAGCACCCCCGGCACGATGAGGGCCAGCAGCACCCCAACGGACTTTTCGTAGAGTACTTTGGCGGCTTGGGTGCCTTCCGCTTCAAATCGCTGAGCAGACTTTGGAAACACGATCGCAGCCATGCTCTGCGTAGGGACCTCGACCAAGTTGGCGATTTTGATTGCAGTACCATAAATCGCCGTGGCGATGGGCGAAATCATGGCTCCCAGCATGAGCTGATCCATGCTCTTTGAAAGCATGGAGCTGAGGCTGGTGCCAATCACATATTTGCCATAATGGAATAACCACCGAAACCACTCCAGGTCTAGCCTTGGCGAAAAATGCAGGTAGTTGCGGCACATCCAGATTGCAACCATACTCCCCACCAGCGCGCCTACCGCCTGAATGCCTGCCAATTGTACCAATCGAAACTCCCCGTCGGGAACAAAATAGACCACGAGTACAAAGACAAAAAATACCAACTGCCGAAAAAAATTGGCTACAAAGATCGTCCTAAAGTCAAATTTCGCTTGGGCGAGGAACGTGAGGTGGAAAAAGGGAACCAGAAAGAGATTCGTGAAAATGTACATGTAGAGAAGATTCTCCAACATCACACCCCCAAACCACGAAGCTTGTAGCCTGGCGATAATCATTAGAATCGCGGACACGAGGATCGCAAACGCCGCGTTGAGCACCATGGAGGCCGTGTTGATGCGCGCCTGCACGCGGGGGGACTCATTGGCGGTGAGCGCCTTGATCAACGCGTTCTGGATCAGGCCGATCCTCACGACTTCGACAATGGCAGTAATGATGAGAAACAAGGTCCATATCCCAAATTCTTCCTTGGTGAGGGCCCTCACAAGGAAGTAAAACCCCCCGAACCGAAATACCTGCAAGGCAAAACGTTCGAGAAAGGTATATGCGCCAGATTTCCACCAATAATTACCAAGTGGCTTCATCCTCCATTTACTTTCTGATGCCCTTGACCTTCGGCGCCCTCTCTACAGGTCGCCCAAAGTTTTACCCACTTTGCTTTTCCACCGAAAAGATTTCCTAAAAGTACCCATATTCTTTGCTCAAGCCCAGAGACCGATTGATGATAGAGAGGTACATGCGAAAGCCATGTTTTGAGATACACACCTGATTGTCAGCCAAGTTGAAATGATCAAATCGCTCCACCAAAAATCGGGCCGTCATCACACAGAGCGTCGCTGAAACAAGGCAGGAATGGTCCAGACCAATATTTTCATGTCGCTCCAAAACCCTGCCTGATCTGCATAGGCCGCATCAAGCTGCTTTCGCTCCGCCTCGGACAAATGCTCCTTCCCCCGCCGGGTCACCTGCCAAAGCCCTGTGATGCCAGCAGGAGCCAAAAACCGCTTGGACCACTGGTCAGTAGTCAGGAGCTCGGCTTCGTAGAGCGGAAGTGGCCGATTTCCCACGATAGACATATCGCCAAGAAGCACATTGAAAAGTTGTGGAAGCTCGTCCAAGCTCGTGTTTCGTAGAAATTGCCCCAGCTTGGTCACCCTCGGATCTTGATCAATTTTCACAAAAGAACTCCGAATTTCCCCATTGTCCTGTTTGCTGCGCACCTTTTCCCACTCCCTGCGGCAAATGTCTCTCCCAAACACCCGCAACTTATCTTCACACTGAGCGCCTTTGACGAGACAATCCACGCATTTTTCGTGGATTGCCCAAGCGGCTGCCTCCCCGCTTTGGTATTGATTCAGGTGCAGGAGGTGGTCCAACTCCTGATCTGCGCCAAGCCGCATGGAGCGGAATTTATAAAAATTAAAAATCCGATACCCCGTACCTGCCCGTTGGGACACATACAGTACCGGACCGCGAGATTCGAGCTTGATCAGAAGGGTAATTAGGAGCATCATCGGCCCCATGAGCAGTAGCAAGCCACTGGCGAAGAAAAGGTCAAACGCGCGTTTCCACCACGGAATCCGAAACACTTCCTGTGTGTGATGGCTGTGCGATTCCTCCCGCGCCCGAAAGGTGTGCATGCGCAAGAAGCTGATCCGGGTTTGAAGTTGGGCAGGATCAATCGTGCCTACATAAAAATCTTCAATCCCCATGCTCAGCGCTTTGCCAATCAATTCTTTGGGAGCACTTTCTGCGACAATGATAAAGGGAATTCCCTGAAAATCCGGCAGAAGCCTCAAGCGCCGATACATGGAAAAGGCGTCGCCATCGGGCAAGTGCAAATCACAAATGATGGCATGGGGTAAAGACCTGAGGTCGGCATTGGTATCTTCACTCCACGCGCTGGCTTTTGTCATTTTTTCCAGCCACAAATACGCCTTGAACGAAGTCGCCAGATGAATTCCCAAATAGTCATGTGCCAACATTTTGGGATGGATTCGCCTGGCGTAATGCCCCACATAGAGGATGAACCTCGATTCCACCTCCCGCTGAGAAGATGGTTGTGCAAAGGAAGGGAAACCTGATGTGGCAGATGTCATCATGTGATGGGGGAGAAAAAAGATCGTTCATGCCCTCAAGTACCTTAATCATTGGACAACAGGTAGTGATGAGGTGGCGCGAGACCTTCCGTTCGCAGTCTTCAACATTTATCAAGCAGCAACCCCTCATCTGGGGAGGTATAGAAGCTCAAAGAGGCTGACCTCAGGCAAACCAGCCATGGACACAAGCATTCGCGACATTAACTTCGGGTATCCGATGATATTGCTGTGTGAGAAAGATGAACTTGGATGGTTTTAAGGACTTCGTCAGGATTGAATGGCTTGTAGAGAAATCCCACCGCACCAGAATCGGTGCAACGCGTGACGACCTCTCCATCGTTGTACCCGGAGAGCATGACCACCGGGATATTCCGAAAGTAGCCCGAGGCGCGAAGCTGAAGAAGAAATTCGTACCCATTGAGGTGCGGCATATCCACATCAGAGATGATCAGATCGGGGATGTGCCCCGACGACATCCAAGCCATAGCGCTCAACCCATCCTCCCGTGTCACGACCTGATAGTGCTTTCTCAAGACGTATTCGAGCAGCATCCGTAGATTCTGGTCATCGTCAACAATCAGGATGGTCTGCCTGCTCCGCGCTCCGCGATAGGCGGGCGAAATGTCGGATCCCCGAGACGGTGTGTCGGAGAATGGCACAAGAGGTCGGGCAAGGATGGCTTTGGTCATGGTAGTGTAATGGCTGGCAGGAGAAAAGCTCCAATACTTCAATGAGACGTGCAGCTTAGAAGAAAAGCGTTCCGGATGTTGTTCCTTGAGATAGTTCTGGTGGAGGCCTATCCATGAAAGAGGATCCGCAACATGCGATCAGCTAGATGCTACGAGAGTAAAAGTACGTGTTGAAGGGGCGTTTTGGATTGATTATCGGCGAAATCCTAAAATCTAGTCATCAATGGATCATTATCCATTTTGATCGGTGCGTCGCTACGAATTCCTTCAATAACTTACAAGCCTCGCTATGATGCCCAAAGACAAGTTGTTGTACAGGAGACAAGTCTGGAATTCGACTAAAAGACCAAGAATTTCACAAGTCTCCGCAACCTTCAGATTCAATGAAAGCAGATAAGCGATCTTCTGGGAGAACTACCCACGGCAGGGAAAGCCGCGATTGCGCAGGCGGCTTCGTTATGTTGAGGCGATTGAGTAGTTTTACCCTACCTAACATGACAACATTCACCCTACTTCTGTCGAGGTCTTTGCTGGCGATGCTGCTTAGCCTCCTGTTTTTGCTGGTTGGCTGCAAAGCGGACTTCTGCGACAATGTCACTTGCCAGAACGGCGGCACCTGTTTTGAAGGTGGGTGCAACTGCCCCAGCGGATTCACCGGCGCTCGATGCGAGATTGAGCTGACACCATGCCTCCTCAAAAAATGTTCGGAGGTGGGGACCGATTCCTGTGTGGTGTCCACGGCCACGGGACAAGCTCGCTGCCTCTGCACGCAGGGATATGAAGGCGATCTGTGTGATTCCCGCTGGGAAAGTAAATTTGTGGCCAACTATAGCTCTTCTGAGGCCTGTGACGGCGACATCGGAAATTATCCGCTGGGAATCTTGGCTGGACCCGATCCGCAGCAGATCACGCTGGTCAACTTTTACAACCAGCAACCCGACAACCTTCCTGCAAAAGTGGTGGCTAATCTCCTCAATGCCAGTTCATTTCAGATTTACCCACAGTTCATGGCCTTTGGCTTGGTCACGGGCCAAGGTGCTTTCCGCAGCGACGGGATCATTGAGCTGTCGTATGAAATCATTTTTAACGGTGATACCACCCAGTGCTTTGTTCTTCTCAATCCTGCGTGAGCAAATTGCCGCTCCTGAGCGCAGAAGTAGGGTAGTTCGAGGTATTTGACATTATTGGATGGTGCAGGTCTTTGACAAAACTCCAGTACTGTACTTTGAGAGTGGCAAATGCCATCTCCCTGGAAATTCAATTCGCGAACCGCTTCATTGTCTGCAAGCAGCCTTCTTCAAGGCAAGATGACCAGTCAGAAGCAAGGTTTTGCCAGACTTAGAAATTTGATCAACAGGTCCGCTTTTTTCCAGCAATGCCAGCTAAAAATCAAGAGCAATATCGTTCAGCCATAGGTGATGCGTCACCCCCAATCAGCTACTTATTCCTTTCTCACTTCTGATAGATTAGGGATAACGGCGTCTGCGCCGTATTTTCCCGGCCAATTCTCAACACATTCAACATCAAAACCACGCATGCGAAATCTTTATTCACTCCTTTTGGGCTTGGCCCTGTTGCTGGCCCCTCTGGCGGTCTCGGCTCAGCTACCCTGGCCGACTTCCAGCCCCAATCCTGACAGCTACGGTTATACTTGGAAAACCAACTCTGACCCCACAGGTCCGGCCTATATTTGGGAAGATATTTCCGCCATCGGTACCGAAGTCCTGGGACTTAACGACGATGGAAACGTAGGCCCCATTCCCATGGGAATCAGCTTCCCTTATTACTGGTACACCCGGGAGGAGCTTTGGATTGCCGATAATGGCTTTCTTGCCTTCACCGCAACGCCTATCGGTTCGAGTGCCATCGGATTTCCTCCCACTCCCACCCCAAGCCAGCCCAATGACGTGATCGCGCCATACATGTCCGACATGAATCCAACGGGTCCCGGCAACCCCGGAAAAGTCTATTATTACAGTGATGTGGCCAACAATCGCTTCATTGTCACCTGGGAAAATATGCCTTACTGGGTTCCCCCTGCGACCAGCCCGAACCAGTATTCAGGTTCCAATTCTTTTCAAGTGATCCTGGATGGCAATGATTCTACCATCACTTTCAACTACAAAGAGTTGACAGGTGACTGGGCAGCATCCTACAACAATGCGAACTACCCCTTCGTGACCGGAATCGAGAACGTGACCGGAACCTTTGGACTTATGGCACCCAATCTACCAAATGCCAATCCTGTGGGCCAACGTCCCGTCGCCAGCACTTCCATCCGCTTTTACCCACCTGCATCTCCTTCGAACGTACGGGACATTGCCGTGACCAATGTTCAGAACGATGAAGTCCAAGCATTCTTTGTGCCCTGGGAACCATCCGGTCCATTCACCACCCCCAACTTCGCGCTCTACGGAGGCATTACGAATGTTGGCAACGTTGATATCTTGACCGACATCCCGGTGCTCGCACAAGTAAAGGATGCCAACGGTATCCTGTTTTACCAAGCAAGAGACACTGCTAATGCAGGGCTCTTTGCAGGAGAAACTACCTACTTTAAATTCCCCCTTCCGTTCTACCCGCCCAAAGTTGGCCCTTTCATATACACGGTGAGCTTGGAGTCCCCTCAGATCTATGCTGACATCAATGGAACCAACAACCAACGGACCAACGAAGCCGTGGTGATTGACACCACACTGGAGGAAGTAGCCTTCACTTATTCGTCTGGCGATTTTAACAACCTCCTCGAAACGAATGGCGGGGGAGTTGTGAGTTGGAGTGGCAACACGGGCAATAGCGGAGCCGGCGCCTACTACGAATCTTACGGCTACCCCATCACCATCACGGCCCTTGAATATTATTCCATCACCAGTGGCACAGGCGCTGGTTCTGAAGGCTTTCTCGCCCAAATTTTCGGCAAAGACACCACTACAGGTGCAGTACCTGGACCTCTATTATTTGAAAAAGCTGTGTTAAATGCCGATATCCCACAAGGTCCTGCTACGCCTGCCACCCCTTGGACTCGGGTGGAAGTCGATCCCCCCGTCGTGATCAACAGTGATGGATTTTATGTGTCGTGGATCCAGCGCACTGATAGCTGTGTTCTCTTCACAGAAGGCGCCGAGCCTATTTCCAACCGCTCTTTTGAGGTCCTTGGTGGTGGATGGTCTATTTATCGCAGCAACACCACCGACGAACTGTGGATTCGCGCCATCGTCAACATCGAAGATGCTGCTATTTTGCCAAATACCTCTATCTCAAAGCAGCTGGATGGCTTGGAAGAGTTAAAGATCTATCCTAATCCCAGCGAAGGCATTTTCTCTGTCGAAACGACTTGGAAGCAAGCTCAGCCAGTGGAATTGAAAGTAATGGATGTGCAGGGCCGCAAGATGTATCGCCAGCAAATCGCTCCAGCTCTGAATTGGAACGAGCGCATGGATCTTCGCCACTTGACCCCAGGTGTGTACCTGTTGCAGGTGTCCACGCCAGAAGGGAGCACCGTTCGGAGACTTTTCATCCAGTAGCGCTTTCTCTCAAACTATCAAAGGCCACTGACTCGCAAAGTCGGTGGCCTTTTTGCTTGATCGGGCGACACTTTAGCTCCCTACTCCGCGGATGCGCTGCGCTCTCCTACCACCGGCGGAAGGGACCTCCAGTGGCGTAGGTGCCACCAAATGGCCTCCGCCCAGGCACAAATATGTTGCCACTTCCCGGAAGCAATGTGCAAGATCAATTCTTTGGGACTGGCGATGAACAGATAATACAGGAAAAAAATGGCCTTCTGCCCGGGTCGCAGCCAGATTCGCTGAAAAATCCACCGACTGCGATGGTAGTAGTACCAGCGCTGGGCGGAGTCCTTCCCGATGCTGAGTGAACCATGATGATAGGCACAAACGCCTTCATACACGCCCACCAGAAACCCGGCCTTGCGCACCCGCATCGACCAGTCCAACTCTTCATAGTATAAAAAATACTGCTCCGATACCCCCCCTACTCGGTCCAGGGCTGCCCGAGAGATCATCATCGCTGCGCCGTGCGCATAAGATGTGCCGGTGATCCGGTCTTGAGGATTCCATTTCTCTCCTGCCCCGAGGAGCTGATTGCGCCCAGTGTAAGGGGACACGGGCGAAAAACCGGCATATTGGAGTTCTTGATCAGTCCCTGTCTTCACAATCACAGAAGAGAGCAGTCCCCATTCCTCAGAAAATTCCCATGCGCTGATCATGCGCCGGATCCAGTCGGGTGGCAGAAATACATCGTTGTTCACCAATGCCACCCAGCTACCCGTAGCCGCTCGAATGCCGAGGTTGTTTCCAGCCGCGTAGCCAAGGTTCCGTGGCGCCTGAATGAATGCGACTCGTGGGTGTGAGAGGCCTGCACACGTGGCCAGGTCTTCGGGCGATCCATTATTCACGACGATCACCTCCAGCGCCTCATGATCTTGGGCTAATACATGCGAGAGGCATTCCGCCGTGACTTCGGGATGACGATAATGTAAAATGACAATACTGACCAGCGACGAGCGATTCATCCCATTCAAAAAAAGGGCGCTTAGGGCTTAGAAGATTTGATTCACTGAGACAAATGGCGAGGCTCCACTTTGTTCAGCACCCCAGCCATGAGCTTCTCAGGATATGTTTTGAGGTAAGCAATGCTCCGCTTGTCAGATTCCTCTATGGGCGCATCAGCTGCAAACACCGGGAGGATCCGCGCGGAATAGAGCAGCAACTCTTTTGCATCGACAAATTCATTGAGTGCCGCCCCTTCCAGCAGGATGTGATCGTAGTTGTCGGACAAATTGACGAGCAACTGCTCAAATTTTTCGTGGGGAAACGCCTCTGAAGGAGAAAACTTGCTCTTTTCGCACCCAATCACATCTACATGGTCAAAGACCGAGGGGGAGATCAGGGCATCCAGCGGAAGGGTTCCTTTGAGGAAAGGCTGCAAGGTAGGCGAAGCACCCGTCATCGCGGTGAGAGACGCATTGCCGAGGTTGGTGTCCACGAGAAGTACCTTTTTCTCACTGAGACTGAGCGAATAGGCCAGCGACACTACCAAGGAAGACTTCCCGGATCCCGGGCGCGTGCTCGTGACCATGAGGGTCACAGGATCGGCCAACATGATCTCATGTCTCAAGTCGCGAAGTTGGTTCTTGTAGATCTCCAACTGTGGATTCTTTTGTTTATCGTGAAAGAGGGCCACCAAGTCTAAATTAGAGCTTTTGAGCTTGATGAGACTTCCAAGCAGCGGCAGCCCCGTCATGGGAGTAAACTTAGAAGGAAGCTTGATGCTTTCGTCCAGGTATTCCAGGAAAAGGAGCAGACTGAAAGAGATCCCCAGAGAAATGAGTCCTGCCAAGGCCGCCAGCAAAAATGCCTGCGATGGCTCTGGTTGTTGCGCAGGCTGTGCCAACTCCATTTGGCTCACAGCCCCGAGAGCAGGTCCGGAAGGAGCCATTCCCAGGCGCACATCATTGAGTTTTTGGAGAGCGGTCAGGTAGGCATCGCGGGCCACCTCTACTTCCCGACCGTAGGTCGTGGTACTGAGTTCGGCATCGGTGTAGGTCCCTGCCCGGCTGGCGAGCCGCCGAAGTTCTTGGGCCACCGACGTGAGGCGCGACTGGGCGATGAAAAGCTCCACTTCTCCTTCCAATTTTTGTCGCAACCATTCCTCTATCCCTTCGCCGCTTTCTTCCACCCGGCTTTGCTGCCGCACCAGCAAGGCATCGACCAGCAGCCTTTTGACCGCTCGCAAGGAATCCTGTAGGTCAACCTGGCGCAATCCGGAGCGCACATATCGGTCGTTGAGACGCAATATTCTTCCTTTCAGCAATGCTTCTTCTCCGGAAGGATCGGTCAGCGAAATCCCATTTCCCCTGGTCAGTGGCAAACCCTGGTTAGCTTGAATGATCTTTTTTTCTGCATCCATGACATCCCGGCTGGCTGCCTCTCTGGCCAGCTCTAGCTCTTCAATCTGGGTTAATATCTGAAGTCCTTCCGGACTGGAAACCAGATTTTGTTGCTGCTGATAGTTGGTCCAGGCCTTTAGTTTTTCGTCGAGCACTTCTTTTCGCTCCCTCACCAGTTGCCCAATCGTTTGGAGGGTGTTTTCGGAAATTTCAGCATTGGTGAGCAGATAGTACCGAACGAATTCACGACTCAGTTGATTGACGAGGAAGGCCGCTAGCTCTGGATTTTCCGCTTCTGCCTCGATGGCGATATAATCTGTGCCAGGGATCCTCCGGACGTCGATGAGCAACTGCAAGGAAGGCACGTCATAGCCCATTACCCTGATCATCTCCAGATGCCTCCGGTCGAGTTCGTCGCCAGCTTGTAGCATCTCCAGCGAATCTCTCTTCGCCATGAAATTGCGGAGAGCCACTCGCTGCTCCTCAATGCTAAATGTCCGCCTCAGCTCCGAAAGATCCCGAAAAGCGATAGACTCCGTGAGATCATGGCTCAGAAGCGCATAAGACACCAGCGAGATCACCTTGGGCGAGCGAATCATCTCCTCCAAATGGCGAAAACGAGCTTCTACTTCGTAGCGCTCCGGCCCTCGCTCAGTACCTAAGGTAAACAGCGCATTTTCGCCCTGGGTGATGCCCGCTATCAGTCGCACCCGCGATTTGTACACCGGTGCTGCCTGAATAGCAATGAGATACGTTGTAATCACCGACACACTTACCAGCGTGAGCAAGAGCCATCGCCTGTTGTAGAGAACCTGGAGAAAGCCTTTTAATTCCATGGAGGAGCGTCTAGCTACGAATTATTCGGGTGAAGATCGCAAAATAAGAATCTACCCTGACCTTGAAGACCTGATTCGCGTCAGGAATTCGCGTCATGTGTCAAAAAGGATGTATGAATCGGATCCGGCAAACGATGACACTGCCTTCAGTCCTCCAAAAAGTGTTCCTGATCCCATCCCGAAATTTTTTCTCTCAGCATCCCTACTCATCCTAGCGAGTAGATTCCCGCAAGATGAGCCGGGTTTCCAGGATTTTATTCACAGGTTCGTCAGGTATTCCGTCACCGTCGATTTGGTCGAGCAGCAAGGTTGCAGCCATTTCACCCATTTCATAGGCTGGCTGGCGCACTGAGGAAAGGGTGGGAATGATGAGAGAAGAAATGGGATTGTCACTAAACCCAATCAGGGACACCTCGTCTGGGATGGCGACGCCCATCTTGCGAAAAGACAACGTAGCGCCTGCCAGGACGCGGTCATTGATGCCGAGGATCCCATCAGGGGGAAGAGGATCTGCCCACAGATCCTTCACCACTTCCGCCGCCACCCAAGGTTCAAATCCTGTCTCAATGATCCAATCCTCCCGAAGCTCCAATCCATGTCGCCGAATGGCCTCTATGAATCCCAACTTTCGGTCGCGGCACACTGTGGTCCACTGGGGGCCAGTGAAGTGCGCCAACCTGCGACAACCCGTCGAGATCAAATATTCTGTGGCCTCCAACGCCGCTCGAAAATCGTCGATCAGCACACTGGATGCTGGTACTTGGGGCTGAATGCGATCGACATAGACCAATGGCACCCCGCGTTCAGAGACGGTCTGTAGGTGGTCGCTCGCGGTGTGGTGGTAATCCATCAAGGGAGCAATCATGATCCCATCCACCCTGATGGAGAGCAGTGCCTCCACGTTGACACGCTCTCGCTCCATTGAGTGATCGCTTTCGCAGATGATCACCCGGTATTCGTGCTGGTAAGCTACATTCTGAATACCACTCGTGATGGCCGAAAAAAAGTGATTGGAAATGCGAGGCACCACGACCCCCAGCAGGTGAGTCCGCCGACTCACCAAGCCAGAAGCAAATAAATTTGGCTGATAATGTAGTTTTTCGGCCAAAGCTTTCACCAAGATCTTGGTCTCAGGATTCACGTCCGGGCGGTCCCGCAAGGCCCTAGACACCGTCGAAGTGGACAGCCGAAGTTCTTTGGCGATGTCTTTGATGGTGATATAACTCTTCTTTTTCGGGTCTTTCTTAGGGTCTTTATCCATGTAACTCTGCGGACACGGGCTCAAAAAGGAGCCTCAAAATGGTGAAAATACCGAATGGAGGGTATCTGGAGAAAAAAGGGCCGACCTCATAGTAGTTGAATCGCAGGACGAACCTCGCTCCCATTCAGGATACAGCCCTTGTCATCACTTTTGAGGAAAATACACCGTTGACCGTGTCGAAACACGATATCAACTTCGATCTCAAAATTAGCGGAATTTTAGGTCTCAAAGCAGGCTTTTCGAGTGGAATTCTGTGTGCATGGCGGGGAATTCGCCGGGCAAAAGCCTTTTTAGCGGATCGGGGAAGGGCTATGCAGTGGGCAATGAAAGCATCTGGCGCAGGATGCGAGGAGAGTAAATTGCGCTTTTCATTCGATTTTCAGTAGAGTACCAGATAGCAGATCTTGAATTTTCTCCTACCTTGATGCCGTCAAGGGGCATTTCTCCCCCAAAACAACTCAAATGGAGCATGATGGAGTAGAGCTTGGAATTGTCAAGGAACCGGCTTCTGTGAGCGTCATGCTTCCAGATTTGTTTCTCACTCCCGAATCACTTTTCTTCACACAATCGCTTCAAAAGCGTGAATATTTAACTGGCTATGAGTCAAGCTACGAGTCGAAAAATGCGAATGGGCATGGTAGGCGGTGGGCGCGGTGCGTTCATCGGGGGGGTGCACCGAATGGCCTCCGGAATCGACGGAGAGATAGAGCTTGTGTGCGGAGCCTTTAGCTCCAGCCCTGAAAAATCTAAGGCTTCTGGAGCCGATCTGTTTCTGCCACCATCGCGCTCCTATGGGTCATTTGAAGAAATGATCTTGACAGAAAAGCAGCTTCCTTTAGGCGAAAGGATGGATTTTGTCTCCATTGTCACACCCAATCACATGCACTTTCTTCCTGCAAAAATGGCCTTGGAGAATGGCTTTGCGGTGGTGTGTGACAAGCCCTTGGCGTTCAATATGGAAGAGGCGAAAGCACTCCAGCAATTGGTCCATGACACGGGGCTGCTGTTCGCGCTCACGCACAACTATACGGGCTACCCGATGGTGAAGCAAGCCCGCCACATGATCCAAACGGGCGCCTTGGGCAACATTCGAAAAATCGTGGTGGAATATCCACAGGGCTGGCTTTCTACCCTCGTGGAGAGCACCGGAAGCAAGCAAGCTAGTTGGCGGACGGACCCGAGTAGGTCTGGCATCGCAGGCGCCATGGGAGACATTGGCACACACGCCGAAAACCTCGCCGAGTACATCTCAGGCCTTCATATCACGGAGTTGTGCGCTGATCTCACGGCATTTGTCGAAGGCCGCGCCTTGGATGACGATGGCAATGTGTTGCTGCACTTCGACAATGGGGCTAAAGGCATTCTTCTTGCCAGCCAGATTTCTAATGGTGAGGAAAACGACTTAAACATCCGCATCTATGGTGAACACGGAGGTCTCGAATGGCACCAAATGGAGCCAAATACCCTGATTCACAAGACCAACGGAGGCGTGAAGGTTCTCCGGACGGGTGTCGGGGAACTCTGCGAAGAGGCCCAAGCTGCAACCCGAATTCCGGCAGGTCACCCTGAGGGCTATCTGGAAGCATTCGGCAATATTTATAAAAACTTTGCCCGGGCCCTGCGCAAAACCCTACAAGGCGAGACGCCCACGAGCGTGGATCTGGACTTTCCCACCGTGGACGACGGCGTGCGAGGCATGGCCTTTATCGAGTCGGTCGTTGCCTCCTCCCAATCCAAAGAAAAATGGTATCCCTTCCATTCTTGAGCTACGGCTCCCGTGCTGTTTCAAATCGGCGCGTAGCCAAATGGTAGCTCTCGATTGCGTTTCAATAATTTTCTCCCATTCGACATTCAAGCTCCTTTCTCACGATGAAAACAATCAAAGGACCTGCAATATTCCTCGCACAATTTGCTGGCGACCAAGCGCCCTTCAACAATTTTCGCGACATCTGCCAGTGGGCAGCAGGATTGGGCTACGCTGGCGTGCAAATCCCTACGTGGGATGGTCGCCTGTTTGACCTCGCTAAGGCAGCTGATAGCCAGACATATGTAGATGAAATCAAAGGCATCGCTTCGGAAGCGGGAATCACCATTACCGAGCTTTCTACGCACCTCCAAGGACAGCTCGTGGCCGTGCATCCAGCTTACGACTTGATGTTTGATGGATTTGCACCTGAGGCGGTTCATGGCAACTCAAAGGCGCGCACGGCCTGGGCTGTGGATCAACTCCTGATGGCTGCCAAGGCCAGCCGAAGATTGGGCATCGAAGTTCACGCGACTTTCTCTGGTGCGCTTGCGTGGCCGTTCATGTATCCCTGGCCGCAGCGGCCTGCCGGGCTCGTAGAGGCCGCTTTTGGTGAATTAGCCGCACGCTGGCGTCCTATTCTCGATGCATTTGATGAGCAGGGTGTGGATGTCTGCTACGAAATTCACCCGGGTGAAGACCTCCATGATGGCATTACTTGGGAGATGTTTCGCGAGGCGTGTGGCCAACATCGCCGCGTGAACATTCTCTATGATCCCAGCCACTTTGTTTTACAACAGCTTGATTATCTATCATTTATCGACATCTACCACGAGCATATCAAGATGTTTCACGTGAAAGACGCGGAGTTCAACCCCACGGGACGATCGGGCGTGTATGGCGGATACCAAGGTTGGGTGGATCGCCCCGGCAGGTTCCGGTCGCTGGGCGACGGACAAGTAGATTTCATGGGAATCTTCTCCAAACTCTCTCAATACGATTATGATGGATGGGCTGTGATGGAATGGGAATGCGCCATCAAGCATCCCCAGCAAGGAGCTGAAGAAGGTGCCCCTTTTATTGCCGACCACCTGATCCGTGTCACCGAGCGGGCATTCGACGATTTTGCCGATGCAGGTACCGACGAAGCCACCAATCGGAAGATTTTGGGGCTGATGTAAGCTTGGCAGAAATCCGAAACGGGTGTTATGATCGAATGATTTTACTGGGTATCAGCATTGTTATTTTGTTTTCCTACATTTCTTTCCTTCCATATTTCCTTAAAAACGACTACTCCTATGAAAGATCAGATCAACTCGCAGCGACTGTTTCTGGCTAGCTGCGTAGCCTTGGCGGTGACGGCGATGACCTTTGCCATCCGCGCGGGAATCTTAACTGACCTGGGGAAAGACTTCGGCCTGACGGACGGACAACTGGGCTGGGTCAATTCGATGGCTTTCTTAGGATTTCCTATTGCGACCATTTTCGGTGGCTTTCTTTACAATCTGCTGGGCCCCAAAAAGCTCTTGTGGCTGGCCTTCGTGTCGCACTTGCTGGGACTGATCCTCACCATTGCAGCGGGCGATTTCTGGACCTTGATTATTTCTACTTTTTTCATCGGCTTTGCGAATGGCACCGTGGAGGCTGCTTGTAACCCCATGATCGCCAACATGTTTCATACCAATCAGACCGCGATGCTCAACCGCTTCCACGTCTGGTTTCCGGGAGGAATTGTGATTGGAGCAGCCTTTGCCTACTTCATGGGAGGTGCCGAAATCTCTTGGCAGTGGCAAATCGCTGTGATGCTAGTCCCCACGGTCATCTATGCCTACTTGATTTTCGGCCAGAAATTTCCCGAAAGTGCGAATCTTGAGAGCTCAACAGCAGTCAATTTCAAGAGCTTGCTCAATCCGCTGTACTTGTTCATGATCTTCTGTATGACCCTCACAGCTACGACCGAGCTAGGCACGCAGCAGTGGGTGGAGCGAATTCTAGGCAAGGCTGGTGCACACCCGATGCTGGTGCTGATGTTGGTGACAGGACTCATGGCCGTCGGTAGATTCTTTGCCGGACCTGTGGTTCATCGCCTCAATGCGACTGGGGTACTATGGGTTTCTTCCGCTGTGGCTGCCGCGGGGATTTATGCGATGAGCATCGCGACTGGTCCGATGGTTTATTTGGCAGCCGTCCTCTTTGCTGTGGGCGTGATGTACTTTTGGCCGACCATGATCGGGTTCACTGCCGAAAATCTACCCAAGACAGGTGCTTTGGGGATGTCATTAATGGGGGGAGCGGGGATGTTTGCCACCTCTATCTGGCAACCGATCATTGGCGGATGGCTAGATCAGGAGAAGACCCGCTCGCTGCAAGAAGTGGCTGGACTCTCTGCCGAAGAGGCGCAAGCGGCCATTCAGCTGGGCAGTAATTTTGCCGCTGAAAATGAGGAGATCTGGAATGCCGCTGAACTTGCTGCTGGACAGAATGCCTTAGGGAACATCGTGATTTTTCCGCTGATCCTGGTCGTCGCCTTCGGCTTGCTCTACTTCTACATGCGCAACCGCAAGCCAGAGCGGCTCAAGGCTGTGGCATAAGCGGTCAAACCCAGGCTTACTTCTAGACAAATTCACCCCTTGCAAGGCTTCAGCCGTCTTGTGAGGGGTTTTTTATGGATCTATTCCTTGATACTAAAATAAAATGTCGAGCCTTTGCCGGGGATGCCTTCAGCCCAGATGTGGCCGTGGTGGCGATCTACGATTCGCCGGGCAATGGCAAGACCCAGTCCGTGCCCCTCGATCCCGACCGAATTGCTCCCCCGCATAAACACATCGAAAAGAAAGGACGCTTCCCGTGGCTCGAACCCCCTACCATTATCACTGATGCTCCAGACTTTTCGTCCGCCAGCGTATTGCTTCTCCATGGTGATCGACAATGCTCGGCTTGGATCGCGAAATCTCACTGCGTTTGTCACCAAGATCTCCAGCAATAATTTTATTAACGAAGGATCTCCCGTGCCCATCGCATCCAAGGGGACCTTGAGGCTTATGGCTTTCTCTAGCCCCTCAGCCCAGCCTTTCCTTAGTATCAGTTCTTCGAGTATCCTGGCCAAGTCCATGCGCACAGGCTGTAGGTGTGCGTGGCTCACTTTCGAGAAGCTCATCACTTCCTGAATGAGCTGGACTGAGCGATCATTTTTTTGCAACAATTGGTTCAGGATGATCCGAATGCTGCCTTCTGATTCAAAGACTGCTGAAGTGGCGAGCAACTTGAGGTATTGGCCCATGCTGGTGAGGCTCTCCTGGATCTCTTGAGAGAGAAAATAACTCAGCTCCGCCAATTCTCCGTGGCTTTGGTCCAGGGCATGGGTCGTCTCAGAGAGCTTCTGCTCCGCCTCTTTATGGGACTGAATGTCCATTTCTGCGCCAATGAGCCCAGAATACATTCCTTTGGAGTTGCTCCGAGGCATGGCTTTGCCCCACACCCAGCGGTATTTCCCATGATGGTCGAGCAGCCTGCATTCCCATTCTACCGGGGATTGAAACTCATGTGCTTCTTCGAGCCGAAGAATCACCTGCGCTTGATCTTCAGGGTGAATGTGATCCATCCAGGCTCCCTGCTGCAACTGGCTCAGCGACAGCCCCGAAAAAGCCTTGCAGGCTTCGTTAAAATAAGTTCTTTTGCCTTCCAGATCGGTCATCCAGACCATCACTGGCAAGGAACTGGTGAGCATACCGAAGCGAAACTCACTCTCGCGCAGCGCTTCCGCCGTCTCTTTTTGCCGGGAAACATCTCGCCATATCGTGTTCATTTCCTCCGTAACGCCGTCCTCTTTCATGACCAGCGTGACTGCGCCCACCACGAAGACTTCTTTTCCCTGCCGCGTGCGGAAGCAAAACTCCCAATCTGGAAATGGTCGCCCATTTCGAAACATGGCGATGGCCTCTTCCCAAATGGGGACATAGGCGGGAGCCATCAGGTCGGTCATCCTCATAGGCGAGAGTTCCTGTGGCAAATAGTCCAGTATCTCACAAAATTTACGGTTAGCCAGGAGAAAATGGCCCGACGATGGATCCAACGTGGCGAGCATGCCGGGTGCCTGATCATAGAGAATCTGATACCGTGATCGGCTGGCTTGAAGTTGAGACATTCGTTCGCTCACTTCCCTTTCCAGGCTTTCATTCCATTCCAAAATCTTTTGCTCGTTGATTTTCTGATGGGTGATGTTTTGATTCACAATTACTATTCCCTCAATCTCGCCCCCTTCTCCACGAAAAGGTGTACAGGAAAAGAGATAATGAAAACTGGATTGATGGGAAAGCTCGAACTCTACCTCCTCCCCTGCCATCGCACGCTCATAATGCGGCATGACGTAGGCAAGGGTATCAGCATCCATCACCTCATGAATCGACTGGCCCAACAGCGCTTGTGGATCAATACCATGTCGTGCTAAACTTTGGCCTCCTAAGACTTGAAAGCGATAGGAGCGATCCAATATGCTGATGGTGCCGTTTGGGAAGTTCCGTACCAACTCCTGCAACACAAAGCTGAGCTGCCTCGAATCTTGAATGCCTGATACCCAAGTAGTTGATGCAGCAGGCTCGGCAGCAGAGTTTGTATTGGCCGAATCTGTAGGAAAAAACTGAATCCACCACTTGCTACTCACTTTCGGGTCTAGCGTGAGCTGAAAAGTGAATTTGAGCCCGGCCTTTTCTCCGATCAGCATTTCCATTTCGCCTTTCCCAGCTTTGATCGGTGCAAGGGGACGAAAAATTTCCTGCCAGCGCATGGGAAGGTGACTCAGAGAACGAATTCCCAGAAATCCCTCACAATGGACTGTCATAGCCAAAATCTTACCTTTCCCCTGAATGGCCATGACTGGAAAAGGCATATCCAAAAGCGAAGGTTTATGCGTCGGCTCGGCTGGTGAAGCGCCGTGTTGAAACATAGATTTACCCATATATGCAGGAAAGAAGCTAGAATCGGGAACAAAAAATGGATGCTTATTAAGAAAAATTTACTACTCTTTCCCGCGATAAGGTCGGTTCCTTTTTACCAAATCTGTCCTATCAAATAGCGGTCTTTTCGCACAAAAACTGGCATATTCTGCACTGAGTTGGCGCTGTCGAGTTACTTCCCTTGGCTGGATGTCAATGATTTTTGATCCATTCATGAGGGAGCCACAGCTTCCTCCATTTTATCACTAAGTTGTGTACCAGAATCCTCTTTTGCTCGGTCGGGAATTTTTTCAATAAGGATACCCCTGACTGATACTTGAAATTTGAATTTTGCTTTATGAAATCAATTGTCCTCTGTCGCCATGCCAAGTCTGATTGGCCCACCGGTGTCTCCGACCTTCACCGCCCGCTCCTCCCCCGCGGCGAACATGACGCTACCGCATTGGCAGCGCTATTGGCATCTCAGGAATTCATGCCGGACCTTTTGGCGAGTTCGCCTGCAAGGAGAGCCATCGAGACGGCCGAAATCTTCAAGCAGGGGCTTGGCTACCAGCCAGATCTGCAAATTGTGCCCAGCGTTTACCACGAAGGCGTGGCGGAGCTGATCAATTACCTCCGCAACCTCGATGAGCAGCACGAGACGGTCATGATCGTGGGCCACAATCCCACAATGGAAAATGCGCTCACGCATTTTTTGGGAGCTTCTTCGGCCTTCGAGCTACCCACTTGCGCGATGGCCTGCCTCGAATTCAAGGGGCGGCCCTGGAAGGACTTGGCGCCACACCATCTTCACCTTCGCTGGCTCCTGGTCCCCAGACTGAAACGGCAGGAGGAATAGGCGATCATTCAGGTAAAGAGCGCTAATTTTGGGGGAATTATAATTTTATTCAGCAGCGAAGTAATTGCCATAGTAGTTGACTCTGTTGACTCAGACGATGACTTGATCAATCAATTATATATCATTCCTTTTCCAAAATTTATTCGTTCCTTTTCTTATTGATTTTCCCATTTTGGATCAATGGCTCACTATCGTCCTAGGCAGAGGTGTTAGTCGGATGGTTCTATTCCTTTGGCTTTTGTGGATTTACAAGTATCCTATTTGGAAGAACTTAACCCATAGATCATGACAACTCTCACACGGCGACCTTGGCTGCTCCTCCCGCTGCTGTTCTTCATGAGCACGGTAGGTGTGTATGCCCAATCTCAATCGTTTATCCGAAAAGGGGTAGTGTTGGTGGGCTCATCCACAGGTGGGAGTGGTGCGTTGTGGCGGGATCCGGTTACAAATGAGAGAAATTACTTTTTAACGACGGTATTTCACCCGCGAGTAGGCGTTTTATTTTCTGATCGCTGGATGGTAGCGGGGCAGATCGAATTTGAAACTCGTACGACCAGTGACAATTCCGGGATAGGTGAAAGCTACTGGGGATACGGAGGGTTGATCCGTCACTATCCGGCATATCCTTCATGGATGCCCATGAGTGAGAACCATATCGAGGAGCCGGGATCTCCCAAGCCAGCCAAGCGCCTACGCTGTTTTCTGGAATTGGGGGGCCATCACCTTCCCGCTTTCTCCGATAACCTGGGAAACATTGCCCAGCCCAATCTCAGGACTTGGGAAATACAGGCTGGGTTTGGTGGAAACTTACGACTGTGGAAAGGGCTTTGCCTGGAGCTTGGCTGGTTTTATGTCGCGCGTCCCTTCAGTGAGTTCAACTCATCTCCGCTCAGGCCCCGGATAGGATTGGAGTGGTTCATTCAACCCTCTAAAAAATGAAATATGCAATACTCGGATTTCTCTTGATTTGTTGCTTTTCCTCTGTTCATTCTCAAAAGGCCGATGAGGAATTCAAGCGACATCTACTGGTAGGAAGCTCCCTCACCTACATTTGGGACGAGAATTTTCGCGAATTCACCTATCAGCTCAACGCTACCTATGCCCTCACCAAGCGCTGGGCGGTGGGGGCCGGGTGGTTGCATCTCTTATCGGGCAATACCGATCTGACGCGATACAATTTGGTTGGCTTGTACAATCAGTTCAATGTGGATTGGACTCCCTCTATGCGGGTCTTCGCAGAAGGAGGGCTTTACTACGGTGACTATTGTACCTGCGGTGACACGAATACGCTTCCCTACCGCAACGCAGGAAACGCCTACTGGGCATTGGGAGGGGGGATGACGGTGCGTCTCATGCCACGCCTCCACCTCTAATTGGGCTTTCACAGTTACAATATCTTTAACAAGATCCCTCGGAAATACAACTTTACCCAGTATATCATCGGATTGGAGTATGAGTTGCTGAGTTGGAAGAGGTCTAAAACGGAATGATGATCGTCGTTTAACAAGCATTCCTCAACTTTATAAACATGAAATTTCAACCCACTTTTCTCCTTGCCTTAGGCCTTTTCCGCTTCACAGGCTGAAGTGATAAAGTTCAGTTTGAACGAGATCGGAACAAAATTCTCTAGTCGCTCATCGGAACCTAGCAAATGGGTGAATTTATCATTACCCACCAGAATGGGAC
>DAITMB010000013.1:41120-64512 GCA_036835375.1 Bacteroidota bacterium
CGCTCATCGGAACCTAGCAAATGGGTGAATTTATCATTACCCACCAGAATGGGACAGACAGTATTCCCGAAGGAAGCTTTGGCACCTTGACTTTTGGAGATTGCGAGTTGGAAATCGCAGGCGGGTTCTGCGAAATGACACAGACACTGGAAGATGGGAGAACCTATGTCATCTCCTACCAAGTGCAGGTATCTGCCCCCAAAAGAAGTGGAGTACTTCAATTATTGTCACCCGAGGGAGGCATCGGCCCAGACGTGCTTTGGCAAGTTTACTGAGCGGAGCCACCGACATAGATGCTGAATTGCTTCGCAAAGACGACGAGCTGCTTCTATTCAATCGAAACTTCACTGCTGGGTATAACCACGGAGAGATGGTGCGGATTCGAGCGCATCGGTAGCCCATGCGTGATGATAATCAGAAAGGAAGTATGTGTTTGTTCACGAAACTCAGACTTCTGACTTTCTTTGTATCAGCAGGAAACGGCAGTTGCAAGCAAAAATTCTTTCTTACATTGAGATGTCTCTTTCAGTGAAAGGGAGCTGCTCAAAACCGTAACATGAGTAAACTCAAATTAAAAAATTTCGGCCCAATCCGCGAAGGCCTAATAGATGAGGGCGATGATTGGCTGGAGATCGGTAAAGTGACCGTTTTGATCGGCAATCAAGGAAGTGGAAAAAGCACCGTGGCAAAAGTGATCGCTACCTTGGCTTGGCTTGAGAAGGCTATCAACCGGGGAGATATCGATATGAAAGCGATCTCCTTTGCTGACTTTTGGAACTTTTTTGCCCATCAAAGGGTCAACAAGTACTTTAAAGTCAATACGGAAATCGATTACATCGGTCAACACCTTCGCATCAGGTATGCAAGGAGCCTAAAATTTCCAGAAATAGAGCGCATTGAGCAAGGAACCTACGCTGTTCCCAAAATCATGTATGTGCCCGCTGAGAGAAATTTCCTGAGTGTAATTGAGCAAGCATACAACCTCAAAAAACTTCCTGGGCCGCTCTTTGCCTTCGCGGAGGAACTGAGGAAAGGACAAATTGAACTAGGAGATAAGCGCATACCTTTGCCAGTGGGAGACCTGTCCTTTACGTTCGATGCCACTGAGGATGCATCCTATCTCATCGGAAACGACTACAAGATCAACCTGCTGGAGGCTTCAAGCGGATATCAATCATTGGTGCCCTTGTTTTTGGTGTCGGCCTTCATTACCGATGAATTGGCAAAAGGAAACAAAGTGCTTAGAAGTCAGCTCGACGTGATGCAGAGCATTAGGCGAAATCGAGAAATTGCCAGCGTCATGCTAGACGAAAACCTGTCGGATTCCGAGAAAAAACAACAAGTAGAAACCATTGACGCTAGGTATATCAACACTTGCTTTATCAACATCGTGGAAGAACCCGAGCAAAACCTCTTTCCTTCGTCGCAATGGCAACTACTCAAAAACTTGCTTTCATTTAACAATCGGCATAAAGCAAACCAATTGATCATGACCACTCACAGCCCTTATATCATCAATTATGTAAGCATTGCCATCCAAGGAGGAGATTTGAGCAGGAAGATAGGCCGATCGGAAAAACTGTTGACGCAGCTACACGACTTGGTTCCGGCGCAATCTTTGATTTTTCCAGAAGACGTTGTGATTTATGAATTCAATGAAACAAACGGCACGATCAAACGACTCCCGACCTTTGAAGGCATTCCTTCCGACCAAAATTACCTGAACGCATCCCTTGCCGAAGGCAACCAGTTATTCGATTCATTGCTTGAAATCGAGCAGGAACTATGAAGGTGAATTTCTTGCAGACAGATTGTCAGGAGCCCTCAAGAACAGACGAAGTTTTCGGAATCTGTGATGACCAAGATGGGACGAAAGCATATACAGATGTTCGTATTGCTGCGGAATGGATTGCCACAGTAAAAAATCCCCAGCGGAGGTACGTCGCATTTACCGCAATTGATCATTGCATATCGGTATTCAAACCGGGAACCCAAGACAAAGAAAGCACATGCGATGGTATGCTGACCTTTACGGATCGGCTCTACCTCGTCGAACTGAAAAAACAGAGAACCGGCGGGTGGCTCCCCGATGCGATGCACCAGTTGGAAAACACCATCAGGCTGCTGGGATCAAGTCATGATCTCAGTAAATTCAAGCAAAAAAAAGCCTTTGCCTGTAACCGAAAGCATCCAAAATTTCAAGAGCTCAAGTTCGAATACAAAAAAGCTTTTCTCAAAAAGACAGGCTTTATTTTGCACGTGGAAGCAGAAATTGTCATAAAGTGATCTCTAAGGCCATCTCCAGCGACACGTAAGACGGGCGATAGATTTTATTGGCCACCCAATACAGGTGGTCCTCACGCTCAATGTGACCCGCTACGTTGTACCACCCATTGCGAAAGAACAATCTGTCCCTTTTTCTGCCAGTGGAGCAGGCTTTCCCGCTCGAATCCGGGATACAACGCTTCACCTCCTTTATTGAAAAGGCGAGTGTTTTTCTGTATCTGTACAAAAAATCAAGTAAGTTCATCCCCCTTATTCCTAGAGGATAGGTTTTTGAGAAATAGATATACGATTTTATCGTGCAGGCCGAAAGTTGTAAAGAGTATAAGCGAAACACCAAAGAAGACTACATCGCAAATTCGCTCCAACTGCGTACTGGACAACCCATGAATTAAGTTGATGTAAAGGGTTAGTGTTGAAGATATTGCCGCCGATGGGATGGCTTGTATGGGTCTGATTGGACCAAGGTGTCAGCCGCTAAGAATCTGAGGGATGTACTGGAATTGAATGGTTTCACATTGGGTAAAAATTGAAGCACGTAGTTACACCCCGGAATACCAGATGTTTAACCCTTTTTTTAACTTTAAATATTGACTATGTAGATCCCGAATTTTCGGTGTTCACACCCGCTTGGGAAGCCTAGTCCTTTTTTCTTTCGTTTCTTGTGCCTGGTGGGCGCGTTGATGCTTGGGGCCTGAAATAGCAAATTCAAGCTAGAGATCCAAGCGCGTCGCGACTTACAAAAAAGGTAGAAGCAGCAGTACCGAACGTTCCGTTCAGGCGCATAGCGACTGTCACTTTTATAATCCAGACAGCGGCCTCTTCCCTAAAAAAACACCCAATATAGTAGCGAAAAAACATTGCGATCAACACTGAAACACCTCGATTTTACTATTACACACCCAGAACTTAGCGATAGCCAGTAAAATATCTCTACCTCAGCGGCAGGGTGGAAAATGTCAGAAGGGCGGAAAAAAAAGCTGACATTCGGAAAACTACCAACCCTTGCGATTATGAGACTCCTCCTTACCCTGATTGTTGTTCTGTTGATTGCCCCGATCGCGCACGCGCAAACGATCGTCAAACAAGCGCCAGAAGGCTTTGACCTCCCCAACCCGGAAGTGCCGCAAGGAAAAATCGACACGATCTTATACCCCTCCAAAACCGTGGGCAACAAGCGCAGGGCCATCATCTATACGCCGCCCGGCTACGCCAAAAACAAACAATACCCTGTGTTGTATCTCCTACACGGAATCGGTGGCGATGAGAAAGAATGGCTCTCCCAAGGCAACCCGCAGGTGATTTTCGACAACCTCTACGCCGCCAATCACCTCGAACCTATGATCGTGGTCATGCCCAACGGTCGGGCCATGCCCGATGACCGCGCTGTCGGCAATATCTTCGACAGCACCCGGGTACAGGCCTTTGCCACCTTTGAGCAGGATTTGCTCCATGACCTCATTCCTTTTATCGAAAAAAAATACCCCGTACTCAAGGATCGCGAGTACCGTGCCTTGGCGGGTTTGTCCATGGGTGGCGGACAGTCGCTTAACTTCGGCCTCGGCAACCTCGACCATTTTGCCTGGGTAGGCGGCTTCTCCTCCGCTCCCAATACCCGAAGCCCCGAAAACCTGCTTCCTGCCCCCGAAGCAGCAAAAAACGACCTGAAACTCTTGTGGATCTCCTGCGGTAACGAAGACCGACTAATGGGAATTAGCCAGCGCACACATCAATACCTAAAAATCAAGGGAGTGCCCCACATCTTTTATATAGAACCCGGCGGGCATGATTTCAAGGTGTGGAAAAATGATCTGTACATGTTTTCCCGGCTGCTGTTTCAGCCGCAGGATCCTGCTACCTTCGATCACTACAGCGTGATCGGGCTGCCCGCCGCCACCAATGTGCGCAATGCCCAGTATCCGCAGATCTTGCCCGACAACCGCGTGATGTTTCGTATCAAGGCACCGGAAGCGCAAACCATGCAGATCGACCTTGGCAAAAAATACGACCTCGAAAAAGATGCCGAAGGCTTCTGGACAGGTACCACCGAACCACAAAGCGAAGGATTTCACTATTATTCGCTGCTGATCGACGGGGTAGCGCTTGCCGATCCAGCCAGCGAGTCGTTTTACGGAATGGGCAGAATGGCCAGCGGCATCGAAATTCCCCTGAACCGGGAAGAATACTATGACCTCCGGGACGTGCCCCACGGCGACATTCGCAAGAAGCGCTACTTTTCCACAGTCACACGTTCGTGGCGGCAAATGATGATCTACACCCCTCCTGGGTACGACAAGCAGACCAATACCCAATACCCCGTGTTGTACATTTTGCACGGCGGCGGTGAAGACGAACGTGGCTGGGCCACGCAGGGCAAGACCGACTTGATCCTCGACAACCTCTTTGCGGAGCAAAAGGCCCTGCCTATGCTCGTGGTCATGCTTGACGGTAATGTCACCAGCCCCGGGTTTGGCGAAGACTTTCTGAAGCTCTTTGAGGCAGAATTGAAACAGATGGTCATTCCTTTTGTGGAAAGTGAGTTTCGCACGAAAACCGATGCCTCCCATCGCGCCTTGGCAGGCCTGTCGATGGGTGGGCTCCAAACGCTCTATGCCGGATTATACAACACCGACTTGTTTTCTCACCTGGGCGTGTTCAGTTCAGGGTGGCTGCCTCGTCAACAAGAGATTTCGGGCGCTCAGTATGAATTCCTCAAGACTCACAAGGCAGATGTCAACGACAACTTGAAACTGTTTTGGATTGCCATGGGTGGCAAAGAAGACATTGCCTACGACAATTGCCAAGCCATGCTCACCCGGTTCAAGGAGCTCGGCATCCGCCACACATATTATGAATATCCCGGCGGGCATACGTGGCCTGTGTGGCGGGACAATTTGTATCAATTTGCGCCGCTGCTGTTTCGCTAATTTGCAGAGAAAAATAGCGCAGAAGCTCCCGCTCCTTTGCCCCACTGCGAAGCAAGCCGTAGCTTCTGCGTTTCGACTTACCTTCAGCAAAGCGCCAAAATACTCCCTCTTCCAGGCACCTTTTCTGCAATTACAGAAGACAATTCCGCGATGGATGACTATTTTTGTCAGATGAGTCCACTGAGGGAATATCTGGTACGCCGCGCAAAAAGTTTCACCTTTGCCTTTCGAGGGATTGGGGTTTTGTTTGCGACCCAAGCCAATGCCAGAATACATCTTGTCGCGATGCTGCTAATCGTGGTTCTTGGCGCAAGCCTTGATATTTCGGCTACCGAGTGGTGCTTCATTTTTCTGTGCATCGGTCTTGTATTGGCAGCAGAAGCCCTCAACTCGGCCTTGGAGTTTCTCACAGACCTCGCCTCTCCTGATTTTCATCCTTTGGCACAAAAAGCCAAAGACCTTGCGGCAGGCGCCGTGCTTTTATCTGTTATTTTTTCAGGAATCGTATGGGGCATCATTCATGTGCCAAAGCTCTTGGCCCTGTGGTCAGGCGCGCCTGTTACTCCTTGAGAACCCGCTTCCAGGCGCGACCTTCCCTCGTCTCGACCTCTATGAGGTAAATGCCTGTAGGATAGCATTCCATGTCGATATCCCATTCGAAGCTCCCTGCATCCCTCACTTCTCGATGATCTTGTAACAGCCTGCCTTGCAAGTCACGCAGCAGGATGTTGACCATTCCGGATTGCAGCTCCGACAACCGAATGGTGACCCATGCATTGACAGGATTAGGGAACACCTCTACTTGTAACGGAGGCACAGGATCGCTGATCGAAGTAACCAAGCAAGATCCTGTCAGGGTGATATTGTCGATAAAAATGGCATTCCCATAATCATTGTAGGTCTCCCACCGCAGGCGCACACCTGGTTTTCCCTCCAACTGCGCCAAACTCAATTGAATACAATTGGGTGATGGTCCTGCAAAACACCAGTCAGAGGCGACTTTGGGAATGAACAGCCCAGTAGTGTCCCCCGCGGTAGCAAACTCTCTGGCACCTGATTCGCCCAAAGCGATCAAGCGAAAGGGGAAAGTTTTGCCGCTATCAGCGGATGCATAGATGATCAAAGAATCGCTCGAAAGATTGCTTCCTTGGTACCGTCGATATGCATGGTCGAGACTTAGTTGTACATTGCTATAATTTCGAAGGTCGATGAGGGGTGAGGTTAACCGATCTCGCTGCCCGACTGTAGGATATTGGTAGCAATTGACCCAAGCTGCCAGCACCCCGGATGGTTGACCTTCGACTTGGCGCGCCGACCAAGTGAAGCTTTGGTCGGGATTATCGACTTCCCATGTGGCAGGGACTCCCCCTTCGAAGTCTTCAATAAAAAAGCCCGCCTGGCCTGAAGCATTCACAACCAGATAGTCTATGTCGCTTCGGGTGGTGCTCCCATAAGCATTGCTCACCGTGAGGGTCACGGCGTAGATCCCTGGCTGGGCATATTCCACCAACGGATTAGGAAGCGAAGAGGTCGCAGGCGTGCCTCCCGGAAATGTCCAGGACCACGTATTGGGCTGGTACAGCGAAAGATCGGTGAACTGCACCTTTTCGCCAGCACAAAGTTTTCGACTGGAAGCTTTGTACAGGACCGCCGGAGGCACCGATTGCGAGCACACCGTGGACTGAGCCAAGGAGCCCCGTCGCGGAGAATTTGCCAATACAGTATGCATTCGGTCTCTTTGGCACAAAGTGAAGATGTTCATACACTCATCGTTGGTGTACTCCAAGTAATTTTCGATCATATCGACCGATCCGCAAGAGCTCGCCCCTGATGTACATCCATAATTAGGTGCAGCAGTTGTGGGTGTATCTGAACAGCCATCATCTACGGCGCAGCCTCCATCACCGGAGGGGTGAAGCAGACCGAGAAAATGACCCATTTCGTGGGTCATGGTCCTTCCTCGGTGAAAGGGCGCTGAAACATTGCCGACTCGCCCAAACGAAATGGGTCGAATGACAATACCATCAGCAGAGGCAGCACCACCCACGAGGGGAATATCTCCTAGGGTCGAAGCATCGGGAGACTGAGCAAAACCCAAAAGACCACTGGAGAGCGGCATCACCCAGACATTCAAATATTGTGTAGGATCCCACTGGGTCTGCGGCTTGATGATGCTATTTGCGTAATTCATCGTGTAAGGAGGCGCATTCCAGCCCTTGAGGCCTCGGTCGATCCTGTTGATCCCCGGTTCTAGCATCGGAACTCCCGCGGGATCAATCGTAGCCAGGCAAAATTCGATTTCCGTATCTGCTCCGGCAGGGTTGTTATTAAACCCCGGAGTGCCTGGGAGGCGTCGAAAGTCTTCGTTGAGGACTTCGATTTGTGACGTCACCTGCTCATAACTAATGTTATTCCCTACGCCTTGGGCTTCTCCGTTGTGGATAATGTGTACAATCAAAGGGAGGGTCAAGATCTCTCCTCTGGTGTTGGAACTTCTTCCCTGAGCTGACATTCTTTGAATCCAAGCTTCGAATTCTGTCCTGCTGCCAACTTCTGGGTACTGCAACCGGCGCAAGGAATCTGACTCCTGTGTGCCGCAATTGCGGTGGTCCACATGCTGTGCACACAGAGAGAGGCTCACTAGGAGCCACCAACCTAGGAAGAAGAGGGATTTATTCATGATCGATGCTTTCGAGTGGCTCAGTTGCCTGCGACGTTGAGGAGGTTTCGAATAGATGCCAACGCAACAGCATTCGTCCAAGCTATGTCATGAAGTAGATGTCTTCATTCAGTAGTGTCCCTACCTGATTGATGTGCACCGTCGGTGTGCAAGGCAGGAACCAAGAGGAAGAAGGAAAGCAACTCAGAAGCTAAGACTATTTGTACTGCTCAATGAGGGACATAATTTGTGGCTCATGTCGCAACGTAGGATCAATGTGGAAGAGCAAATAGTGCCCTTCGAAGTCCATGAGGAGCGCATTTTCCAGATAAAGGAGTCCCTTTTCGCGAAGGCCAGCTTCGTAGCAATATGCCGCGCACTGGTAGTAAAGCTCAGTCGCATTGCTATTTCGCTTGATTCCTTCTTCAAGGTAGGTCACTGCTCCAAGAAAGTTTTGCGTGTCGTAGAGCAACTGTGCCCAGTCTTGCCACAAAGCCATCTCATCTGGTGCGAGCTGTATCGCCCGGCGAAGGTAGAGGTAGGCGCCATGCCGATTTTCCAGCTTGTATTCACAGATGGCTAAAGAAAGGCACAGGTCCGGATTTTCGTCGTCGAGACGGAGCGCTTTCTGGTAATAATGAATGGCTTCAAGGTATTTCTCGCACTTTTCCAGACAAAATGCCAGCCCTGCCCAAGCGTCTAAATAGTCAGGATCTAATTTAGCCGCCATCTTATAATACCGGATGGCATCGCGATACATCTCTAATCGCTCAAAGCATTCTGCCGCGTGATAGATCGCCGCCATGTCCTTGTCATTCAAGGAGATCGCTGACAGCAGGGAGCGAAGCGCTTCCAAGTGCCGATTCAAGTCAATCAGCACCTGCCCGCGAGAGAAGTGAGCTGGCGCGAAGTCTTCGTCTATGGCGAGGGCGTATTCATAGGCTTCCAAGCCTTTCTCAAAGTTACCGACTTTCCGGAGGAGATTGCCAAAGTGATACCACACGCCCAGACTGAAAGGGTAATCATCCAGAAATGCTTCATAGAGGTCGAGCGCCTCTTGGATTCGATCTTCGGCTTCGAGCAGAAAAGCAAGCTCATAGAGGGCGTCTTCAAAATCGGGCGCCCACTCTAAAGCTTGGCGATAATAGCTTTCACTCTCCTCGATAGATCGGGCAATCTGGGCAATGTTGCCCATTTGCAGGAGCAGCTCTTCGGGCTGATCAGAAAGCAACAAATGCTCTCTCAGCATCCCAATTGCTTCACTATATTCTTCTCCTTGAGCCAAAATATCGGCATGAAAGTGAAGATAATCCCGCTCCGTGGGCGCCAGGCGCCGTGCATAGAGGATACTGTCGAGTGCTTCCTCGACATTGCCTTTTTCGGCAGCAATCTGGGCCTGCTTTTGATACAGTTCTGGGCTGGTAGGGTGCGTTTGGAGGGCATAAACAATGAGCTGCTCCGCCTTGGTCATCTCATTGCTACGCAAATAATACTGGTAGATCTGATCGACCTCCACCAAATCGAGAAACCCGTGCCCATCTTCCTGTAGCATCCGCTCAAATTCGCGGGCGCTCTGCTTGGCCTGATGCTCCTCGTAGTCATGAAATCCGAATGATCCTTCCATGGGTTCAGATCCGATTTCTTGCCTGTTTTCCTCGCTTCATTCTTTTCAAATATAAAAGAACTTTCACAGGGAAGCTACTTGCTTGTTCTGTCTTTTTTCACTAATACATTTCCCCTTCCTTGCCTACCTTTCTATCACGAAGGGTAGCTTCAGACCGGATACACAGCACGTCAAAAAGGCTGCCAAAAGACGATAGAAGCCACTTTGTCAGGCTGCCAGATAGATCCGCCTCCAAGACTTCTATTCAATCGTTCGGCCTGTTCCCACAAGAGAACTTAGCCCGTTGGCTTTGGGCCGCCACTTGATCCTGTATCTTGACTGATGCTCAAGGGGTGTGCTGCATCACTGCGGCCCTTCCCCAATCGGCTTTTTCCTGCTCAGACCATAGGCCAGGGAAAAAGATGATCCGCTGGTATTTCGGTGGCAGAAACTCGCGCCAGTTGGTGCCGCCAGTGGCTTCCACGTGCCTCTCTCCGTAGATCAAGTGCCGGGATGCAGCAGCCAAATGTGCCAATTTCCAAAATACGTTCACGTGCGCGTCATATTCTCGCAAGCAAGCGATCAGTTCCTCATTGTGCCTGATGCTCTCGGTCGATCGCAGAAAAAGGTATTCTACGTTCCGCGTTTGGAACTTGTGAATCAACTGGAGCAGGGGTTCGTCGTATTTTTCTTCGAAGGCTTCGAGCGTGATCGTTTTCTTGCCGGTGCTCAAGTCAATCCCCCCTTGCTTCCAATACATTTTGGGATAGAGATCTGCTATCGCACCAGCGTCGTCGTCTTCGGCATCGTTCACAATCAAGCGATTGAGCGAGGTGCTCATGATCTCGATGTGGCGAAACTGCACGGATTGAAAGCCACTAGCGGGGAGCAAAGCCATTCGAAATTTTCGCAATTCATCTTTGTCCATCCCCGTCACCATGATGTCGAAGCTACTGCTGAGGTGGCGGAAGTAATTGTTCATCCGTTTCACCCGCTTGATCCAATTGGCAACATCCAGAAATTCGCTGCGCTCCCCCTTGTCTGTGGTGAGAGTATCCAATTCTAGCTTCACCAGCTTGAACATCAACTCGGTGATCTGGTGATAAGAAATAAAAATTACCTCATCCGAGAAGGGAGTTCGGGGATTTTGGAGGCCGAGCAGGCTGTCGAGATGAATATAATCCCAGTAAGTGAGACCATTGGAGTAGTATAGGCCTTCGAGATAGGATACCATATCCTGCCCTAATCCGCTGTACTTCTGGTCTAGTTTGCCTAGTTGCTCCAGGACTTTGTCCATCTGGTGTTTCCAGTCTTTGTCCGCCATGATTCCCTTTGTTTGCAGCCCGCAAAGTAACTAAAAAAAAGGGGGCGAAACTGGGAACTTATGGTTGATCAAGTCATCACCACAAGTGTATTTTCGTGGCTTATGATGTGGTACTGTGCAGATATTTTTTTCTGGGAGAGATCTTTCGTGGCTATCTGTTCGCGTCTATCTAGTCTATCTAAATGTAGAAGAATGTATGGTGATTCAAGCGTGGCAGCTATCGTGACATCAGCAGAAGTTCACCAAAGTCGAGGTCGCAGTGGATCATGGTGACTTTATCGTTGGGCTTTCCGATGGCGGAAGCATTTTCATATGTAACGACGCCCGATTTATTTACTTCCTCAAAACCTGATCCCGATTCCATGACGACTTTGGCGAGCACGCCCGTTTTGACGAGGACTCGCACTGGATGAGACCGCTCTACGAAAATCTTACAATCCCCAACGCCATTTTTTAGTTCAAAAATCGGATGTTCTGTGATAGAAGCTTGCCTTCTACCGAGTAGCAGGCGAGTTCCTCCCATATCATTTTGGACGCGAATCAGCTGTGCGCGAGAAAGTTCCATGTGCTTCAGGACGACATCTGCATTGGCAACATGAATGGCCATCATTTGCATAGCCATCTGATTAGGTTTGCTATAAGAAACCACGAGATCAGAAAAGGCGGATTCTACTGTTAGTTTATTGAGCGTGAGACCAGAAAGATCTAAGAGGGTACTGCCTTTGCCGAGGTGCAAGGTGAGATCAGTGCTTTGGGTGGGATCGGGAAGATATTCTGATCGAATCGAAGATAGTTCACGCTGAGAAGCCATAGGATCGACCCGGTAGGTGTGCCGGAGGTTGGCTTGATGTCCTGCTGCGGGGCTAGTAGCAATTTCATGGTAATGAAGCACCCCTTCCTGATGAACGTTTCCGCCTCTGGAAGGGCTGTTTTCCAGAATCCACTTGGTGGAACTGTCTCGAGATATCACTTTTGTTTGGGCAAGGCCACAGCTAGGCGAAGCTTGCAAATACAGTTCTCCTGCGGGTACATGCAGGTTCAAATAAAGATGAGAGGGAGGATTATCATTCACATAGTTGCGTTCTCTGACTTGAGGCGTCTGGCTCCAGACCAAAAGTGGAAGGGACATAAGCGTCAAATAGGAAAGCACCTGGAACTGTTTCATAAAGTAATCGGCTAGCGTAAGGAGAGAGTTGGTGAAAGTAAATTTCTTGTGCTAAAATTGAGATAATACTCTCATTTCCACGGAAGTGTGAAATAACTTCGGACCCATTCAAACGGATCTGGATGGACAGGGTTTCATCTAAAACCCTCCTGACATCATCGTTGTTCTAATCCCTATATCGTTCCTTCGCGAAGTAAAAATAGACAAAAATCTTACATGGAGGCACTTTTCCTTGCATCGTATTTTTTCTATTTGTGTTCAGCCTGTTTTCACAACAAATTAGAACAAATGCTTGATCGTGAATAACTGTGGGTATGTGGCAGGGATATAAGACAATAAGTCAGTTGATAAGCCAGCGAAACCTCAACCGATCGTCTCCCGATAAAAAGGCCGTAAAATCATGACAAGATCCTCCGTAAACACTTTATCATCTACAGCATTTTTCAGAGTTTCGCAGTCGTATGTCGAAAGAACTTCGTGACATAGAACCCTTTTTTGGGTGGCTGGCAGAGTATAGCCATGACCAAGACAATCGCTCTCCTTTTCATGAGGTGGAGCACAATCTGTTCGAATACGACCGGCGCATTTACAACATTCCTGCACATCCCTTCTGGGACGATTTTGGGTCAGAAAGCCTGCTGGTCAAGATCTTATATGCAGATTATCGCGAAGGATTTGCGATTTTGGAACTATTTGGCGAATGGAATGATCTGTTTGACAACGACTTCAAGCTCTTAGCCGAAAACTGTTTAACCTACCTCATTGATCACGGCATCCGACAATTTATTCTGATTTGTGAAAATGTCTTCCATGGCTATTTCCAGTCCGACGATTACTACCAAGCGCTACAGGACGAGTTGGAGGACGGCTGGATCTGCGCCATTCGTCTTCGAGAAGAATTGCAGGAAGAAATGGTCCGATATGGGATCAATGGGTACGTGTTTTGGAGCCCTTACCTTGATGATGTCGTGTGGAGAAAGACCAAACCTCAACAATTGTATCGATTTGTGACCTCGAGACTGCAAAATCTTATTGAATAATCGCCAGGTGATTCGGAAAGGTCGTATATTGTTTGTCCGAGTTGCAGATTTCCAAAAAGCGTGAGTACCGCTCGTTAGTCCTTTCATACGCATCTCATACGCATCCGCCAAAAACGAGTAATTGAACGCGAGTTTGGCTGTTCATCCAATCAAGTGGTTACACAGCTTCCACGTTTGACGCCCCTCATACCAGCGTACAAATCAGGGCCTTCTCCCTTGCTTACAGGTAAAAAGATCATGAGAAAACATATTTCGCTGACCCTCTTGCTCTTCCCATTGCTCTACGCTCCCTTGACGGCACAGCCACAATATCGGAGCGATACCCTGGACTTTGCCTCCTTTTTGAATCTTTGCCAAGACTTTTCACGGAGTAATCGCCAAGAAATATGGGTAGTCACCTTCTGGGCAAGCTGGAACAGCAATTCACTCTACCAACTACCGGCACTCAAGGCTACCTACTTTAACTTTCAGCAAAAGCCCGTTCGCTTCTTTTTTCTGTCAAGAGACAGGGATCCAAGCATCTGGAAAAATACCATGGCCCGGGAACAACTCCCCGGTACGCATGTTCTCTTATCGCAGGTAGAAGACTATGAGTATCTCAAGCAGGGCTTTCAGCACAATTCCCTGCCATCGTCTTTTCTTGTAGATCCACAAGGAAACATCTATCGTGTAGAGCGGGTGCAGCAGTTGCAAGACATGCTGGCAGAGCAGACACGAAACCTCCCGGACATGTTCACCAGCAATGATCCTTTTTCGGGGGGAACTTCTAATCCCAGCCGCCCTTCTACTCCCGCGCCTCAGCGTCCGACACCTGCTGCCCCGTCCGGGGATGCTGGTTCATTTCAAGACGGCTTTCTCATACATACCGTCCGAAGGACAGAAACCCTTTACAGTATCTCCAGACAATATGGGGTGGACGTGGCTGAGTTGCAGCGACTGAATTCGCTCAACGGAAATCTCATCAAAGTGGGCCAGCCGCTGCGAATCAAGCGACAGTAAGATCGCCCTCATCAATGTGAGTATGGTGAGTCGAACTTCTTGGACGATTGCTATATTCTATAATTCAAACACGTCAGAGGCAGAATCCGCATCTTGTTCGCCTGAGATCGAGGTCTCAGTGCCATTGAGATCTGGCTTTTTGATTTGCGCCAAAGCTTTTCGCAAGGATTCTGCCTCGGAGCGAAGCTTGGAAAGCTCTTGCTGATGTTGCTCTTGCAAACGTTTTTCGGCATGGTCCAGATGCTGATGGAGAGCACCCATTTTTTCTTCCAAGCCTTCGAACGCTTCCGCATACTTGTCTTCTGCCTGCCTAGCCACCTTTTGCCAGCGACTCGCTTCGGAGCGAAGTCCGTGCATATGCACCTCCAGCGCAGGTGCCAAGGCTGATAATGCCCGGCGCACTTGGGAGCAAGTCTGTCCAACCTCAACAAGAATTGCCTCAATTTCTACGAGCTGTCTTACCTGCTTTTTAAGGGCAGTGAGGGTCGTGTCTTCATAGAGCGGACGAGGACTATCTTGATAGCCCCTCGACTCAGAAGATTCGGAGGAATCGGAAGCTGGGGTGAGCGAGAAATATTCTTGGGGAGTGTGATTCTGATCCATGTGTCCGATGGTATAAAGCGGGCCACTCGGAGAACAGATGCGTCTGATTCCGAATCAATGGGGAGGGATGGTAAATGGAAGATCGCCCTGTGCTGAAGGGATAGTAACAAAACTACACATCCTTGATCCGTGTACAGAGCGATCCTGTCTGAACGGACAAAACACCAGAACGATTGGAATCTTCTTTCCCCTTATCTTCTCTCAAGACAGGGACTTCCTAGCGCTGATTTACCTCGTTCATCGTTCGCTCAAGGCCGATGACGGAGATATCAAGCGCTGCTTTCATACATTTTTCTATCAATGCAGGAAGCTCGCCTCGCTCCTCGGCTGAGAATGGCGAAAGCACGTAATCCACCTGCTGGCCAGAACCGAATTCGCTACCGATTCCTACCCTCAGTCGCGGATATGCCTGAGTGCCAAGGGTTTCTTGAATGTGTTTGAGCCCATTGTGTCCACCGTCGGAGCCTTTGCCACGGAGCCTCACCCGCCCAAATGGCAGCGCCAAATCATCCGTGATGACAAGCAATCGATCTACGGACAGACTGTGGCGATCCAGGTGATATCGCACCGCTTTGCCGCTGAGGTTCATGAAGGTGGAGGGCTTGAGGAGCACCAATTGCCTTCCCTTGTACTTGAGCACGGCCGTGTCTCCAAGCCGATCCGGCTCGAAGATCAGTCCCTGACTTTGGGCCATGTGGTCGAGCACCATGAACCCGATATTGTGTCGGGTGTCACGATAGTCAGAACCTATGTTTCCCAGTCCGGCGATCAGGTATTTCATTGTAAAAGGGGAATGCTTAGCGATCTCGTGTGTCCCGAAACACAAAGACCAATCCAGCAAGGGATTGGTCTTTGTATAGCGTATGTTCTAACAAGTACGGTATTGTCGCCCAACCCGACGACTATTTGGGCCATTTTACTTGGCTTCGATGCTTTTGATCGATTCTCCATGCCCAAAGACGAGGAAAATTATTTCTTCCCAGCAGAGGCGGAGCGAAGTGCTCTTGGGATCTCGACACTGGCAATTCCTACGGAAGGGGAAGTCAGGATTTGAAGACCTCCGAAATCCACGTCTCCTACTTTGATGGTCTGACCAAGGTCCATGTGACCTACGGGGACATCAATAGAGTCCGGCAATTCAGAAGCAATGCCTTTGACTGTGATTTTTCTCAGTTTCACAGCCAGCTTTCCCCCTTTAATCACCCCTGCGGGCACACCAGACATTCTGAGAGGAAGGGTAATTGTGACGGGCTTATCTGCGGTCACCTGAAGCAACTCGATGTGCGTCATTTTCTCCGTCACTGGATGAAAATCAGCCTTACGGACGATTGTATCGTGAACGACTCCATCAAGCGCGACCTTTACAATGAAAGTCTCTGCTGTATAGACAGCTGGCTTCACCGCCTTTGCGTCCACGAAAATGTGCTTAGTGCTTCCGTTTGCGTAAATCACGCCGGGAACCTGACCGTCGTTGCGGAGAGATTTGGTACTGCGCTTTCCGACGGAGTCGCGGGAGCTGGCTGTTAATTCGGTAGTTTTCATCGACTCGGGATTCTTCAGAGGAACAATGAACTGACGGACTCAAAGTTGTGGATTTTGCGGAAGCACTTGGCAAAAAGTGGTGCTACGCTCAACACTCTAATCTTTTCGTGTGACTGCTTGAGAGGAATGGTGTCAGTGACCACTAACTCCAACAGTTGCGATTGGCCGATTTTTTCGTAAGCGGGTCCAGAAAGGATCGGATGGGTGGCCAAGGCTCTCACAGACAAGGCGCCTTCCTCCATGAGGATGTCTCCAGCCTTGCTTATGGTACCTGCGGTGTCCACCAGGTCGTCCACGAGGACCACGTTTTTACCTCTGGCATCTCCGATGACCTGCATAGAGGCGACTTCATTAGGACGAACGCGGTGCTTGTCCACGATGATCAGGTCGGCTCCGAGAAAGTCAGCGTATTTTCTGGCTCTTGCAGACCCACCAATGTCGGGAGAGGCAATGACCAGATTGCTGAGGTCCAAACTCTTTAAATAAGGAACGAACACTGCAGTCGCATCCAAGTGGTCGAAGGGCAGATCAAAAAAGCCTTGAATCTGGCCTGCGTGCAAATCCATCGTCACGATCCTGTCGGCTCCAGCAGCCACGAGCACATTTGCTACGAGCTTAGCACCGATCGAAACGCGCGCCATGAATTTGCGATCTTGCCTGGCGTAGCCATAATAGGGCATTACCACGATCACCTGATTGGCTGATGCGCGCTTTGCCGCATCAATCAACAGCAGCAACTCCATCAAGTTGTCGGCTGGTGGAAATGTGCTCTGCACAATAAAAATATCAGACCCCCTGATGGATTCCTTGTAGTGAACCTGCATCTCGCCGTCGCTAAACTTCAGCAAGTCGTTTTCACCTAGAGGAGAACCGAAGAAGTCTGATATTTTCTCCGCCAAATACCGGGAGGCTGACCCGGAGAATATTTTGATTGGAGATGACATACAAGTTGTTGACCCACAAGGACTCGAACCCTGAATAACAGAACCAAAATCTGCTGTGTTACCAATTACACCATGGGTCAATCAAAGAGCTAATCGATTTCTCTCTTCGATTACGGGGAGCAAAGATAAGTGCTTCACCCCGTCCTAAGCAAGAGCTTGTAAAAAAAATTGTGAAATTTGTTAGCTATGCACTCTTTAGGGTCCCTTCCCATCTTCCCTCTATATGTGCTAGGTTTCACTGTTATCTTCTCGTTGTCTTTTTTGACTTTGCTTTTCATTCCACTTACAGTTATATCCCCAATACCATGTCAGATCTTCACCGACACGACTCCTCCCAAGCACCCGAACCAGTTGGTCTCTACCCTCACGCCCTCAAAGTAGGGCCATTTTTGTACCTCTCAGGCGTAGGCCCCCGGCAGCGCGGGAGCCGAGTCATCCCCGGAAGTATTCAAGACAAAAATGACCACGTGCTCACCTACGACATAGAGGCTCAGTGCCACAGCGTGTTCCAAAATGTGCGCTGGATTCTCGAAGAGGCTGGCGCTTCTTGGGAGAGCATGGTGGACGTGACAGTGTTTCTTACCAACATGAAAGATGATTTCGAGACCTACAACCGTATTTATGCAGATTATTTCCGCGATCATCAGCCCTGCCGCACGACCGTGGGCATAGATTCTCTGCCCACACCCATCGCCATTGAGCTCAAAGTGATTGCTTACCTTGGGGAGTAGTGCAAAAATTGCGTAAGCTGTCAGACGACAAGCGCCTTTGCATCCGTTTATCCATCAAGACACCGTATCTTCCATCATGAAATCAGCCATCTTTCATTCTCTGCGAGCGCCTCTATTCATTCTTGCCCTCAGCTTGATGCTTGGCGCGGCCCCTGCCCCTCCCCAGTCTAGTCCACTGGCACCTCCAGAATACTGCCAGCTCTTCGGTGCTGTGTACGTCGAAGAGCAATCCTCTTTTGCTCAATACCGCGTCTTCTTAGATGACATTGAGAGTTTTGCCGATCTTGTTGTGTTTCGGGAAGATGGAGAAGCTTTCGCTGACCGGGCTGGCTTTTGGTATTTCACCGATGTGCGCGCTTTTGCCGACTTCACCATTGGATTCGAGGAAAACAGAGGATTGGCCAACTTTTCTATCGCCTACACCGACTTTCGCTCCGCCGCTGGTTGCAGCAATTAACTTCTGGTCTCACCAGTCAGTCTCGCATCAAGTTGCCTTGGGTCAGCCTCGGCTATGGATGTAGGCGTCATTCACCGCCAAAAGGAACTGAATCACTCCTTGCGCCCTTCTCATAACCATGAAAAAGGGGGTATTCGCCCGATAACAGTGACAATTTTTCATCTTCCCTGTTGATCGATCGATCTCCTTGCCTATAGAAACATCCTGTACTTTGCGATTTCATCGGTAACTCCCTTTTCAGGATGACCAATAGCCCTACTAAGGAACTGCGAATTCGGGTGCCTGCTGCGCAGCGGGACGTCCTCATTGCCTTGCTCAGCCATATCGGCTATGAAGGCTTTTGGGAAAATGAGGAAGGATTTCATGCCTATCTTCCTGCGGCAGATTACGACCCTCAAGCCCTCCAGGAGGTGCTGGATGTGGTACAACTCGGTACGTCGGACTACAGCTTGGACGATCTTGCCGCACAGAATTGGAACCAGAGCTGGGAAGCGCATTATCCTCCCGTCCAAGTGGGAAACTTGTGCCAAATCATCAGCGACTTTCATGAAGAGCTTCCCGATTTTCGATTCACCCTTCGAATCACGCCCAAAATGTCTTTTGGTACTGGACACCATGCCACGACCCAATTGATGATTCGGGCGATGGAAGGGATTTCCCTACAAGATCGTGCAGTTCTGGACATGGGTACTGGCACGGGTGTTTTGGCCATTTTGGCTGAAAAAATGGGGGCCAAAGAAGTGTTGGCCATAGACTTCGATCCCTGGTGCTTTGAAAATGCCAGTGAAAATGCCGAGATCAATCAGTGTCAACGGGTGAAGGTTGCCCTCGGCGATGCCTCCGCTATTCCCAATCAAACATTTGAGGTGATTTTGGCCAATATTAACCGAAATGTGCTGTTGGAAGACATCCCCGCCTACAGCGATCGGCTAGCAGCGGGAGGCATTCTTCTTCTGAGCGGATTTCAGCCTGAAGACTTGTCCATGATTCTCGCCAAGGCCGAACAACACCACCTGCGCTTCCTGCAAGATTGGGAAGAAGGCACTTGGATGGCCCTTGAATTGCACAAACACATGGCCTGAGCGACTGCTCAGCCACCAAAGAAAAGATGAACATTACAAAGATGAAACGATCCCATCTACTGACTGCCCTGCTTTTCGGGGCCACGCTCTTTTCCTCCTGCTTTTTCTCTGAGCGATTAATGGCTCAGGGAAGCGGAGTAGATTTTTTCGCCACTGATCCGGCGGTTTTTATTACGGAGTTTACCCAAGCGCTACAAGGAGAGCGCAATGAGGCAGGTCGTGTAGAAGCCAGCCGCATCACGGAAGTTTGGGAGAGCGGAGAAATCGGCGAAGACATCAAAAGCCAATTCATCACCTTGACCAATATCATGGTGAGCAAGCGATACCGAACAGTCCCTGACCTCTCGAACTATGCCAGCGTGTTTTCAAGCATCTACGAGGGAGAGTCTTTTGTAAAAATTGATCCTACCACTTTTTTGAGCACGACCATGGAGGCGGTGCTAAACGTGGAAGTAGTGCGGGGCAGCAAGTACTTGCGCAACCTCAAAGAGTACATCCAGGAAGGATATTTGGTGCGCCGGGACAGATTTTACTGGTATGCCAGCCAAAATACTCCCCGTCTCATGATGATCGAAGTTGAAGACGATAAGGGAAAATATCAAGCGCCAGTGATTCGCTTCGCTGAAACGGACCTTCAGTTTGCCTCTGCCAAAGACACTAGCAATATTTATGGCACCAGCGGCGATTTCAACCTCGTAGCATTGAGTTTTACCGGCAAAAAAGGAAGAACCAATTGGTCCAAAATGGGCCTGCCTGCCGAGAGTGTGTACTGCGACTTCGGCCCCTACCAACTCAATCTCAACTATAGCATGGTGAAGGTCGATACAGTGACCTTCTACTATCAAGGATTGCTTTCCGAGCCGCTCGTGGGCATGTTTGAAGATCGCAACATCGGGCACGGTGCCCTGAATAAGGCCAATTATCCTTATTTCAAGAGTCATGAAGGCGGTGTAGTCATTGACAATTTCATTCCGAATGTTCGCTACGAAGGGGGGTTTTCGCTCCGTGGCATTCGCCGCATTGGGACTTCCTACACGGTGTATGAAGACTATGTTCCCGTGGTGCCTGAAGGTGCCAGCGAAGACGATAGCTTCTACAGCAGTTGGTCCAGCTCCGACCTTAGTGCCAGCGAGGCGGGAAGCGATGCCTCCATCGACGACGGCTGGGACTATTCTGCTGCGACAGGCTCTAGTTTCTCCTCCTCTGACGACACGGAGTGGGGCTCTGACGACTGGTCTTATGAAGATCCCTCCATCGCAGCATCTGGTGAGGAGAGCTACGAATATGAAGACGAGACGGCTCCTAGCTTCAAGATCCAGCGACAAATACCTGCCCGAATGGACATTCTCCGAAATGGCCAAACGGTGATGAAGCTCAGCGGCGATGCTTTCGTACTCGACCTGGATAAGATGGTGAGCAAAATGGTGGAAGCTGTGCTATATACCTCCGCAGAAGACAGCATCTATCACCCGGCCATGGATGCCCTTTACACGGTGCAAGACACCACCGTCATCCTAAAAAAACCTAAAAGAGGAAATTTTAAGAGCATCCCCTTCACAAGCTCTTACCACCACTACTTCCTCTACTTCGAGACCATCATCTGGGATATGCGCACGGATGAGTTGGCTTTTACGGCCTTCGTGGACCGGGAAAACAAGGTGATGGCGATTGAGTCCTTTGAATTTTTTAATAAGTCTCGTTTCGACCAATTCAAGGGGTTGATTCCTTTTCACCCGATCGGAGCCATATACCGATACGCGCTGACAAATGAAGGCAAGCCCATTTTCCCTAGCAGCATCACTGAGGAGTATCGCCTTCAAGACAAGAATGCGGTCGTGAGCCTGGAACGAGCGCTCCCTGCCCTCGAAGGTTCAGGTTTCATCACCTATGACAAACTCAGCAAAGAGATTGTGCCTACCTCAAAGCTTTTCCACTGGGCAGCGGCAGCTCGAGAAAAGAAAGATTACGATGCCATTCAGATCATTTCGCAGGTCGATACAGGCGCTCACGCGGTGATGAACCTCGAAAATATGACCATCGACATGCGTGGTGTCAGTTATTTTTCTCTCAGCGACTCCCAACTCGTGCGGGCAGTGCCCATGAAAAAAACCGTGACTGTGCTCAAAGACCAGGGACTCAACTTTGCCGGAGCCATGGCCGCCGGAAAGCTCAACCTCTATGGCATGGACACGACGCGCAAGACCTTTACTTTTGACTACGAATCATACAAAGTCGTTTGCGACTCCATCGACTCCATTCGATTTGTGCTGGTGCGCAACCCGCCCGAAGGCTACGAGCAAAGTCCTTTGGAGCGCGCGCTGAGCAATACGGTGTTTGAAGGTGTGACTGGCGCTCTCTACATTGACCATCCCAGCAATAAATCAGGGATTAAACCCCGCCCTGAATACCCTGTGTTCGATTCTTATGGCAGGTCCTATCTTTATTGGAACAAGCCCACAGTCGAAGCTGGCATCTACACCAAGGAGAAAATGTTTTTCTCTCTCGATCCCTTCGTCCTGGATAGTTTAGAGAAATTCGATGGGAACAATCTTCGATTTGAGGGGGAATTCTATTCCTCAGAGATCTTCCCAGCCTTTCGACAAGAGCTGGCCGTGATGGAAGACTTCTCGCTGGGCTTCGTCAAAGAAGCACCACCGGAAGGATTCAGAATCTACGACGGCAATGGCAAATTCTACAACACAGTGACCCTTGACGGCAACGGATTACGAGGAAATGGAAGTGTAGAATACCTTGGTACGGTGGCGAAGAGTGATTCCTTTGTCTTTCACTTCGACTCCGTGATGGCCAAGGTGAGCTACTTCAACCTTCAGAGGGGCTACCGAGGCGGGGTGTACTTCCCTAAAGTCGAGGCCAACTCGGCCATCTATCGCTGGTACACCAAAGACAGCCTCCTTTCCATCGCCTCAGAATATGAATCCATCGGCGTGTTTGATGGGGAAGGGCAATTTACTGGCACCCTCGCGATCAGCAAAGACGGCATGGTCGGAAACGGGACGATCGTCATGGGACAAGTCAAAATCGTCAGCGACAGCCTTGCATTTGGCGATATGTCCTTCACCGCACCGCATTCAGACTTTGTGATTGTGGACAAGGAAGACACCAGCTTGGTGCACTTCATCGCCAAAAATGTGGACATCACCTACGATGTGTTTCGACACAACTCTTCATTTGAAAGCAAAGAAGTCGGCAAGGAAGTCGCTTCTTTTCCCCGCCATCGCTACGCGACTTCCTTGGTCAGCGGTGCTTACCAGCGATCGACCTCGGACCTGAAGCTCAAAGGGGCCAGTGCCTACCTGAAGGATAATTTCTTTGTCTCCATCGACCCGGCCCAAGACAGCCTTCGATTCAAGGCTGAATCTGCTTATTACAACTTGGAGAGCGAAGAAGTCGTCGTCAGCGGTGTGCCCAACATCTATGTGGCCGACGCCCTGATCACGCCAGTGGACAAGCAAGTCATTTTGCTGCCCGAAGGCAAAATCAAAACCCTCGAAAATGCCTTGGTTGAAGCCGACCAGAACTCAAAGTTTCACCGAATCTACGAGGCACGGGTGGACATCTTCTCTCGCAATGAGTATGAGGGTGCCGGAAAATATGACTACATCGAGGTCAATGGCAAATCTCAGTTCATTGAGTTCGACAACATCCGGGTCAGCAGCCAGGGCACCACAGTAGCCTCTGGGCCTATTCCAGATGAAACGAACTTCTTCCTCACAGAGCGGATCAACTTCCGCGGTATGGCAGAGCTGGATGCTTCACAAAAGTTCCTGGCATTTGGGGGGGAAGTCAAAATCGAGTCTGAGAATCCGGTCTTTCAGGGCGCGTGGTTTACTTTCGAAAAAACGATCGTTAACCCAGACTCTGTCTTCATTCCGATCAAAGAAAATCTTCGCAACGAAGCTGACGAAAAGCTCACCGTAGGCCTCATGTATGTGCCTGAAAACAGGGTGTTTTACTCCAACTTCCTGCAACCACTCGAGGCTGAGGATGACATCAATATCCTGAATGCTGCCGG
>DAITMB010000014.1:0-62542 GCA_036835375.1 Bacteroidota bacterium
CAGCAGAATTTCGACTTTAGGGTAACAGTTAGTGGTATCTACTTTGTTCAAGCCAAAACTGACAAGTTGATTTCAACCAAAAAAGTGATTGTAAGGTAGATCCTAGTGGCCTTTTATGCTCAAGCGCTAAGCACATGCTGCAAACAGCTCTTGAATGTTAACTGTATCACAACGAAGAGCGATTTATTCGATCATCTGAGGGTTGAGTTTTGTAGCGCGAGGCCAAAAATTACAAGCAGTTCGGCAAGGTGATTTGAAACAATTGGGGAGCCCGGGAGCTGGGCATAGTATAAATATGAGCTGTATGAAAGGTGGCAGCTGTCCATTTCCCCAATCGAGCGCCCATCTTTCGATAGATTTCAACATGCGCCTCAACGATCCCACCTCCCTTCCCTTATCATGCATTTGAGCGACAAAGACTCCGGGAAAAGCTTTTTTCCAGCCCAAGCAATGGATGCAATCACATCGCAGTCTTTGGTACAACTCATCCCATTTCGGAGCCATTTCATCAAGTGGTGCTGAGGGGGAGGGCTACCAGCGCTTACTTTGGCTCATGATTCACGCGAATCTCACAAAAAGGAACATTGGCTTTGTCCCAAGCATCTACAACCCTTAATTGCAAGAAGCCATTTGGCAAATTTGTCGGGGATCTCAGCCATGCCAGACCTCCCAGTGCCTTGTTGGTGATCGTGTTCTTGGAACCTGTTTGCTCTTTTACCAACTCAGCTCTCGTTAAAAATCACAGTTACCCAATTGATTTAGCCATGATGCCATCTTTTTACCTCATTTCCCGAAAGGGATCATTTCTCCTGTTCTTTTGCCTCTGGGCCTTGTTTGCTGGAAAGACGACGCTCGCCCAGCAAACCATTCGTGGAACCATTTATGATGCCCAGACCCTACAGCCCATTGTAGGTGCCACCGTCGTGCTGCTGGATTCAGACCCTGCCAAAGGGGCTTATTCCGACGAGCAAGGACGGTTTCGACTAGAAGGAGTGCCCGTTGGTCGCCAAGGAATTTCTATCTCCTACTATGGATATGCACCTACCTTACGGCAAAACCTCATCGTGACCGTAGCGCAGGAAGTGGTGCTGGAGATTGGAATGGAAGAGCAAGTGATCACCACAGAGGCCGTAGAAATCACGAGTCGCAGGAGCAAGTCTGGCAGCATCAACGAGTTGGCGACAGTCAGTGCACGCACGTTCTCCGTGGAAGAAGCGCTACGCTACGCCGGTAGCCGAAACGATCCTGCCCGGATGGCGCAAAATTTTGCGGGCGTATCGGGCGTGAATGATCAGCGAAATGACATCATCATCCGTGGAAATTCGCCCACAGGTGTCCTTTGGCGGCTGGAAGGCATCGACATGCCCAATCCCAATCACTTTGGCGCTTTAGGCACCACCGGTGGCCCCGTGTCAATGTTGAACAACAACAATCTCAGCGATGCAGATTTTTTGACCTCGGCGTTTCCCGCAGAATATGGCAATGCCATCGCGGGAGTATTTGATATGGGGCTGCGGAATGGCAATGATGAGACCTTTGAGCTGATGGCGCAAGTGGGATTCAACGGGGTGGAAGCTGGGGTAGAGGGGCCATTGGGGATTGGGAAAAATGCCTCATTCGTTGTTAACTATCGCTATTCAACCCTCGCCGTTTTCCAGGCATTGGGGATTAGTTTCGGCACAGGTTCTGCGATTCCGGCTTATCAAGACCTTACGTTTAAAGTCAATATTCCGACCGAAAGAGCCGGACGCTGGGTGATTTTTGGGCTGGGAGGTGTGAGCGAAATCAATTTTTTGGACAGCGAATCGGAGGATCCCAATCTCTTCATCGGCGAGGGTGTCGATCTCTACAATCAAGCAGGATCCGGATTGATCGGCATCTCAAACACCCATTTGTTCTCCAAAAGTACCTACGGGAAGCTTTCCGTAGCCATGAGTGGCATCCGATCGGGAACCGCGATCGACTCCCTCAATGACATCACGCGCGCACCAGAGCGCTGGTATGCCGAACGCTACACAACCCTGCGGCAGACGATCCACTACCAAGTCAACCACAAATTCAGTGCGCGTGACCAACTCCGGGCCGGACTCATCGCCGACCGATACGACATCGGCTTGGAAGACTCCGTGAATGTGGATGGTTCCTATTTAAAGCTGCGTGACTTTGAGGGGAGCACCTGGCTCATGCAGGCGTATGCCCAGTGGCAACACAAATTTTCGAACAAGGTCACCCTCAACGCAGGGCTTCACACCCAGCAATTTGTTTTGAATCAGCGATTCGCCGCGGAACCTCGTCTGGGGATTGCCTACCAAGTGGCGCCCAAACACAGGCTAAGCGCAGGACTGGGGGTCCATAACCAGTTGCAGCCACTGCAGATCTATTTTCTCGACACACGCATCGAGGACGAAATCTTCCGCACAAACGAAAATCTCAACTTTACGCGCAGCCTTCAGGCAGTGGTGGGATATGATGTCAACCTCACTTCCAACCTCCGCATCAAAGCAGAAGTCTATTTCCAGGAATTGGATCAGGTGCCAGTGGTAGAGCGATATGGTTCGTTTTCGATGCTGAATGCTGGAGCAGATTTTGGATTTCCGACGGTGGACAGCCTCATCAATGACGGCCGCGGCAGAAACTACGGTGTAGAATTAACCCTGGAGAGATTTTTCTCCGATGGCTACTACTTCCTCGCCACGACTTCTCTCTTTGAATCAACCTACATCGGATCCGACGGCATTCGGCGCAACACCGTGTTCAATGGCAACTACATTTTCAATGTTTTGGGTGGAAAAGAGTTCACGCTGGGCCGAAACTCCCTCTCCTTCGATGCAAAGTTGACCTCAGCGGGAGGGCGACGCTACACGCCGATTGATTTGGAAGCTTCGCGGGCCGATCGCACCACGCGATTGGACGAGAGCCTAGCCTTTTCGGAGCAATATCCTGCCTATTTCCGGGCAGACTTGAAGACCACTTTTCGCCTCAATGGCAAAAAAATTCTACAAGAATGGTCTGTGGACATTCAAAATATCACCAACCGACAGAATGTCTTCAACCAATTTTATAGTCCCGCTGCTGATCTGGACGGGGACCCGAACACAGAGGCCATTCAGACGAATTACCAGATTGGGCTGTTTCCCGTGATTCAGTATCGGATCTTGTTTTGACATCGCAATTCCTCCGCCGACAGAGGGAGATTTCAGCATCCAGCCTCAGTTACAAGCTTTTTTTGAGGGCTTTCAGTCATTTTTTCTCACAAATCAATTTCCTATCCATGAGCAGCATCTCACCGAACACAGTCAAGCAGGCAATTTCTGCCGCGTATGACCCCAAAAACCCTCAAGGCAAGCGCGAACTTTGGAACGTCGTGCTGGCGGTCCTCCGCCGCGGACTCTCCCATGAAGAGGGGAATCCTTGGCGTGACATCCTGGCGCATTGGAACGCTACGCACCAGGCATTTCAGCGAGAGCACCGCTCACACGCTCATCATTGGCAGCATGCCCGAAGCTGCGGGGGTGGATGTCGGCAAAGAGGTCGGGCAATGTAGGCGTTGAAAATGCGGGCAAAATAAAATGAGCATGGGCCTTGGTATAACAAGGTTCCATGCTCTGTCTTTTTAAAAATCGAGATTTCCTACCAGCGGTTTCCGAGGGTAAATCCCAAGGAGAAAGCCAGAAAAAATTGGTTCCCTGCGGTTTCCACAAAATCAGCCATAATCGGGACCGGGCTGGGAAACCAGTCTGCGTGGAGACCGACTTGTACTGCGTTGACCTTCTTGCTATCTTGAGAAAGGTCGATCAAAGCAAAAATTTTGGAGCTGGCACCGACTTGCACTTTCGGATTGAAAGGCGAAGACAAAGCACCTGCTCGCCCAACGATGTTTTGGTAGCTGTGCTCACTTGGGTCATACGCCTGCACGACGGCTTCACCCACATTGGTATTGCCACCGATGGGGCTAAAGATTTCGAGATAATAAGGATTGAGCAATCCGATGGCAGGGCCGACCTTGCCACCCAACCGCACATTAAGTAGGCCCCCATTGCCAACTTTGACAACATTGCGCACGAAGCCAACGGACGGCGACAGAACAAAAAGGTGGTTCAGCTTACCAAAAACATAAGGGCGGCCCCGTGGGCCAAAGACAGATTCCCGGCGTGTCTCCCGAAGATCCTTCACCAGGTGTATGTCCAAATTGCCGCTCCATTGGAGCACGTCGCGCCCCGTCAAATAGGAAAAGGAGGCTCCCCAACCGCGGTTCGTCTGCTGATAGCCAAACAACCAACCAGCTGAAATGGGGGAATTTGCTTCAGACACTTGTGCAGCCACAGGCATACAAGTGGCAACGGCCAAGAGGGCAACGAGGGCGAATCTAGACATAACGAGTAGAATGAGTAACTGAATGAGAGCCGAATCGCATGTAGAAAAGATTTGCTTTTTCAATAAGAACTCACCAACTCAATATCGAAAATCAACACAGAATTGGCAGGAATCCCGGGCCTATCAGCGGCACCATAGCCTTTGTCTGGAGGAACGATCAGCTTTACCTTAGATCCTGTCGGCACCAGCGGAAGCGCAATTTTCCATCCTTCGATGAGGCCATTCAGGGAAAAATCCACGTAACCGTCCTTACCAAACGAGGAGTCAAATTCATCTCCATTGGTGAGGGTTCCACGATAATTGATCATGACATTAGATCCAGGTTTGGGCTTAGGCCCTTTTCCTTCTTCTACCACATAAATCTGAACGCCATCAACTGTGAAGATACGAGAAGAATCCGTGATGGGATATGGTGGCAGGAGCCTCGAAGCGGGTTCTGCGGGGCCGGGTGCTGCTGCGGAAGGCGTCGTGGTTTCAGACGCCGTACTGGCAGTCTGGGGCTGTTCTTCACAGGCCAAGGCGTAGAGCAACAGAAGCGCAAGAAAAGGAACAGATATTTTCATATGAAAAAAGGTGAGTTGATATGAGAAGCGATCTGAGACGAAGGTGGGAGACGCATTGAAATCATCCATGCCCCCCGGCAGGCACTTCTTCGGAGAGGAGCATGTCCTTGTATTGATGCAAGAGTCCGAGAAATTTTTCCTCCGTTTTTTCCAACGTTTCTGTGCTCTTGCCGCCGGAAGCATAGAAATGGCCGCCGCCGCCGAAGTGTCCGGCAATCTCTGATGAGCTCACTGCTCCTCTGCTTCGAAAGCTGAGTTTCACGATCTGGTCTTGGACCGTCATGAGCACACCTAAGTTTACATCTTTCATACCGAGGGCATAGCTCACCAATCCTTCTGTCTCTCCGGTCTTCACATGGTAGGTCTTAAACACTTCTTGCGGCACCATGATATAGGCCGTCTTGTATTCCGGCAAATACTTCAGACGCTCTTGAAGGCAATGACCAATGAATTGGAGGCGATTGAGCGTAGAAGTGGCCATGATCCGATCGTAGATCGCATTCACATTGATCCCCGTTTCCATGAGATGAGCCACCAGGCGGTGGACCGCCGGTGTGGTGGAGGAAAAGCGAAAAGAGCCAGTGTCCGTCATGATGCCTGTGTAGAGGCATTGGGCAATGTCGTGGGTGAGCTCGTCGAGGTGGCCCAGCCCCTCAATGAGACGATAAATCATCTCTGCGGTGGAAGAGGCCGTAGGATCCCAGAAGCGGAAGTCTTCGAAGCCATCGGGTTCGAGGTGATGATCGATAAGGATTTTTTTGCCTTCGGCCTCTTTGGCGATCGGTTCCAAGTCTTGGAGGCGCTGCAAAGCATTAAAGTCCAGGCAAAATATAAGGTCGGCGCCTTCAAGGGTCCATTTCGCGTGGTCCATGTCATCAGGAGCAATGATGACTTCACGGTCTCCGGGCAGCCACTTGAGGTTATCGGCATAGTCAGTCGGCGCGATGACCTTGACCTTGTGGCCCCTAGCGATCAGGTAATGATACAAGGCGAGGGAAGAGCCCATGGCATCGCCGTCGGGTCGCTGGTGGGTCGTGATGGCGATGCGCTTGGGTGAGGCGAGTAATGCGCCAATTTCTGGAAGGTGATTCATGTATGGGCAAGACAGTTAGGAGAGAGGCGAAAGTGGAAGCAACATGGCTGAACATCAGCACATGGGTTTTGATTCTACTTTCCAATCAGCGTGAAGAAAGAATCAATGAATTTCAAGAGAACGAAAATACGAATAGAATGATTAGGAGGAAAATTCCATTCTTCCCTCTTGTGGCTTCTGGCTTTTGGCGCGACCTTTGCCCCGCCAAGATCGATTTACTTCCTTATTTTCACATTTTTTTATCATGCACGGAACTCTCACCCTCACTATCATCAAGCCAGACGCCGTCGAAAAAGGCTATGCAGGACAGATTATCGCTGCGATCCAAGAAGCTGGCTACCGCATCAAAGCCATGAAAATGATTCATATGAACGATCGCGAAGCGGGTGGCTTTTACAACGTTCACCGCGACCGCCCATTTTTCGCCGACCTCGTGTCATTCATGACCAGTGGTCCTTGTATTCCGATGGTGCTCGAAAAAGCTGATGGGAACGCCGTGAGCGCGTTCCGTGAGCTGATCGGTGCAACCAATCCTGCCAATGCAGCTGAAGGGACCATCCGCAAGCGTTTTGCAGAATCTATCGAAAAAAATGCAGTTCACGGTTCCGATTCCGACGAAAATGCCGTGCAAGAAGCGTCTTACTTTTTCTCCAACCTCGAGATCGTAGGCTAAGCTTCTGCTGAAATTGGCGAGGGATTCCTCCCTACTTTTTCAAGCTGACTTATTCTAGCTATCGCTTGCACCTGATGCCCTAGGTCTGGCGTAGTACAAAGGTTTTATAGGCGGAAACGAAATTGAGAGGAATGAAAATATCTGGGTAGTTTCATTCCTCTCATCGTTCGTGTACAGGATCGGCTACCCAAATGGCGGCGTGTTCGCAGCCTTTTTTAGCAAATTTGACTCTGGGTCGAAGGCCGGGGTGTCAGGAAAGGCATTATTGTTCCGAGAGAAACAAAAACAGGGCATCCACGCTGTTGTTCCGCTGAAAAGCGGTGTTGACAAGATAGATGTTCCAAGGATCGAACACGTGATGATAAGCGGCCTTAGCAAGGGCCAGCCGATCGGTGTCGCTGATAAAAATCTCCATCGCTTGGCGCAATTCAGTTACATTGAAGCAATTATTGGCGAATAGCTGTGTCGCGAGCTGGAGTCGCATGTCGTCCCTCGCCTGCGCCTTCAACGACCCGAGGTGTGTCATAAATTCTGATTCAGCCACCCGAAAGGTACATCCCACTCGACGAGTGTTGACAAAGGCTGGTTCTTCCGGACGAGGCGTGGAATTGAGCGTGGTCATAATATCTGTGCGCTCTTTTCGGGGTAACTTTTCATACACCATGAAGAAATTTGCCGGATCATATACCAGTGGGTACGCTTGCAGGGCCAGTTCTTTGCGGCTACTGGCGAGCTTGAGCAGATCCATCATCTTGCCCACTTGGTCTGAGAGTAGATTGTTGTTCTGTATCACCTCCAGGGCGACTACTAAGCGCGATTGATCGCTGTCGAGCGCAGTCAAGGTCGCGACAACCCGTTGCATCTCCGAAGGACTCATGACTTGCCGCTGTCCCTCCAAATCGGCCCGCAGCATTTGTCCGCGCTCCTTGAGAAACAGCTCCATTGCATCGCGATAGGTAGCTCCCTCCATGTAGGGCAGCAATCGACTGAAATTGCCCGGGTCAGCGGAATAATAGTAAGCGAGTCGCAGCATGTCGTATTCATAGTTCGCATTGACCATCAGCTCCATCATGCGATAGACGTAGGGTGTCGCCAGGCAATACCGGGAGATTTCAGTGCGGATTTTCTCAAAGCGTAGCCGATCGTTGGGCAGCTTGGTGAGCACAGCCAGGAAGTCTTCGAAAGCGAGTTCCTCCGTGGGCACGGTGCAATAGCTTTCCCCTGTGTAGCCCTGTAGCGCTTGTGAAGGATGAAGAAGGGTGCCTGGCTGCGCGTTACCCACTTGGGGGATCGATAGGGCCGCCGAAAAGAAGAGAAGGGTCAAAAATCGAGCGTTCATCATGAAGTTTGGGGTATGAAAAGGTACAAAAAGGACCTGCCTGGTGGAGTCGCTTTGTGGGAAGTACTTCCTTTCGAACGAAAAATAACGTCAGGTCGGTGTATTTTCTATCTTTTATAACAGACGAAACCACGCCAGATGATGCGATTCTCGCTCAAATGATTCTTGTAAGAACCCAAGGAGAATCTCCGATTGATTCAGAAGTTTGGAATTTACATTTGCCTTTCTTCGAGCAACCAACAAATGGGAACGTGATTCGAAACGCGAAGCTAAAACGCGGATCATCGAAGGCGAAAGGCGTAACACCACCTGACAGAATTTTCATGAGTATGATTCCTATGCCTCTCTGTGAGCCAGATCGACTGAAAGCATTGGCTGCGTACCGCATCATTGAGTCTGATCCGGAGCCGCTGTTCGATGAACTCGTGGAGCTCGCTTCTTTCATTTGCGGGACACCGATCTCCCTCATTACCTTGTTGGAAGAAGATAGGCAATGGTTCAAAGCCAAGCTAGGCTTGGAGATTGACTCCACGGCTCGCAAAGACGCATTTTGTTCCTACACCATTTGCCAAGAGGAGGTTCTTGTCATTGAGGATGCGTCAAAGGACGATCGGTTTTCACAGAATCCACTTGTCACAGGCCCGCCCTTTATCCGGTTCTATGCGGGTGTGCCGCTGGTAGACCCCAACGGCTTTGCGCTCGGAAGCCTCTGTGTGATTGATCGGGAACCTCGACACCTCACGACGCATCAATTGGAGGCGCTGATTAAGCTGGGCCGCCAAGCCATGAGCAATATTGTGCTACATCGCAAGGTGCTAGAAGAGCAAGAAACCCGTCTCAGCATGGAGGATCAGGGCCTGCGGTTGTCCCAAATCAACCATCGATTGGCTGCGATTCTTCAGCAAAGCTACGTGGGAATATGCCTGGTGAGCCCAGAAGGGAACTTTCAGCTCGTGAATCCCGCACTGACCCGCATCTTGGGCTTCTCTGAATCCGAACTTCTGCTCATGAAGAGCATGGATGTGCTTCAAGTCAAGGGGGAAATCTCTGCTGCTCAGTCTCATGATGGTGCCGAGACGACCTCGCTACTGCACGGCGCTTTCGAAGCCCTTGCACAGTGCAAGGACGGGTCCGAGCGATGGGTGCGCATCAGCAGCTCGCCGCTGGTCGCAGATGGCGAAGCGGCTCAAAGCCTGATTCAGGTGGTAGAAGACATTCATGCCCGAAAGGAAGCCGAGATCGCCCTTCAGCAATCTGAAGCGTTTCTCAAGCAAGCCCAAGAAACCGCCAAACTCGGCTACTGGTCCGTGCAAATTCCGGAATATAAGATCTCATGGTCAGAACAAACCTTTCGGATCTATGAGTTGCCAGGGCCTGAGGCACCCACAGTGGAGGAAAGCTTTTCCTTTTTTGATCAGCCCAGCCAAGCAAAAATGACCGAAGGCTTTCTCGAATGCCTTCAGTTTGGCACCCCTTATGACATCACACTTCGCATCCACACGCGGCTGGGTGACAAATGGATCAGGATCATCGGCCATCCGCAGTGGGAAGGAGACCAGATTGTTCGGGTATTTGGTATTACCCAAGACATCACGGAGCAATATGAGGTTGAGCAAAGTCTGATCCTCGCTAAGGAAAAAGCAGAACAAGCCACCTTGGCCAAAGCACAATTTTTGTCAACCATGAGTCACGAGATTCGCACGCCCCTTCATGCAGTGGTCGGCACTACGAATCTTATGCTCGCCAGCGATCCCCGACCCGATCAAATCAAACTCCTCAAAACCCTCAAATTTTCTGCTAATAACCTCTTTTCGATTGTCAACTACATCCTGGATTTCAGCAAAATTGAGTCGGGAAACATTCATCTGGAGAACCTGGAATTCGAGCTGGCGCCCTATTTGACCAGCATCTATGAAGCGCATCTTCCTCTGGCGTCGCAGAAGGGCATAGATTTGCAGCTCGTCCTGGGACCTGGCTTACCGAGCCATGTGAAAGGCGATGCTACCCGACTTTCTCAGGTCCTCAATAACCTGATCAACAACGCCATCAAGTTCACCGAAGCAGGATTCGTGCGGATGGAAGTACAACCCCAGCCCTGTGAAGATGTGGGCATCTCTCGAATTCATTTTTCCGTGACTGATAGCGGCATTGGGATGTCTGCGGAGCAGCAGGACTTTGTCTTCGATGCCTTTCGCCAGGCAGACAGCTCCACCACGCGGAAATATGGCGGCACAGGGCTGGGCCTTTCCATTACCCGTAACCTGGTCCAAATTATGGGCGGAAAGATTGGAGTCGAGAGCGAATGGGGCAAGGGATCGCTCTTTTTCTTCGCCCTGGACTTTGTATTGCCGCAAGCACCGCAGGGAAATGCAGCGGAACCACGGCCCAAGGCACTTCCACTTGACTTGCAAGGGGCAAGGGTGCTCATCGTAGAAGACAATGAGATCAATGCCCTCATTGCTCTACACCAGCTTTCGCTGTGGAACACCCAGACTACCCACGTGAAAGATGGATCAGAGGCCTTGGAAATCTATCAGCCCGGCAAATTTGATCTCATCCTCATGGATCTTCACATGCCCAACTTAAATGGAGATGAAGCGGCCCGTGCCATTCGGCAGCTCGATCAGGAAATTCCCATCATTGTGCTGACGGCTTCCACGCGCTATGAGTCCGAAGCTGCCTTCCAGCACTCCGGCTTCAGCGATTATGTCGGTAAACCCTTTGATCCGCAAGACCTCTACACCAAGATCCAGAAGCAACTCCTGCTGGCCCGGCAGCCTTTTGAGACGCTGAACTGAGGGAGAGCCTCACGATTGTGATGTATCACAACAGGCTAGGTGGTTGTTCGGGGAGCTTATTCTTTGCTGCAATTCGAAGACTCCGCGCTGCCACGTTCTTGCGTCAACAACCTATGTAGATAGGCTTTTGCAATCTTACTGCGATCATGCCACCCAATGTACCAATGGTAGGCATACCGACCAAAGCGTGGCTTTCGGTTGCACCCTTTGCCCTGCTCATTAGTTTAGAGGAAAATTCAAATGAAAAAATCTTAGTTTGTAGTCAAGTTTGTGCTTTTGACTTTGAAACAAAATAGTCTCAATGCTTTCAAAAAAATCTAAATACGCAATCAATGCGCTGGTATATCTTGCAAAAAAGAACACCAAGGACCCCACGCCAGTAGCTCAAATCGCAGAGGCTCAAAACATTCCTCACAAATTCTTGGAATCGATCCTTCTGGACTTGAAAAATCAAGGTATCCTGAACAGTCGCAAAGGCCCTAACGGCGGGTATTTCCTGATGAAACATCCCGATGAAGTGAATCTCGCCGAGGTAGTCAGGCTGTTTGATGGAGCCATTGCGCTACTTCCTTGTGTGACTTTTCGGTTTTATGAAAAATGCGAAGAATGCCAAGACGAAGAAACCTGTGGGATCAGAGATGTATTTTTTGAGGTGCGAAGGCAGACCGTTGCCCTACTCAAAAGTGCAAGCCTAAGCCAGATCATTGATCGGGAGAACCATTTGAAGCAGTTTCCCCAGCAAAGGAGTGATGATGACTAGTTCCTTAACTATTCTGCCTGAAACGTATGATTGTCCCTGAAAGAGAACGCAGGTAGATGCTGGAAAACACGGTAGAAAAAGCGATCCACATACGCAAAAACCCATTTCAGATGCCCCACAGCTTTCCTCGCGATTGGGCATAAAAAAAAATCTGCCCGCAAAGCCTTGGTGACCTTGCGAGCAGAAAGATTCAGAATACTACTACTCAAAAAAGCTGTATCGGAGCGTCACGCCGAAGGTTCTCGGATCGCCCAAAACTCCTGCATAGTGGCCAGCATTGCCTCCTGCAGGCTGAAGTTGTTCGAAGTAGTTGGCATCAAGCATATTGCGTACCCAAAGGAACACACTCACTCCCTTCGAGGCCCTGAAGCCTATCCGAGGGTTGAGCAAGGTGTATCCGTCCACATTGAGATAGGCCGAAGCAGAAGGGCTTGAGGAGAAGGCTGAGCGGTAGAACATATCAAACCCAGCAAAATACTCAACTTGCTTCCCCATAAAATTTCCATTCGTGAATGCCTCAGCTCCCCCGGTAAAAGCCCACTTAGAAATGCCAGGCAGAGACTCTCCGGAAATGTCTTTGAAGTTGGCCCCCCCGGTCTCTTCCAGAGGCACAGGTGCATTTGTGAATGAGACGTAGATCCCTTCAGTATAACTCACAGCCGCATTCAGTCTGAATTTCGAAAGAGCATAAGCGCCCTCTAGCTCAGCACCTCGTACTCTGACTTGTTCTGCATTGGCAATGTAGCCACGATTTACCCCAACCTCAGCTGAGCGTACAGTCGTTTGATAGTTTGAGATATCCGAATTGAACAAGGAAAGATTGAGTGTGCTGTTCTTATTGGGTTCCGACTTGATGCCGAACTCGTAGTGGTTCACACGCTCAGGTTCGATCACAGCAAGATCCAAAATGGGCTCTCCATTCTCGGTAGGAAGTCCTCCCAAATTAAGCCCCACAGGTTTGAAGCCAATGGAATACGTTCCGAAAGCCCGTACATTCTGGCTCAGCTTGTAGTTCGCTGTGAGCTGACCAGATAGATTCCAATCCGTGATGTTGGCTTGAAATGCTTGAGAACTGTACACACTCCGACGAAGCGCCAACAAGGCAGGATCGTCTGTTTCTACGCCACCATAGGTTTCTCTGCGAAAATCAACTTCCTTTTGGTCGTAGTTCAACCGTATTCCAGGCATAATCAAGAGTCTGTCAGTAATTTTCCAGTCGAGGTTCGCAAATACAGCTCCGCTGAAGCTTCGTGAACGTGGGAAACTTCGAATTCCATATCCATCGAGCAGCCCAGGAGTTTGCCAAAGTGGGTTCTGATTGTTCTGGACAAACCTCCATTGATCCCGGCCCGACTCCTCGGTATGCGACCCTACGGGGTCAAGTCGCTGATAAAAAGCGAACAATCCCAATACCCCACTTAGCCGCTCCGTAAAGTCGCCAGCATATCGCACTTCCTGAGACCATTGGTGGTGAATGGAGGGAGCCTGAGAGAGAGAAAGAGCCTGCAAGCCTGTAAAGTCGCGATCGTTGGAGGGACCCCAGAGCCAGTAGCGCCAGGCGGAGGTCGAGGTCAAAACGCCTTTTCCAATTTTGACCTCCCCATTCAAGGCAACCCCACCCATGTCTTGATCCGAACGCCAGGGGGTGTCATGATCAATGATGCGATCAAAAGGATTGCGAGTTGGCAAGTCATAGTTCAAGTCCGCAATAATATTCTCAAACTGGCGAAACTCAGCACGCTCTGTGGGAGCCACCCCTGCAAAAACAAGGGCATACCCATCGGGACGCTGTCTAGTGTAGTCGGCTGTTAGCAAAAATGTGGCCCGAGTCGATGGGAGAAAGAGAAGTTGTGCTTTGACTCCCTGATTGTTCAGCGTATTGGTGTAGGTGTCCGTCCGTTGATTGTAGATGTTGCCCTCCCGATGTGTTCCGCTGTAGGAAAGGCGAACCGCCAACTTGTCTTTTACCAGTGGCCCTGATATAGATCCCTTGGTCTGGATAAATCCGTAATTACCAAAATTCTGCTCGAAAATGCCACTTGTGCTAAAGGTAGGCCGGCGCGAAGTAATGTTGAAGGCTCCAGCAGTGGTGTTCTTTCCAAAAAGAGTGCCCTGTGGACCCCGTAGCACTTCGATTTGATGCACATCAATGAAGTCAAGAGTCGTAGCCGCCGGGCGGGCAAAGTACACCCCGTCCACATAAAATCCCACTCCAGGATCAAGGCCGTCATTCGTAAGCCCAAAAGTGGAACCCAATCCACGAATGTTGAGCGTGGTGTTTCGTGGGTTTGAAGAATACAACTGCACAGAGGGAAGCAGCTCTTTCACTCTATTAACGCTAAAAGAGACAGAGTTGTCAATCTGAGCTGCATTCAGTACACTGACGGAAATAGGTACTTCCTGAAGCTCCTCATTTCTCCGACGAGCTGTCACCACCACTTCACTCATCAGCACACCCGACTGTTTCAGGAGCACTTCTACTACACCATTCTCAGCCAAGTCGATTTGCTGCGATTCATAACCAAAATATGTAATCTTCAGCGTGAGGGGAAAACTTCCCTTATACTCAAACTCAAAAGCCCCTTTGGAGTCGGTAATTCCTCCATCAGTGGCACCCACTGCCACGACTGTGGCCCCAACAAGCAGCTCACCAGTGGCTCCATCCGTAACGCTTCCCTTGATCAGAGTCTGTCCTTTCAGGGATACAAGAGAAAACACAAGAAACAGTGCGTGAACAAACAGTCTAGTCTTCATAAATCAAATGGTTGAATCAAGAATTACATCACAAATTCCCTATAAACCCTGTAGGGATACACAAACTTAAATAAACCTATTAATCCTACCAATTTAGTAGGGTATAATTTCCGTTTATTCCTCTTCAATAGATTAAATCCTCGTTTTACTCGCTTCAAAAGCAGTATGTACTGATGCTCAGAATATACAAACTCTACGCTGAGAACTTGTAAGTTGAAAAAACACCCCCCTCAGGGTTCTGTAACTCGTCGTCCGAAAGCAATCGAAGAAAAAGCGCATTATAAAAATTCTCGGCTGCCATGTTGTGAATCATCAGCACGGTATCGGCCCCAGTCTCAGCAAGCTTGACTACTTCGCGCACGTATGCCGCAGTGAGAAACAATTCTCATTTGTAGTTCTTTGTCAATGTGTGTCTCAATCCCTTTGACCAATGGGTCAAGGAAGACTTGAGCGTAGGTGGCTACGTGCGCTACATGGACGACTTTGTGCTTTTTGCCCACGACCTTGAAACGGTCAAAGGTTGGCATCGGACATGACTACCTACCTCCACGAGCAGCTTGATCTCGGCCTCAAACCCGCCAATACCTTTGTCAATCAGCGTAGCGAGGGACTCAGCTTGTAGGAGCCCGGATTTTCTCCCGGCAGAACCGCATCCATCTGGCTCACCTGTGGCGCAGCCAAGGCCGCCTCGCCCGCAGGATCGCGGCCTGGCAGGCCTGGAAACTGGTTGAGGAGACCTTCTTGCGCAGCTTAGAATTCCGCTGGCCTGCGACAGGAATTGGTCTGAAAATTGGGCCTGTAAAGCGGGTCGTCTGCTGCACATGGCGCGCACCTCGTGTACTGCGGGGGCAGTTGAAACAACGACGCGGCTTCCGCCTGGCCCGCCCTTCATGATTTTTCTTTCTTGCCTTTTGCCCGGTTGTGCCTTTTAACCTTTTAGTGCCCCAAAGTCAAAAAACAGCAAAGCCGTTTTTTCAAAGATATATGGGGTTATTTGGGGTGTACGGCGATTCTGCGTGAGGCTTGAGCAGGGAAAGAGCAATAAAAAGCCCAGATATATCTGAAAAACGATCAGATATACCTGGGAGGAGTTGTCGCGTGGCCGGAGTGCCAATGCATGTCTTGGCGCTATTTCGCTGCGCTGAAAAATTTGTCAAGCGATACGTAGCGTGCGTCGTCTAGGGCCTTCCTTTGTTTGGAGATTACGTCAATTACCATCACGGGAGGCTGGGTATCGCCTGCTTGGGCGGCTTCCCAAGTGGGAAGATTTTCGCCATTAGGGTTGCCAGTTTTGATAAATTGGGCAAAGAGGAGCTGCATGGTCTTCGAGACCTGGAAGTCGTCGTCGGTCCATGCGTACTCCTTGACCAACGGGAGATTTCCCATGCAATATTCGATTTCGCAGGCGTGGGGAGCGCCGAGGGCGGGGGGCATGGCCGGGGCACCGGATTCCCGCGACACCGTGCCACCGGCAAGGCCAGACGCGAGCGACTGATCCACGAGAGGGGGGCGGAGCTTGCTGTACAGGTAGCGATACACGGGCTGATCGCTGTTTTTTCTATGTAGATCAAACCACAGCCAGGTGCTGTACGCAATGAACCGATCGGAAGCGAGGTCGGTGGAGGATTGCAGCACATCGGATTCGGTCTTGTGTGGATACAACTGGAGAATCTCTGCATGTGACCCCGGAAAGGCTTCCTTCACTTTCGTAACAAATGCCTCGGGGGTAGATGGCTGTCCTTGCAGGAAGGCTATTCCGGGTATTTCTGCGGAGTTCCAGCCTAGCAAGAGAGGCACCTGTGCTTGCTGCTTTGCACGAAACACTTCGGGAAGCGTGGCAGTCAGGAAATAGCCATCGATCGCCGAGGGAAAGCCGAATCGGCCAGATTCATTGTAGCTTTCGTACAGATCGCGGGTGCTGAGGGCGCGGAGTTCCGCGAGGGAAGGGGCTCCGATACTCATAGCAAACTCTTTTCCGGCCTGTTCCACTTCGACAAGCGTCGTGGGGGGCAGCGTCGGCATGATGGCCGCGCCGCTCTCTCCAATCGCTCCGGCAAATAAGCCTTTGGACAAAGGAGAAGCCATGTGCAAGCTCACCGAGATGGATCCAGCTGACTCGCCCGCGATGGTCACTCGATCGGGATCTCCGCCAAAGGCCGCGATGTTGTCCCGCACCCATTCGAGCGATGCGACCTGATCGAGCAAGCCATAATTGCCCGAGCTGCCGTAAGGAGCTTCAGCGCTCAACTCGGGGTGCGCCAGAAACCCAAACACATTGAGGCGATAGTTGACAGTGACGACGACCATCCCCAATTGGGCCATGCTCGCGCCATCATAGCGGGGTTCTGAGCCGTCGCCCGCGACGAATCCGCCGCCATAGAAATAGACCAGCACAGGCAGTCCAGTGGTGTTGCGCTTGGCGGGCGTCCACACATTGAGGTAGAGACAATCTTCGCTCACGCCGTCGGAGCGGGAATTCATGTCGCCAAATACAACGCTCTGCATGGGCCTGGGACCAAAGTTTTTGGTCATTTTCACCCCTTCCCAAGGCTCCAGCGGTTGGGGGGCTTTCCAGCGTAGTTCACCCACGGGCGGCTTCGCGAAGGGAATTCCGAGGTAGCGTTGCAGCCCGTTGCGGGTGTCATACAAGCCTTCGATGTGGCCTTTGGCGATCTGGGTTTGTACTGCAAAAGCGTCACGGTGTTGGCCACGAAGCGTCCCAAAGCTCAGAAGCAGGATCGTGCAGATGAAAAGGGATAGGAGGGAGAGTAGGTTCGTCATAAGGAAAGGGATGAAAGGAGATACAGGATGACGGTCAAATGATTATTGTCACAAAGTGAGACAATAAAATGAAAGACAAGGGTACAGAGAATTTTTTGCCTTTCCAAGATGGATTATTTATTCAGGTTCCAGTTAAGGAAGGGGAAGATTTTTTGGGGTGTGCAACCAAATCTGAGCTAATTTCTTTTGACATTTTGGGCGATTTCTGCTAATCTTATTGCGTGTAAGTTTGCGAGGAATTGCTGGCAAAGTACGATGAGCAGCCGCAAGGGCTGGAGGAATATTGGAAATTGATCTCATGGCTTCATTTTACGCGATCATCGATGTTGAGACGACTGGCGGAGATCCCAAAGTGGATCGCATCACCGAAATCGCCATTTACCTGCACGATGGCGAGCAGGTAGTCGATTCTTTTGTATCACTGGTCAACCCTGAAATGCCCATCCCGGCCTTCATCACGCGGATCACCGGGATCGACAACGACATGGTGCGGACAGCACCAAAGTTTCACGAGATCGCCCGCAGAATCGTGGAGATCACTGACAATGCCGTATTTGTAGCGCACAATGTGCGATTTGACTATTCTTTTGTGCAGAAAGAGTTTCGCAACCTTGGCTATCCCTTTTCCAAAAAACAACTCTGCACTGTGAAGCTCAGTCGAAAGCTCTTGCCGGGACTTGATTCTTACGCCCTCAAAAATCTTTGCGTCTCTCTCCACATCCCCAACGAGGCTGCGCACCGCGCGTGGGGGGACGCCACCGCGACCGTCAAAGTGTTCGAGCGCTTACTGGAAGTGCAAAAAGGAGAATCCATCAGCCTCTCCCTCCAGCAGGAAATGAATCTGGTCAAACTTCCGCCTCATCTTTCTCCCGTAGTGTTGGATGAGTTACCAGAAGATACAGGCATTTATTTTTTTTATGGGCGAAGAGGCGAGTTAATCTATATCGGCAAGAGCACCAACATCCGCAAGCGAGTCCTCTCCCACTTTCAGGGAGCCCACAAATCGGCCCGCACCTTGGAGATGATCAATGCCATTCACGACATCAGCACCGAGGTCACTGGCTCAGAATTGATCGCTCTTTTGCGTGAAAATGAAGAAATTAAACGCCATCAACCGCTGTATAACCGCGCACAGCTGCGCCAAACCTTCCGATACGGCATTTACCAAGAAGTGACAGAAGCGGGCTATGTCCGCCTGTATTTTGACAAATATCGACTGTCCCGACAACCCGTCGCTGGCTATTCGAGCAAAGCTTCTGCGGAGTCGGCCCTCCAGCGAAGGGGGCGCGAATTCTCTCTTTGTCCCAAACTCTACGCAGCGGAGCAAGGACCGGGACGTTGCTTTCATCACCAGCTCCATCTTTGCGAAGGAGCCTGCGTAGGCGCAGAGCTAGTAGAGAGCTACAATCAGCGGGCAGCGCAAGCCATCCGGGCCCTCAGTTTTGGTCGCCAGTTCACTGACTCTTACTTCATCGTAAGCTGTGGCCGCCATGAGGAGGAGCAGGCAGTGGTTTGGGTTCAAGATGGAGTTTATCGCGGGTATTCTTACCTTGAGAGGGAATTACTGGACCGGGGCTGGGAAGAAGTTCTCTCTCATATTTCTACCCAACCAGAAGTGCCCGACCTCCAGCGAATCATTCAGGGCTATATCAAAAAAAATCCACGTGAAGTGTACCCGGCCCCTTCTTCCCTGCTTCGGTAAGCTTCGACCCTTATGGATCTGGTGCTACTGGATTTGCGTCTGCAATGCGTTGCCTGCTCAAGTATATACTGTGCAGCGATACACCACCGCCAATGACTTGGTGCAATCCCAAGTCATGACCATGCTTCAGGACAGCAAGGGATATTTGTGGCTGGGAACCCACCGAGGCCCTTGCCGATTTGACGGGCGGGACTTTGTTGCCCTACCCAAAGACAGCCTTCATGGCGCTTTTCTCACCGACATGTGGGAAGACAGCACCTCCGGAAGACTTTTTTTTGCGACCCAGTCGGGCCTCACCGTGTATAATGGGGAGCACTATGTTCATCTACGCGACACCAACGGCTTGGTGGAGGAGCCGATCCTCAGCCTCATGCCTGACACCCAGGGTCACCTGTGGCTTGGCACACAGTCCCGGGGCATTCAATGGCTTCCCGTAAAGGGCCCTACCATGCTGATTCAGCCAGATTTCGATCAGCATGCGCTTTTAGTTGGCAGAAGAATTCAGGACTTGGTGATGACGCCCAGCGGAGAAGTGTTTATCGCCACTGACAAGGGGCTGTATGTGTGCGATCCTTCTGACGAATCGTCGAGAATGGAGATTCGCCCTTGGTTGCCTGGTCAACTAGCTCAGGCAGATGTGCATGCGCTTCTCTATGAAACGGAGCGAAATGCCCTCTGGATCGGTACCACTCGCGGAGCTTATCTGTGGAATGGACGCTTTCTCACGCACTTTCGGCCCACCGCACACGAAGGAGCGGACGACGCTGTGTACTGTTTCACCCGAGACAAGGCAGGCCAGATCTGGATGGGCACGCGAAAAGGAATTCTCTACATGAATGCAGAAGGGGAAATCAAGCCTTTGGTGAAGCTCGACAACAGCCTTGATTTTCATATGCGGTCCGCGCTCACAGATGAAGAAGGCAATGTGTGGTTTGGAACGGACGGCGGTGGCGCCCGAAAAATCACACCTGGTGTATTTCAATCCTACACCATGGAGGAAGGTCTCTCCAGCAATCAGGCCAAGTCGTTCTTGATCGCGCGAAATGGCGATGTATGGATCTCGACCCGCGATCGCGGCATCAACATCATCGGAGAGGAGGGAGAAATTCTTCGGCAAATCAACACCGACAACTCCAACCTTGGCGGTAACGACATTTGCTACAGCTACGAAGATGAGGCGGGCAGATTCTGGTTTGCCTCCTACAATGGCACTTTGAGCCGCTGGGAAGAAGATCGGCAGTCCTTTGTAGTCTATGGGCAAGAGCAGGGCTTGAAATGCAATGCTGCCTACGTGCTGGGAGAAGATGCAAAAGGAATCATGTGGATCGGCACCGACAATGGTCTTTTCCGAATGGATAAAGACCGAATCGTTAGTCAGTACACGACGGCTGACGGCTTGCCTTCCAATGTCGTGTACTCCTTGAACTTTGGTATGAAGGGCCAAGAGCTCTGGGTAGGAACTGCCTTAGCTCTGTGCAAGGGGGTAGATGGCAGACAATTTCAGGTATTTTCCGCCGACTCTTCGCTCATTGGGCCTACGGTCATCGCATTGGAACATGATCCATTCGGACGACTGTGGGTAGGAAGTGCCGTGGGGTTGGCATGGGTCAAAGACGGAGTGGCGCACAGGGTCCATACCAGTGACAATGATGGGGCAAATACCATCATCGGGCTTGAAATAGAAGGAGATCGCTATTTGTGGATCGGTACAGAGGATGGCGCTTATCGCCTGGATGTGCAGCAAATCAGTGCGACGAGTCCATCGAAGCCCAGCCTCGATCACTTTAGCTTGCGCGATGGGTTGCCTTCGATGGAGTGCAATGCCAATGCATTGAAGGTGGACCTGCAAGGAGGTTATATCTGGATCGGGACAGCCGAGGGCGCTATTCGCAAAAGCCGATTTCAGGAGCGAAATGGGACTGGGCCACCGCTGAAGGTATATATTACTCGCGTAGAGGTGGAAAACCAAGCAGATTGGCGCCAGTCCGACGGGGTGAGGGTGGACGACCACGGATTGCCCATCAATCTTGCGCTCCCCTTTAGCCAGAACAGAATTGATTTTTCATTTATCGGTATTAGCCTCACCAGCCCACAACTAGTGGAATATGCCTACTACCTCCAAGGCTTGGATGACGAAGGCTGGGACAGCACGAGTTCGACCAAGCGGACCGCGGTGAGCTACCTGAATTTGCTGCCGGGGACGTACACATTTTTTGTGACGGCCAAAAAGGAAGGCGATACCTGGAACTTTGATCAGGCCGCCAGTTTTACTTTCACGATCCTATCCCCATTTTACCAGCGATGGTGGTTTCTCCTGCTCATGACTTTGCTGATTAGCGCCGCTGCATATCTGGTTTATCGAATCGTGACACAACGGAAACGCCATCAGCAAGAGGAGCAAATGATCCGCGATACAGCCGAGAAGCTTCAGCTCGAGCATCAGGCCCTTTATGCCATGATGAACCCGCATTTTACTTTCAATGCCCTGAATGCCATCAAGCTATTCATTCATCGCCAAGACAAAAAAGCCGCCGACCAATTTCTCTCCAGCTTCGCCAAACTGGTTCGGATGAACCTTGAGAGCACCAAAAGTGACTTTATTTCGGTAGAAGAAGAACTCAAGCGGCTGGAGCTTTTTATGTCTTTGGCACGGGTGAGATTTCCAGAAAAGCTGGAACACTGCATCATTGAGGTGGACCCTGAAGTAGAGGCGATGGATGCCAAAATCCCGCCGATGCTGCTCCAGCCCTTTGTAGAAAACAGCATTGAGCATGGGATTAAGCCTTTGGTATCGGGCGGAAAAATCGAAGTACTGGTCTCGCGCCTGGAGGGAGATTATCTCAAGGTCATCGTCCGTGACAATGGAATCGGGATCGAAGCCAGCAAAGCTGCAAAGGTGGGCAGGCCCCGAGACCATGTGTCCAGAGGAATGGAGATCACGCAGGACCGCTTGAAGCTGTTCGCTCGAATGACCAAAAAAGATTATTCTTTGGACTTCCGTGAGTTACATGATGCCGAAGGAAAAGTAGCTGGCACTGAGGTGGAGATCGTGATGCCGATCAAATATGGTGCTTCGGAAGAAAGAATTCCCAGATAAGAATCCCCTTTCACTCTTCAACTCTTCGATCGACCAAAGGCTAGCGAAGGTATCCCACGCCGCGGGCAGCTCGGAGCGTTCCGAATGTCGCGCCGACCGCCACTATCGCCATACTTAGGTAAGCAGCCCACACGATCCGCTCGTTGGCGGCAATGGGATCAGTATCCCGGGCAATGATAATGCCCCATAAGGCCCAAATGACGACCAAGCCATAGATCAGATCTGCTCTCAGCAAGGCGATGCCGAACCCAATTACCCCTGCAGCGGACACCATGACGGTGGACCAAGTTTGCTCGGAAAGGCCCCAGCCGGTCCATTCGTTGGCTTGTAGGGCTATGGTCGCATTGGCGATGGTGGCCACGGTGATCCACCCAAGGTACATGCTAAAAGGGGCGTGGACCAACCACTTTTCCGTGCGACTCACGGGGAGAACCCCAATCTCCAATTGAAGATATATTACAAGCAAAGAAAGCAGCAACAGCAGCATGAGGACCATTGCCAGTGCAGGGCGCTGGTACAGCCAAGGAAATAACCAGATTGAATTAGCAAGGCAAGAGATGACAAACCAAGGCCCGATTTGGCGCAGAAACGGAGGGTCAATCTTGGACCCTCTAAACAAATCGCGCCCTTGGTAGATGGCAAAAGCGACCAAGGCCAGATATATCAGTCCCCAGATCGCAAAGGTGATTCCTGCCGGTGTAAAGAGATTTTCAAAGTTGTCCGACACATCGCCAATGCTCCGCTCAGGCACAAGCCCCCCGTTGGAGAGACCATTCAGCACTAAGACGAGAACCAATGCCCCGATATTAAGGAGCTGCCAACGCATTTTATTTGCCATCATGCTTGGAAAATAGTCCAGAAATTCGTCAAAAACGAACTTCTTCCATGCGACTTTCGTCAGTGTTGGGACCATTCTCCAACTTCAACACGCCGCGAGGACACACTGCTGCGCAGATGCCACAGCCCACGCAGCTGGCACGCACAATGTTTTGCCCCCTCTGCGCGTAGGCGCGCACGTCGATTCCCATTTCGCAGTAGGTCGAGCAATTGCCGCAGGAGATGCACTGCCCCCCGTTGGTCGTGATTCTAAACTTAGACAAAAAGCGCTGCTGCAAGCCTAGAATGGCTGCCATCGGGCAACCAAATCGACACCACACGCGTGATCCCATCAACGGATAGAAGCCCACACCCACGATCCCCGAAAAGATGGCCCCGATAAAAAATCCATACCATTCCCGTAACTTGTAGCTGTCGATGAACAAGATGTGATTGGCTCCGGAGAAAAAATTGATCGCTATCACGCCAACTGTCGCCACAAGCAGCCCCCCGATGAGGTAGCGCAGGTCCTTTGTAATGTGCTTGAAGCGCTTCCTGAACAATAGCAGCGCTCCAGTCAGTCCCAGCAAAATCGCAACCGTGCCCCAGATGAAAAGCTCTTTTGAAACCCAAAATGCTTCCCCTTGATGATTTTGGTAAAAGGTAAAAAGCACTGCCACCGTCATCCACACCGTCAGGATCAATACACTGTGAATGAGCCAACGCTCAACTTTCCAAGCGTTGAGCGATTTGTCTGACAAATGCCGAAAAGGATCACCAGCCGTTTCGGCTAATCCACCGCAGCCGCACACCCAGGAACAATACCAGCGCTTGCCAAAAAAATAAGTTAGAAAAGGAGACCCGACAAAGATCATTACAATCCCCCAGATGAGCATGGACAAGCCCAATGAACCTCCTGACAGAGAATTGTTGAGGTGCCAGTCATAGAAAAAATCATAGTCTAGCGGCCATATATTTTTCAAATCCTTGCCGTAATACGCTTGGTTTGGTTGAAGGCTATCTAAAATTTCTGGGATTATGAACGCAAAGCCCAGTTGGAAAAACATCACCGAGGACGTACGGATGATCTGGTATCGGTTATGGCGATATTTCCAGATAAACTTCCCACCAAGCGCCAAGATCGCCAGCGTGTAGAAGGTGCCATACACGAACCATTGACTGGCGGCATGACCATTGAGGGCATAGCTCAGGGGATTAAACAGAGACACTAAGCCTGTGTGGTTTCCGTCGGCTCGAAGCCCCAGCCACTCTGGAAACCAGTAGAGAGATACATAGAACACCGTGATCACCACCCCCATGATCCAGCCGAGGCTGCCACGAGCGGATTCGGAAAAAAACCAAACGCCGTGGTTTTTGATTCCAGCAGTCTTGCCTCCGTATTCGGCGTAAGCATAAAGCATCGTGCCCCCACCCAAGCTCAGTAGCATAGCGCTGAGCATCGGCATTTCCATGCCTTCCGCACCCCCAAAAAGGGCGTTGATCAGCAAAAGCAGGCCTACACCGATCAGGCCAAGGGCTATCTTGTGGGAAAGGCTCAAGTGACGAACCTCAGGGTTAGACAATGAGAGGGATGTGTGAGTCTGCATGGGGAGGGAAGGCCAAAAGTATGGGAGGAGAAAAAAGGAGTGTGGAGCAAAAAAGAGAGTTTTAACGTAGGAGCGAAAAGCCCAGCCAGCCAAAATGACCTATTTCGCAGGCTGAAGAAAAGCAAATACGTCGCGAAGTGATCGCTTCTTTTTTAGTTGAAGCGACTGACCCGACTGCTGATTGTAGGTATCCACGAGGTCTTGCTCGTAGGCGGGGTAAAATTCCGGGTCAAAATTGGCGAGCGCGAGGTTGGCCAAGACGACTTCAATGTGTGTGTGGGTATCGATCCATTGAATGCAGACATCTTTCCGGTAGCGGATCCCCATGAGGTTGAAGCCCAGCACGGCACCACTGTCAGTTCGATAGGCGATGCGAATGAGTTTTTTGCCATCGGGGTGCTCCCACACAAGGTGCTGCTCCCCTTCCCCGGGCCGATTGGGCACATGGCCATAGGTTTGCCACTCGATGTCGAGAAACTTGGCTGAATTGAACCAAGTCTGCTGGACAAAAGCTCTGGGGTTACCTGTGAGGGTCTCCGCGAGCACGGGGCCCATGAGTTTACCGGTGTACCACACGGCTTCGATGCCCCGGCGATTCGGAGCAGCGATGCGCAGTTCTGCACAGTCGCCGATCGCATAAATATGAGGGACACTCGTCTGGAGATATTCATCCACCAAAAATCCGCGCCCCACCTCAATGCTAGTTCCGGCTGCCAGCGACACATTTGGAGACACGCCCGTCGTGAGACCTACGAATTCGCAAGATATTTCCTCGCCTGCTTTGGTCTTGACGGCACGCACCCGCCCATGTTCATCGGCCAGGATTTCCCGCAATTCTGCTTTCAGGCGAAGGTCGATCCCGTGACGAAGAATCTCGCGATTGATCATGGCAGACTCTTCGGGCGGCATTACGCCACTCCAAAAGCTTTCCTCTCTCACCAAAAAAGTGACTGGAATATGCCTGGAATGGAACATTTCGGCCATTTCAATGCCGATCAATCCGCCTCCTACCACCACAGCCCGGCGCGTGTCCCGTGCATATTGCTCCATACTCAGGAGGTCCTGATAGCTCACCATCCCTTGCACCCCGGCGAGGTCTTGGCCCGGCCAATCATAGCGGTTCGAACGAGACCCTGTGGCGAGCACCAGTCGATCGTAGGACAAGTCTCCACCCTCCGCAAAAGAAATCGTTTGTTTCTGTTCATCTATGCCTGTGACAAACTTGCGGAGCAGGGTGATGCGATTTTTTTTCCAAAAATCATCCTCGTAGGGTTGGGTGTGTTCAAACCTCATATGCCCCATGAAGATGTACATCAGCGCCGTGCGCGACCAAAAAAAGTCTGTCTCTGAAGAAATCACAGTGATCTGGTGATCACTTCGCTTGCGGACGTGGCGCGCGGTGGAGATGCCAGCAATGCCGTTTCCAATGATGACAATGTGCATGGAGAGCCAAGAATGAGTAAGTGGTCGGAGAACTAAGTCCAGCGAACCGTGAGAGATGTGCTGGAAACTACGCAAAAAACCTGTCCCTTAGACTGCGGTAATCTGGCCTTCGGACAATGATTTGCTGGGAAAGTTGGAGGGGAATCAGCAAGGGGAATGTCAGCTTCCAGACAGAACCCCGATTCTATTGTCAGTATTCGCCTGCGATCTCCCAGCTCCGTCACCATGAATTATTTTCCGGACACTAGTTCTTGACCAGTTTCCAGCCACCAGTAGGTGGTAGGTGAATGGAGCCTGCTACGACATCGTGTCGGGCCCCCGTCACGCTGGCGAGAGTACTGGACTTGCCCTCCAGCACCCTCAGACCCAAAAATGCGAAAATGATGGCCTCTTTGAATTCAATCCACTGCTGATCGATGTGCTGGTCGAGCTGCAAGCCAAGGGGAGCGAGTGCCTCTTCGATGCAGCGAAGCAGGAACCCATGGCGCCGCCCGCCCCCTGTCACCATGATGGACTGAGGTTCAGTGCCGAGGGGCGCAATCTCTGCGGCGATTTGTTCGGCGATGTGGCGGCAGAGGGTGTGCAAGAGGTCTGGCGGTGTAGCTTGCACTTGCTCCAAGAGCGGAATCATCGATTGTTCCATCCATTCCCAGCCGAGGGATTTAGGAGGTGGCACTTGATAATAGGCCAAGCCACGGAGCGCTTCAGCCAGTTCGGGGAGATAGCATCCACCTGCCGCAACCATACCTTCAGGATCATATTCTCCTCCAAAAGCTTGCCGATATACATGGTTGAGGATGAGGTTGCAGGCCGTGATATCAAAGGCTTGATCTTTCCAGGTAAGATTGCAGATGCCGCCGAGGTTGAGAAACAGCTCATGTGAGGGGAAGAGATAACGCTCACCGAGTGGCACCAGTGGGGCTCCTTCCCCCCCGAGCGCCACGTCTTTGTTGCGAAAATTGCTCAACAACGGACATGGAAGGTAACTAGCAATGGTCTCTCCGTCACCAATTTGGACCGTGAAGGACTTATGGGGTTGGTGAAAAATGGTCTGGCCATGACTCGCAACGAAATCTGGTGCTTTTGAAAGGCCTTGGAGAAAGGTCGCTATGGCTTCGCCCAGATAGTGCCCCAAGTAGATGTTTGTCTTGGCGAACACTTCCGCAGACTGGGTGGGCAAATGACGAATCCTGTTACGCCATACCTCATCCAGAGCTACTGTTTCTGCCGCCTCTATTGCGAATCGGTAGCCATCTTCGGCTACAGTAAATTCGCAACACACCAAATCGATGCCGTCAAGGGACGTGCCTGTCATGACGCCCACTCCTCGGAGGGTTATAGCTGGTCGATCTACCATAAATCACTGCTAGCAAATAAGATGAATGGGTGAGGAAGGTCTCATGTCAAGGGATTCTTCGCATTTTCCAAACGAAAGCACGGAGATTTTTGCTCCTTTACAAAAGTATCTTCTTTTGTACATGGGTGTCGTCGTCACCCTATAAAAAAAATGACGGAATACGAGTCAGTCGCAGCACGAACCATACCAACAACCATCACGCAAATTCCTGCATTCTATGAAAACACCGTCCCCACTTCGCTTGATGAAGCTAAGTCTATTTGCCAACATTCGCTATGATCTCCCTGCGGGATTGGTCGTCTTTTTGGTGGCCCTGCCGCTATGTTTGGGCATTGCCTTGGCTTCCCAAGGGACTGTCGATGGGGCACCCATGTTTTCCGGCCTGCTTGCCGGGATTCTGGGAGGAATGGTGATTCCGTTGATCAGTCGCTCTTCGCTAAGTGTGAGCGGCCCGGCTGCGGGGCTGATTGCGATCGTGATTGTGGGGATCGATAGCGTAGGAAGCTGGGAGGCCTTTCTCGTGGCTGTGTTTCTTGGCGGCATAATCCAAATCGGCCTAGGGGCGCTCAAGGCTGGTGCCATCGCTTACTTTTTTCCCACCTCGGTGATCAAAGGGATGCTGGCAGCCATTGGGTTGATCCTCATTCGCAAGCAGTTGCCTCATGCATTTGGTCTAGACATAGAGGACTTTGATACGCAGTTCAACATAGTCAACACGATCGCCATTTTTAAGGAGCTTGTGATTGACAAGCACTATGAAGTAGGTGCGACAGTCATCAGTGTGATCAGCATATTGATCTTGATCCTGTGGGAGAAGACCAAGCTCAAATCGATCTCTTGGCTGCCGAGCGCGCTTGTGGTCGTGGTCGTGGGCACTGTACTCAATATTTTGTATAAGGGGATTATGCCAGACTGGTACTTGATCGGGGCCACATACGATGCTGCCGGCAATGTGCTCGATAATGGGCACTTGGTCTCCCTTCCGCTTTCGCTGGTGGAAAGGGGAATCGGCGGATTTTTTGAAGAGATCACATTCCCGGATTGGTCCGTCTTGGGAAATCCTACTGTCTATACCCTGGCGATCACCATCGGTCTAGTGGCCAGCGTAGAGACGCTTCTTTCAGTAGAAGCCGCCGATAAATTAGATCCTTACAAACGTCAGACCCCGCTCAACCGAGAGCTTCTGGCTCAAGGAGTAGCCAACGTTCTGGCAGGTCTGCTGGGAGGGTTGCCTATCACCGCGGTGATTGTGAGGTCCAGTGCCAATGTGAACGCCGGGGGGCGCACCCGCTTGTCGGCATTTTTTCACGGAGTCTTTCTGTTTCTTTCGGTAATTTTCATTGCCGGAGTTCTCAACCTCATACCACTCGGCTGTCTGGCAGCCATTCTACTACTGATTGGTTACAAGCTTTCCCACCCGAAGCTCTACAGGTCGATGTATAGAAATGGGATGAATCAATTTCTCCCCTTCCTAGTCACAGTAATCGCAGTCTTGGCGACCGATCTGCTCATCGGCATTGCAATCGGAACGACTGTGGGAATTGCCTTCACCATTCGTGCCAATTTCCGTGCGTCTATCATCACCAAGCGGGAGGGAGACCACACAATGATCACCTTCAAGAAGGATGTTTCTTTTCTCAATAAGGCCATTCTCTCCAAGGCGCTTGGAGAAATTCCATCTGGCACCAAGGTCAGCATCGACGGCTCGGGCGTAGCATTTATCGATCATGACATTCAGGAGATTTTGAGCGAATTTCAGATCAGGGCAAAAGAGTCTGATATCGAACTCACCATCATCGGGGTCAATCCCGAAGATGCCCGCATGCCTAGCTTGTTTGCCAAACAAGGCGACATGTTGTAATCGAGCTTTCGCTAAACTTTCCTTTATAAGGGGATCTTTTGACAAGACATGGCTCAACGGAAAGCGTTCGCGAAGCTTTAGGGGCTTGCGAACGCTTTCCTGTATGAAGACCGTCGAAATAGATGATTATTCAGCCGAGTCGGAGAGCATCAACCCAAGTGGCTCCAAGGGGCCGGCTCCCACGCGAATGATTTCAATGTTGTCTTCGCCCTCACTGCCATCGATCACGGTAGAAACCAGGGTGCCACCGGCTCCGCCGTCGATGACAAGGTCCACTTGCGACCGAAAGCGATCGTAAATCAAGCTCGGATCGGTGTTGAAGTCATCCTCCTCGTGCAAAGGGATCGTGAGGGAGGCAATCGGATGACCAAGTTCTTTGGCCAGGGCGATGGGGATTTTATGAGCAGGTACCCGAATACCAAATGTTTTTTTGCGCTGGAAGTGCCGGGGAATTTCTTTAGAAGCTTGTAAAATGAATGTGTAGGGTCCCGGAAGCGCGCTTCTCATGATCTTGTACATCGGTGTCGTGACATGCAGCGCATAGGTCCCTATGATGGCGATGTCTTCACACACGCAGGTGAGATGGGCTTTTTCGGGATCAATGCCCTTGAGGCGGCAGAGAGCCTGCACGGCCTTTTTGTTGTGAATGTCGCAGCCCAGGGCATAGGTCGTGTCTGTAGGATAAATGATGAGACCGCCAATGCGCAAGATCTCTACAGCCTGCTCGATCGCTTTGGGCTGAGGGTTTTCAGGATGGATGGATAGAAACATACAGTGAATGAATGTGGAATAATGAATTCGTCAATAGCTCTTGGGACCCTTTGGTGTCCCTTCGAAACCGCCAGAAGATAGGACTTCGAGGAAGTATCTGCAATAGAATCCAGAAGGTAGCAAATTCTCCATCAGTTTTACTGGTTGGAAAGCCCCAATAATCCTTCTATTTTTGAAAATGTCCGCATCAACTTCCGGGCTTTATTCACGATTGCAGAAACTCCTTATGAAACTTCAACGCGCTTGCTTGCTGTGCCTGATTCTTGGACTGGGAATGCCCGCTGTGATGGCACAAAAGGGTCTCAAGATTGGTGGCTTTTTCCTGCCTCAGACTTCGTTCTTGTACAATGAAGCCGATTTCAACCTCGACGAGGACCTGTATGAGATCGAATTCCTGCCGAGCATGGCAGGCGGTCTTCAGGTCGGGTATCACTTCAACAAAATCATCGGGATTCGCTTAAACGTCATCTATTCCCAAGAAGGGGGTAGGTACTCGGTGAGGAGAGATTTTGATGAGCGGGACGATTTTACTACTAGACTCTCGTATATCAAAGTACCTTTCTTGATCGGATTTAACACCAGCCCCGTCAACAGCAAGGTCCAATTTGCGATGTATGCGGGCATTCAAGGAAACATGTTGACGCGCGCTTCGACTTACTTCAGCAATCCTACCTACTTGGCACCCAGCCCCGAAGGCGCCTATCGATTGCCTGCTACCCGTGACTTATATGAGCAGTGGACTTACAGTGCAGTGCTCGACCTCGGGGTGGACATCTTCCTTACGCCCAACACGGCATTCAACTTGCGGATGCGCGGCGACTTGGGACTCACAGACAGTGAAAATAAGGATGCTTCCTACCAATTTGCTTCTGAAGGCCAATTTGCCTCCGCACCCTACTGGGAATGGCAGCGCACTGCCCGCGCTGGTGCCAATGCACAGCCTCAGACTGAAACCTTTCCGCTCAATGTCGGACTGCTGTTTGGCGTGACATACACTGTCCGCAGTGCCGATAAGCCAGTGGGCACTGCCGCGCCAGCCAAGCCTTCTCGCAAGGAACAACGTGCGCAGAAAAGAGCTGTGAAGGAACTTGAAGACCCTAAGCCAGCCAAAGAAGAAAAGTCGAAAAAGGGCAAAAAGAAAAAGGGCAAAAAGTAATCTAAGCGTACATCATTCCTTCTTCTTTCCGATCAGCAGACGACCTTATTCTTCGGTGAGACAAGGCCACCCCTCCGTCATACCATTCCGAGGTGATCCTTAGCGCCGCCCGGAGAACTGTTGATGCAGAATGATCTCCATTTCCCATTGTTTTTGCTTTTCTGATGATCGCTTACATTCGAGGAGAATTATCCCATCTGGAGCCATCCCTCGCCATCGTCGATTGCGGTGGTGTGGGATATGGGCTTCGTATCTCGCTAAATACCTACCAGGAGATTCAAGGAAAAAAAGAGGTACAACTCTGGACCTACTTCCAAGTGCGGGAAGATGCGCAGGTGCTGTTTGCTTTTTCAGACAAAACAGAGAAGAAGCTCTTTGAGTTGCTCATCTCCGTCTCTGGTGTTGGAGGAAATACAGCATTGATGATTCTCTCGAGCCTCAGCCCGGGAGAACTCCTGGAGGCGATTCGCTTGGAGCATACCCATGTCTTGAAGCACATCAAAGGGATCGGTGTCAAAACTGCCGGGCGGATCGTCTTGGAGCTCAAAGACAAGGTGGACACAATCAGCGATGGCTCCGTGGCTGGCGTCGCCAACATACCAATGGGTGGAGCCGAGCAAAAGAAAAACGATGCGCTACAAGCGCTTCAGCAATTGGGAATGCCCAAGGCGACGATGATCAAGCGAGTGGAGCAAATTATTCAGGAGCAAGGAAATGGTGTTTCTGTGGAAGAAATTATCAAGCTGGCACTCCGAAATGGGTAAGAAGACCCGGCGATCTGTCTGGTATTTCGCTACTCTCAAATCGGGAGGCAAACTGGTGATCGCCTCAAGGCATCTTTTTTATTAGACCCAGGGCACCATTGAGGCAACGCAATCGTTATCTGCGCCTGAAGCAGGTTAAGACAAAAGATTTCTACTCCTGTGGTTGCGCGCTTACCTTTCCGATGTCTTTCCTACGTCAGTAGGTGAATACTTTTGCCCTTTGTATGTACAGGGGATTTTCTATGTTTGCATCCTCTACTCACGACTATAAATAACTTTTTTACCTCACGCCCCAGACAATCTCCTACATTTTTCTGTTGCCTATGATAAAAGCTGTACGCCAAGGGCCTAATTGACAATTTGACATTCGATGCGAGGAAAGCGCCAAGGCTCCTTCAAAGCCATGGCTTACCCATGTTTTTCTTCACACCTGCCTGAGCATTGAACCGCTCAAAAGGGACAAGTAGGTGAAAAGAAATCGAAAAATTCATGGGGAAAGCGCGGTCGAGCGTGTCGCGGGCAGTCAAATTGATTTCAAAAGGCTTTACACGTCAAGATTAAACAGGAGGAGCATTGTCTAAGTTCAGCCTAATCATGGTTTTTTCGGCCTTCACCTGGTGGTTTGCTGGGGAAGGTGACAAGCGCTACGTGGCCACCTCGTCCACGGAATCCTCTTGGAAGGAGATCAGGGATTCTTGGGGGTATCCAGAGCGATATTGGGAAGCAGATACACCGGTCATCCACAACCCAAACAATCGAATCGGGGATCCTACTCGCCAAGATTATGTGACTCCTATCCAGCTTGGGATGCCGCGCAACTATTCCGCGCAGTTTCAGCTCGACAGCACCCGCCTTGGATACAATATTTATGAGCGAATGGGAAAAGTGGACATTCGCCCGCCTTCCTATATCTCATACAAAGACTATCTGGAATATCGGCGCCAGCAAGGGGTAGAGGAATACTTTCGCGAAAAGTCCCTTGCAAACAATCGAGTCGAAGGGGGAGGATTGGAGTTGAACATTGATGCGGGCGAACTGACCGATGTATTCGGCGGAGGACCCATCTCGATTCGCCCTACCGGGCTAGCTAGCCTGAGTTTTTCCATTGATAACAACAAGACCGATAACCCCAACCTGCCTATCCGGCAGCAGAGCACGACCATCTTCAACTTTGACCAGATCATCCAGCTCGGCGTAATCGGGCAAATTGGAAAAAAGCTGAAGCTGAATGTCAACTTTGATACCCAGGCAAGTTTTGACTTTGAAAATGAGCTCAAGCTCGAGCACACAGGGACCGAAGATCAGATTTTGCAGAAAATCGAGGCGGGAAATGTGAGCATGAGGCTGGGGAATTCGCTCATTCAAGGGCGCCAAAATCTTTTCGGGATCAAGACACGGCTACGATTCGGACCTGTGTACTTCACTGCCATTGGCTCACTGGAGCGCGGAAAAGTCGAGTCCATCAACATCTCAGGTGGAGGGGCCATCGAAACGCCCTTCGAAAAAGGCGGAAGCGATTATGACATGAATCGGCACTTCTTTCTCTCGCACTATTTTCGTTCCCGATTTGAAGACGCGTTGAGAGATCTACCCGTGATTCGCTCTACTGCCCGAATCAACAGGATTGAGATCTGGGTGGAGCAGCAGGGAGCTACCAGTAATACCCGCAATGCGGTAGGGTTCATGGACCTTGGCGAAAACAGTAACCCTGCTTCCGACGGAGGACGCGGGGTTTTGTACAACCCCGCCTTGCAGCCAAGTGCGACCACCGCATTCCCCGATAATAATGCCAACAACCTTTTTTCTCTCTTGCAGGGATCTGCTGGCGCGAGAGAGCAGTCCTCCTCCAAAGGAGCCATTGAGGGGCTAGGGCTCAACATGACCAACACCGAGGACTTCCAAGTCTTGGGCAACATGCGTCGCCTCAATCCCAACGAATATACTGTCAACAACCAGCTCGGTTATATTTCATTGAATTCGCCCTTGCCCACAGACCAGGTCCTCTTCGTCGCTTTCGACTACAGTGTCAATGGACAGACTTTTCAGGTGGGCGAGTTTTCAGACGATGTGCCCGCAAACGGCTTGAATTCCAATGTCGTATTCCTGAAAATGCTCAAGTCCTCGGTCTTGCGGGTGAACACGGGTAACAGACCTTACCCCGCTTGGGACTTGATGATGAAAAACATCTATACCATCGGCTATGGGCTCAAGCAGGATGGGTTTTTCATGGACATCAAGTACGAATCCGGGACCAGTGCTGGGAAAATCAACTACCTCCCCAGCGGAGCAGTGGCCAACCGCCCGCTGATTCAGGTCATGGGGCTTGACCGCCTCACGAATCATACTGCACCCGGCGCGGATAACTATTTTGACTACATCGAAGGGGTGACTGTTGTCTCTGACCGAGGGTTGGTGATCTTTCCGGTGCTGGAGCCATTTGGAACCCACTTGGCGAATCAGCTCAACAACGATCCCAATCAGACAACGAACTACGTGTTTCAGCCTCTGTATGACGACACCAAAGCTGCCGCTGAGCAAGATTTTCCGCAATTGAATCGATATACTCTGGAAGGATTTTACCGCTCGGCCAGCAGCTCGGAGATTTCGCTCAACACGTTTAACCTCGCTGAAGGCTCTGTGACTGTGACCGCAGGGGGCAGGCAACTCACAGAGGGCGTGGACTTTCAGGTAGATTATTTCGGAGGAAAGGTCACGATCATCAATCCTGCCATTCTCTCTTCGGGGCAAGACATTCAAGTCTCGTTTGAAAGCTCTGCACAGTATCAGGTGCAGACCAAAACCTTGCTGGGGGGCCGTGCGGAATATGCTCCTTCTCCCAACTTGCAGCTGGGCCTCACAGCGCTCAACCTGAGAGAGCAGCCATTCAACCAAAAGCTGACTCTCGGTGACGAGCCGGTCAATAACACCATCTGGGGTCTCGACGCGGTGTATCAAGACGAAGCACCACTCCTGACCAAGCTGGTCGATAAGCTCCCTTTAATCTCCACCAAGGCGCAGTCGAATGTGAATGCCGCAGTGGAATTTGCCCAGTTTATCCCTGGTGTGCCAGGCGTGATCAAGAATGATCGCGACAATGGGATTGTCTATTTGGACGATTTTGAGGCTGCCGCTACGCCATATACCTTGCAAGGGGTCCAAAACTGGCATTTGGCTTCTTATCCAGAATACAATCCCCGGCTCTATGATCCACGCACCGCGGCAGACTCTTTGTCTGGCAACTACACCCGGGCCAAGCTCTCTTGGTACCGCATTGACCAGACCCTTTACCAGCAGCGAGGTCTCAATATTCCTGATTCAGATCGAAGCAATAACTACACCCGCCAGATTCTTCCCCAAGAGATATTCCCCACAGCTTCCCGCGCTTTCGGGAACAATATCCAGTTTACGTTTGACCTTCAATATGATCCTACCCAGCGGGGTCCTTACAATTATGTGACTTCGCAGACAAGGATAGACCCCGCCACGGGTAACCTCCTCTTCCCCAACCAAAACTGGGCGGGGATCATGCGCGAAATAGATATCAATAACGATTTTGAGGCGACCAACGTGGAGTTCATTGAGTTTTGGCTCATGGACCCCTACCTCAACAACCCCAATCATCAGGGAGGGGAGTTTTATTTCAACCTTGGGTTGGTCAGCGAGGATGTGCTGCCTGATGGGGCGCTAAGTCGGGAAAATGGATTGCCGGGAGCAGGTCAGGTGGGCAACCTACGTCCTACAGCTTATGGCTTAATTCCCATTGGTAACCCTCCTGTGAATGCATTCAGCAATGACCCAGAAGATCGAAAAGCGCAGGACATTGGACTCGACGGATTATCCTCTGAGCAAGAGAGGAATTTCTTTCAGACCAATTTTCTCAATCAGCTCCAGGGATTTCTGAGCCCGGCAGCTTTTGACCAAGTGCTGCGAGATCCCAGCACCGACGATTTTATACACTTTCGGGATGGTGTCTTCGACAATGCAGGGACAGACATCAGCATCTTGGAGCGCTACGCCAATTTCAATGGAATGGAGGGCAACTCTCCAGCCGGACAAGATCAAGATCAAGGACAGAATTTCACTACCCAGGCTACCCAACGCCCTAATACGGAGGACATCAACGGCAACGGGTCGGTGAATTTTGCGGAGCAATATTGGGAATACAAAATCGACCTTCGCCCGTCTCAGATGATTCCGGGACAGAACTATGTCGTGGACCGCGTGGACACAACGGTTACCGCAAACAATCAGCAGGTGCCTGTGACGTGGTACCAGTTTCGGATCCCCCTCAATACGGGGTCACCTGTGAACAACATCAACAACTTCAAGTCCATCAACTTCATGCGGATGTACCTCACCGGCTTTCAAGAGGAAGTGGTGCTGCGCATGACGGAGTTTCAATTTTTGTCCACTCAGTGGCGCCGTTTCAGTGGAAGCCTCTCGGATCCAGGACTTGTAGTGGCTCCACCCGAGCCTCCTTTTGCCTCCTTTGAGTTGGGGAGCTTGACGATTGAGCAAAATTCCAATAAGATGCCATTCAATTACTTGCTGCCCCCCGGAATCGAGCGGCAGATCATGAACGGCAATACTGCAGTTGGATTTTTGCAGGACGAAAGATCCCTGACGATGCGCGTGTGCGGCTTGGAAGATGGCGATGCCCGGGGGATGTTTCGGGGAGTGAAGCACGACCTTCGACTCTACGATCGTCTTCGACTTTTTGTTCATGCAGAGCCAATCGATAACGGGGCCGAGCCTTCCAACTTTGAAGAAACGGGCGATGCATCGGTGTTCATTCGCTTGGGATTGGACAATGACTTCAACTACTACGAATACGAAATTCCGCTCACGCCCTCAGACCCAGGACGACCAAGTGACCCTTTCAACGTGTGGCTCGACTCGAATGAGTTTGACTTTGAGCTTCTACTGCTCGCGCTCGCCAAGGCCGATCGCAACACGGCGGGCACAGGGCTGATCTACCGCCACGGATACCGCAACGAGTCGATGCCAGAAGGGCACATGATCTATGTCAAAGGGACACCCAAGCTTTCGGACGTCCGAAACATCATGATCGGGGTGCGCAATCCGAGCGATCCCTCGGGCGAAAAGGTGTGCCTGGAAGTCTGGGTAAATGAGCTTCGCCTGACCAACTTTACCCGACAAAAAGGCTATGCAGCCACATTCAATACTTCGGTCACCCTCGCAGATCTCGGGATGATCAATGCGAGTGGTGCCTTCAAGACCGCGGGATTTGGTCCATTAGACCAGAAGTTGAGCGACCGGCCTCAGGAAGATATGTACCGGTATGATGTTTCCACCAATCTCAATCTGGACAAGTTCTTCCCTAAAGGCTGGGGCCTGAGCCTGCCGCTTTATGCGACCTACGGCGAGCAACTCATCACGCCAAAATTTGACCCGCAGGAGGCTGACGTCAGCACAGAACGCCTGCTAGAGAATCTCAACCCCGAGGATGCCAAGGCACAACGGATTGAAATTCAGGACTATCGCCGCACAAGATCCATCAGCTTCAACAACTGGCGCATTCAGCCCGCTGGTGGAGGTGGAGTAGGTGGACCAGGTGGTGGTGGCCGTCCGGGGGCGGGTGGTGCCCCTGCTGGCAGACCTGGGGCGGGAGGCGGCAGACCTGGTGAAGGAGGCGGAGGTAAAGTGCCGATGCCCTGGAGCCCTGGCAATTTTGACTTTACCTACGCCTACAACGAGCAATTTGCCCGAAATGCCATCACTTCCCGACTCTTTAATACGACTCACCGGGGAGCGATCAACTATCGCTATAATTTTCCTCAGGTAAATTTTCAGCCCTTCAAAAATTGGGATAAAGTGCCCATTCTACAGCAAATCGCCTTTTCGCCCTTGCCGCAATCTTTCACGGCGAGCATGACGGGCAATCGACAGTTTGAAGAGCGAGCGCTGCGACCCAGCTCAGAATTTGGTGGAGAGGTGGACCCGACTTTCTCCAAAAACTTCATGGTCAACCGCAATTATAGCCTCAACTGGAACTTGATGCGGAGCCTCCAGATCTCTTACACGGCAAACAACGTCTCCCGCGTGGACGAGGTCCGGGGTTACTGGGATTCTGCTACCGAGCAAGAAAGGGATTCGATCGGGCGACTTCAAGACAACCTCTTCTATCTGGGGAAAAATGAGGCGCTCGGGAAGAACAATCTGGTGAACATCGGCAGGACGATCAATTTCCAGCACTCAATCAATGCAGTCTATCAACTGCCATTTAGCCAAATCAAGCCGCTCAACTGGATCAGTGGAAATATCAATTATAGTGGGGGGTTTCAGTGGACTCAAGCACCTGAGGTCAATCCCGGTCTTGGCGCCACGATCAGCAACAATCAGAATATTCAGGCAAATGGTCGATTGGATCTCAATAGTCTGTATCGCAAAGTGAAGTTCTTCCGGGAAGTGCTCGACGCGCAAAATAAGAAAGCACCTGCGCAGCCACCCGGGCGACCTGTTCCCAGACCAGGACAGGAAATTACCCGCCCACCCGTCCCTGCTGTGGCCGAAAAAGATTCTGTGGAGGGGCCCGACCCATTCAAGTTTCTCAAGATCGTGGGCAAAGAAATGCTCAAAATCGCTTTGAGTGTGCGGAGTGTGGACTTAAACTACACCACCTCGAATGCGATGACTTTACCAGGATACCTGCCTCTCACCGATAACTTTGGGATGGACTGGGATTACACAGATACCATTCTCAACCAGCGAAGCCCGATATTTGCCCCTACACCGGGGTTCGTGTTCGGCAGCCAGCGAGATATACGAGGGATCGCAGGTGACAACCGTTGGATTACCCAAGATCCTACCCTCGCCAATCTCTTTCAGCAAAGCGCAAACGAGCAGCTCACAGGCCGCACTTCCTTGGAGATTTTTCCGGGATTTCGCATTGACCTCAACGCTACGAGATCGATGAACCAGAGTAATTCCGAATTCTTCCGCTGGGATCCATTGGCAGAGGAGTACGGGAGCTTTGACGCGCTGGTCAACGGCTCCTTCACCATGTCCTATATTTTCATTGGGACCGCTTTTGAGCCAAATCAAGAGAATTCGGAAGTATTTGACCGATTCTCTTCCAATCGCCTCCTGATTTCTAATCGATTGGCCAGCCAACAGACCAACACGGATAGCCTTAGCTTTGTCGGGATTGTGGATGGAGGCTTCCAGAATGGCTATATCGGGACTACCCCTGAAGTGCTGATCCCTTCGCTGCTTTCTGCCTACGGCGTGATCGGAACAGATGCTGTGAGCCTTTCGCCATTTCCTCGCATTCCGCTCCCCAACTGGAGCGTGAACTACAACCTTGTCAATGGCTTGCCCTTCCTGAAAAAGCACTTCACGGCCATGACCCTAAAGCACAGTTACAGAGGGACTTATTCTGTAGGGAATTTCACCAACAACCTTCGGTATCGCGACCTGAATGGTGATGGTATCGGGGATGTGCCGAGGTACCTGGGCGACGACTCACAAGGAAGGCCACTAGAGAGCTTTGTCTCCTCCGAAAACATTCAGGCGGTCCAGATCTCCGAGCAATTTGCGCCGCTCGTAGGGGTCACCGCTACCATGAAAAATGGAGCTACTGCCCAAGTCGATTACAAAATGGGCCGGCAACTCACCTTCAACCTCGGAAACCTCCAGATGACCGAATCCCGGTCTCAGGATGTGGCAGTGATGTTTGGATATCGCAAGGACAAGGTCAACATCAACTTCAACTTGGGTGGGAAAAACATCTCGATGCAGAATAGCATGAACTTCAATCTGCGTGCTACCGTGAGGGATGTTCGGGAGCGCCTTCGTACCCTCGGCCCTACTGGCACCCCCAACGATCCTGTACTCAATGCCGATTATACCCGAGGAACTTTGAATTTTATCCTCTCGCCCTCCATCGACTACACAGTGAACCGACGCCTGAATGTAACGGTGTTTTTTGAGCGAAACGTGAACGCGCCCTACGTGGCCAATGCGTATCGGACAGCCTTTACCAGTGGCGGAGTGAAGCTGCGTTTTACCCTATCGGGTTGATCAAGCTTAGCTACTGTTTCGAAATTGCTGTGCGCTCGAAGGGTTTTTTTATCATGCCACACAAGAGTCGGGTTAAAAGGCGGTGTTGGTGGAGAGGGTATTGAGAATTGTGTCAAGGAAACTACTTTGGCTGAGACGTTGATTGATGGAACATTCATTGAATTTGAATGCTCCATGGCGAATCAAATGTCATTACAAATAGCTGAGTTAAGGAATAAAAATCTCAAGGATGTTTTGTGTCGATAGGATTCATTCTCGGCGCGATTCTTGATTCGCGAAGTACGTTTCTACCCCTGGAAGATGCAAAAGGTCGTTGAATCTGCAATGATCAGGATTCTCCCATTATAGCGAATACAGCAAGTACTGCGGGCTACTGTCCGAAAGGTCTAAGTTGTGAGGCAATCCAGCCAATAAATGGGACTGCTGAAACGACTTCAATAAGGATTGATGATCTTTGGTTGCAAATTCGCACACGAATGAGGAAAACAAGGTTTGTAAGGACTGAAGCCTGATGTGTAATGACAGGTAATAGTTCTGGTGTATATTTCAGTCCACGCAGTTTGTCTTTTTTTCATGAATCTTTCTGACGAAATTTCATGAGTAAATTGGCTAGCATTATTTGCATGTACAAAAACCTACTTTGATGTCTGAAGGAGGCAGGTCTAATGGCCCTGAACCACATTTCGGCCCTCTTATTTCGGAAGAGAGCTTTCATTTCGTGGTGACCCTATGCCCTAAGAATTCCCATGAAAGCGTCTTGCATACTTTTGAATATAACACTATATACGAGCTTCAGAAGCTGCAATATGTGGTGTGCAGCGAATGAAAAGCGGCCCGATGTGCTTTAGCCTATAGCCAACTAATGAAACACACAACCAATACTGTAAAGACAAATGAGGGGGAGAGGCGACTCTCCATTTCCCCACCTCGGAAAAAGGACCTTCGCATCATGCGCGGCCTTCTGGTAGCGGGCGTTTTGTCATGGCTCTTTTTCGTTACCTGGTTTTTTCGTGGAGGACATATCGGGAATCCATTCCTGTTCTGGGCGCTGGCATTGGCCATTGGCTTCAAATTGATTCGCGCTCTCCATGAGTGGTATCACTACGCTGGGATCAGTGTGCCGGAGCGACCGGAATCGACCCGAAATTGGACAGTGGACATGTTCACTACGTTCGTGCCGGGAGAACCCTATGAAATGGTGGTAGAGACCTTGGAGGCCATGGTTCGGGTGCGGTATCCGCACACGACCTACTTGTGCGACGAAGGCGACGACCCTTACCTCAAGCAGGTGTGCCAAGATCTTGGAGTAGTCCATGTGTATCGTGGCAAAGTAAAAACTAACGCCAAGGCAGGAAATATCAATTATGCGCTCCAGCAAGCGACTGGTGAAATTGCTGTGGTCCTAGACCCCGATCACAAGCCAGTGGTGGAATTTCTCGATCGTGTGTTGCCTTATTTTGAGCAGGCCGATCTCGGGTATGTCCAATCCGTGCAAGCCTACCATAACCGAGACGAAAGCTTTATCGCCAAGGGGGCTGCCGAGCAGACGTATCACTTCTACGGCCCGATGATGATGTCGATGAATGCCTATGGCACGGTGCAGGCAATCGGGGCCAACTGCGCCTTTCGCCGCGAGGCGCTGGATTCTATTGGTGGCCATGCAGCTGGGCTTTCTGAAGACATGCACACGGCCATGCAGCTACACGCCAAAGGCTGGAAGTCCATCTACCTTCCTGAGGCCCTTACCCGCGGTCAAGTGCCGGCTACCCTCGGTGCCTATTACCAGCAACAGTTAAAGTGGACCAGAGGATCGCTCGATCTGCTGTTTCATACCGTGCCGAAGCTCATCAAGCACTTCACGTGGCGTCAGGTCCTGCATTATCTCACCTTGCCCCTCTATTTCCTCTTTGGGCTTATCGCCCTGATTGATCTTTCCATCCCCGTCATCTCCTTGCTAAGCTCAGAGGTGCCCTGGCTCGTTGAACTGGATGACTTGCTGATTCACTCAATTCCCCTCTTGGTAATGATCCTGATCATCAGGCAGTTTTCGCAGCGGTGGCTCTTGGAGTCGCACGAGCGAGGGCTACACTTTCTTGGGGGCACCTTGATGATGGGAAGTTGGTGGGTTTTCCTCATTGGGTTTTTCTACACGATCATCGGTGTGAAAGTGCCCTATATACCCACTCCCAAAAATGACACCCCGAAAAACGAATTCAAGATCAGTTTGCCCAACATCATAGTGGTGCTCATCACGGTGTTCTCGATCATTTACGGATTGTCTCGAGACTGGAGTCCCTACATGCTCATGATGGCTGGTTTTGCCTTCCTCAATGTGCTCATGTTAAGCCTAGTCGTGCTCATCGCTCAGCAACGGTTGATCGGGTTCTTTTATCGAGGGATTTATGGTGGAATCTTCAATTCTACCCGCGTAGGCTGGCACTATTTCCGCCAGAATTTCATCTATCGCCCCCTTCGCAGCACCCCGCTGGCTGTGGCGATGACGTTGATTGCAGTGTTGGGAACGCTCTATGTAGTGCAATTTCGCCGAGTGGACCCCGCTTCGCTGAAACCGCAGTCAGTGATTCCTAGTGAAGGCTATTATCTCGGGATGGCTAGCGGCGCTGCTGCTTCGTTCCCGCAGGCACAGGTCGTGACGATTGTCTTAGCTCCAGAACCCGATAATTGGCCGCAGACCGTCGCTGCGGCCCGCGACATCGCCTCCCAGCAGAAAATTCCCATGATCGTTTGGCAGCCCTGGCAAACGGTGCCTGGGGAAAGGGATTCAGCAGCGAGTTATGCGCACATTGGCAGTGGCCATTGGGATCTTTACGTGTTGCCCCTGCTCCAGGAATTGAATCAAATCGGGTCGCAAGTATTTATCAATTTTGCCCCTGACCCTGATCTTCCCCGCCCATCTTGGAGTGAGCAACCCGCCAATTCGCCACAAAACTATCAATTAGCTTGGCAGCAGCTCAGCCTTCAATCGCAAAATCAAGGGCTGTATCAGTTGGTCTGGTTCCAGCAAATGGCAGGTACACCGGGCTGCGAAGCTTTCTTTCCCGCCGAATTTTATGTCAATATCTTTGGTATATCGGGCAAAGAATCGAGCCAGGACACCTTTTCTCTCCCATCGCGACTTGCCCACTATCGTAGCGTCCGAAAAAAAGATCCTACATGGGTGTTTGGCGTGGAACCGCAAAGATTGGAAATGAAACGCTTTTTGAACTTCGTTCAGCAAGACTTTCCAGCGGTTCAAGGGGTCGTATTCAGTGAAGGAGCCAATGTGGAGCCTTTCCTTGCTGAGGTGATGAATGTGTGGGGAAATCACTTAGCGCCTGCTCCCAGTAAACCTCTTATGGCCTCAGCTGCCTCACAACATGCAGACGTGCAAAAAGTCTCCCTCGTGCTCCCTGATCCTGCAAATTCTACCAGCGTACAGGGCGTCGCAGGGGCGTATCACTTAGAACGTCGCGGTGAGCCGCTCTACATTAAAGGCATTGCCTACAACCCCAATCACGATTGGCGCGACGGATTTTATCCCCTTAGTCGCCCTGTGTTGGAGGAAGATTTTCGAAAAGTCAAAGCACTGGGAGCCAATACAATTCGACGCTATAGCCCGAGTATTTTCGATTACAACCTGTTGCAAATGGCCGAGAAAGCAGAACTTCATGTGCTCTACGGCTTTTGGTTCGACCCAGCAGTGGATTATGCACAAGACCGCCAAGAGGTGGCTAAGTATAAGCGAGAAGTGGTCCGGCGGGTTCAGTCGCTCAAAGATCGCAACGCGATCCTCGCTTGGGGCATCGGCAATGAGACCTGGGGTCTCCTCAAGCAACATTTTAGGCCGAGCTACCTTCCCCAAGTGCGTCTCGCTTACCTCCAGATGATCGAAGAAATTGCGCAGGAAGTCAAGCGAATTGATCCCTCGCGACCCGTCTTCACGGCATTGGAGCACTCCGATAAACTGCCCCTCGCACTGCGTTCCATGCAGGACCATGCGCCTTCGATGGATTGGATCGGGGTAAATTCTTATTACGAAGCCCAGATCAGCCAAGTGGATTCTCTGTGTAAAGTTTTTCTTCCAGACCGGCCCTACATGATTTCAGAATTTGGGCCAGAAGGCTACTGGGACTATCGCTTCACCCCACACAACAATGCTTACCAGCCACTAGAGCCTTCCTCCTACGAAAAGGCACAAGATTATTACGGCAAGTGGACGAAGTACATTGAACCGCACGCAGGTGCGAATCTCGGCGGTATCGCATTTTGCTGGCGTGATCGCATGGAGGAGACCACCACGTGGTTTGGGCTCACTGACACCAAGGGGCGCTTGCGTCCTGCCTATGTCGCCCTCCAGAATGCATGGCTTGGAACCCGTGATTTCTCCTTCCCTGTTCCAGATGTGTATCTTCCACCGACACAGTTTCCTTTTGCAGGGTATGATCTCCAAGCGGTGTACGATTCCCACACTTTCTCGAATCTTCAGGTAGAATGGAGTGTGAGGGAATCTCACATCCTCACACCGCAAGACGATAAGCTGATTTCGATCAGTCCTACCTATGTATGGCTGGGTGTCGCTAAGCTAAGGCCCAAGACAGAGTATCGGGTCTATGTCACACTCTCGGACTCCACGGGTACTTATGCAACTTCTGCCTCTTTTCCTATTCCAGCCACTACCCGACTCAAATGAAGAATCGCTTCTTTTTCCCTTCTCGGCATATTTTAGGATATTTTTTGTGGATAGTCCTATTGACTGTGGGTTGCCATTCATCGAAAGATTCCTCGGTGGTGCTTGCCCCACCTATCACCACGTCTCCAGATGTCGTCGAGGTACGGGTGCAAGGCGAAGGCTTTCAGCTCTACCGCCGAGGGAAACCCTATTTTATTCGGGGGGCTTCCGGCTTCACTCACTGGGATGAGCTGGCTGCTCGGGGCGGCAATACTGTGCGTACCTACACGACTCACCGCCTTGATGGATTGCTCGATCAGGCTGATTCACTTCAGCTAGCAGTGATCGTGGGCCTGGAGCTACCGTTGATTCGAAACGGGTTTGATTATGGAGACAAAGCAGCGGTGGATTCTTTGATCTCCATCCTCATAAAGCAAGTAGAGCAGCACCGTGACCACCCTGCGCTGCTCTTGTGGGTGCTTGGAAATGAGGTGAACTATCTCCATCATGACGACATTGATTATTGGAAGGCGACCGAAAGAATGGTGCAAGCCCTTCATCACATAGATCCGGCACACCCTGTGATGGTCTGCGTGAACCTCATGCCACTGAACTATCGATTTGCGGCGAGATACGCACCAAGTTTGGACATTCTCGGCCTGAATGTATTTCAAGAAATCTCTCAGACCTGGGACGATCTAGCGTCGAAAGAGGCTTGGCAAGGGCCATTGGTTTTCTCCGAATGGTGCCCTCGTGGCTACTGGGAAGGCGATCGCACGCCTTGGTCAGCTCCGCTCGAAGACAACGACCAAATGAAAGCGGCTCGGTATGAGGCTTATTATCGGGAGCACATTTTGAATGATCATCCCCGCTGTCTTGGGGCTTTGGTGTTTTATTGGGGGCAAAAACAAGAGCGTACCCACACGTGGTTCAGTCTGTTTTCAGAGCAGGGAGAACCCACGCCGATCGTAGATGCGATGGAGCGCGTGTGGAAGGGCGTGGATTCACTCTCGCAGCACGCCCCGATGGCCAACTCCATCATGCTCAATGATCAGATAAATCCTGGCAGCATGTACGTCTCTCCGAGCGAATGGATGACAGCGGAAGTATTTCCGGAAGATCGCGACGGCGACTCCCTGTTGATCTCGTGGGAACTCATGGAGGAGGGGAATTATCAAGATCTCACAGGCGGCGATGCAGAAAAAAGACCACCAACGATCGACCTCCCGATGGAAACGGTGGGAAGAAAGGTGCGATTTCGAGTGCCCAATGTCGTGGGCCCTTATCGGCTATTTGTGTATGTGAGAGACGGAACTGGCAGGATGGGCTATCACAATGTGCCCTTTTTCGTGGTGCACCGCAGTCTCCAGCCTTCCTAATCAAAAGCTACTCTGCGTGCCAGACGACTTTGTCCTTCCAGTCGGCCACGCGCCGACCTGGAGGGAGGGTGCCCGCAGGGACACCAAGGTAAAACAATCCCAGGCATCTGTCCAATGGCCCAAGTCCCAACCATTCGCGGAATGCATCCTCATACACCATTCCCGGCGAACTCCAGTATCCTCCCAGCCCCAGCGCTGTGGTGGTGAGCCAGATATTTTGGACGGCGCAGGCGACGGCTTCGATTTCTTCGAGTTCGGGAATATTGGCATTGCTGCCACGCTTCATGCAGATGACCAAGACGTGAGCTGCCTCGGAGGGTCGCTTGGCAAAGGTGTCAAATTTGCTCTGCTGAAACGATTCAGCGGGAGTCATTGCCTGGTATATTTCGGCAAGGATCTGGCCCAGTCTTAGGCGTGCATCTCCAGAAAATACATGAAAAAACCAGGGCTCCGTGCGGCCATGATTGGGGGCCCAGTGAGCTGCCTCCATCATTCGCTCGACCATTTCCAAAGGAATGGATTCGCCAGAATATTGGTTGGGATAAACAGATCTGCGAGAAAGAATCAGGTCCCGCAGGGCATCTGGATCAAGGTGTTGCAATGACATGAATTACTGTTAGGTGGACGAAAGTACGGTGATTTTTGCTGAGAGCGGGCTGAAAAAAGGAACAATTTCTGGTGTGGAGGGGTTCACATATCCTGTTAATCTTATTTCATTTGAGATGAAAAAGCCTGCTTTCATTTACCTGTTTGTTCCTCTCTTGTTTTACTGTTTCCTCACAGCTACACTTATGGCCCAATCAAATACTATCCCTGCTTCTCTACACCAATTTACCGTGGAACGTATCTCAGGTGAAATGGAATCTCTCCAAGCCTATGAAGGTAAGGTCTTGGTCGTGGTGAATGTCGCCTCGAAGTGCGGCCTTACGCCGCAGTATGAAGATCTTCAGCGCTTTTATGAAGAATATGCAGATCGCGGTGTGGTCGTTCTGGGCTTTCCCGCCAATGATTTTATGGGCCAGGAGCCGGGTACCAATGAGCAAATTCAGGAATTTTGCTCTAGTAATTATGGAGTCAGCTTTCCGATGTTTTCAAAAATCTCTGTGAAAGGCAGGAATCAACACGCGCTGTACAAGTATTTTGAGCAGAAAACAGGGGAACAACCCGGCTGGAACTTCCACAAGTACCTAGTGAATCAGAAGGGAGAAGTCATAGCCTCGATTCCTTCTCGCACAAGTATTTATGACCCTTCGGTTATCGCGCAGATTCGCTCCTTGCTGGGTTCCTAAGGGAGATCCAAGCCATACCAAACTCCCCAGAGCCAAGCTTTTCGTCCTCGAAGCGGCGAGCCTTCTTCCAAGGTATTCCAGAAAGACTCTTCCAGCTCCGACTCGATTTCCTTACCATTAGGCTGGCGCACCGTAACGAAATACTTGGCACTGCGGCTACCTTCCTTTACCTCCGGATCGCGGCTATATTTTCCCTGATCAGGCCACTGTGGGCTTCGGTCACTACCTTGGCTGCGAAGCAAGAATTCCTCCCGGGCCACCCATTCCATGAGTTTGTATCGATACTTGGTGGCATACACTGGCACTTTGTCATAGATATCTTCTTCGTATTCGACTTGGCGATTCTCGTAGATAGGTTCATTGCAGTAGCGATCTTCGAAGTAGCCATTGCCTCGGTCAATGGTACCGCAGACCACTCGCTCGGTGCCAACTTTGACTCGTTCGGTTCGGGTGCGGCGCTCGGTGCCTCGGTACACCCGATCGTAATGGTGTATGGCTTGAAATGACTCCACCTCAAAAGCCCCAGCCGGGGTCTTCCAGTCTTCGTGGGCCACAGGTTCATGGTGAAGCATTTGGATGCTGCGCTCCCAGCGGAATCCTTCCACCTGCACCGTCACCGAGCGAGGGATCATGCCTCCGCCAAACAGGAGGCCGAGCAGGAGTATGATCGGCAGGAACCATGATTGACGACCCTTGGGCTTCGCCTGAGCGAGCTCTTCGGGGTGAAGCGTTCTTGTGCGAGTTTCTACAGCGCGGGGGGTATTTTCGAGGCTATATTCGCGCTCTTCCAACTGCACGTTGCGGCTGCTTTCGTCGCGGGGATTTCCGCAGGAAAAACACGCTAGTTGAGCCACTTTGTTTTGACCATCACAATAGCCACAGATCCAATCGGCTCCTGAGCGAGCCTCTCGAAGGCGATCTTCTTCTTCCACGATTTGAGCATCCGATGGAAGGTAAAATCGAATGTCTCGCGGGCGGCTCGCTCCACACGCAGGACAGCGGGTCTCTGGTCCCAACACACCTACTTGACCGCAAGTAGGGCAGTCCCAACGTCCGACTCTGATTGCCATAGTGTTCTCAATGTTTCTCGTCTTGATCTGGGAAAAGATACGGCCTTTGATTGGCAGTAGAAAACGCCAGAAGCGGGAAATTCTACAAGGCTTTTGTTTATTTTTCCAACTTAGTTTCACTTTTCAACTCCCAAGAGAGGACTTTCAGCTTCACAATGGATGAACGGTAGTATGCATGTATTGTCCTCCAAACTCTGGAAATGGCCTTGGAACGGGATCCTCTTGGGCGGAATCACTTGGCTTTTAGTTTCGCTATTTCGGCACAATCCTCTGTTTGTGGAGGTGGTGTACACGCAAGGGTTGTATAGCCTGTTTCGCTGGATATGGGATTACACGCTGGGATGGCTTCCGTTTGCGTGGGTATATGTGCTGGTTCCGGTGTTGGGATGTTGGCTTTTGAGAGCTATTCGCCGAAAAATACTGTTCCCCAAGCCTTGGAAGCTGCGTATCCGAAGGATGTTCCTTGGGATAGGGGCCTCAGTCGGGATGCTGATCACGATTTTTTACTTTTCGTGGGGGTTTAATTATCTGCGAGTTCCGATTGAGGACCAGCTTGGTATGGTGTCAGATAGTCTTTCCCGGGACGAATTGGAAGAAGAATTTTTCTGGGCTACCAATCGGTTGCTCCAAGCGGACTCCGCACTTGGACCGAGAGCGCAAGCGCTTACCGAGCAGGAGTTACCCTCCGATCTGGAGGGCCACATGCGCGAAGTGTTGTCGACGTGGCTGCGAGCAGAAGGAATGGTTGCACCGGGGAGGCCACGCGGACGCAAGTTGGGTCCTCCGGGAATGTTGATGCAGCTTGGCGCTACGGGAATCTATCTCCCCTTTGTCGCTGAAGGCCACATTGATGCGGCTTTGCCTCCCGCTTCTCGCCCTTTTACCCTGGCGCACGAATTGGGCCACGCTTATGGATTTGGGGACGAAGGCACTTGTAATTTTCTAGGATGGATCGCCTGTAAAGGCTCAGACTTGCCAGCAGTGAAGTACAGCGGTGCATTGGCATACTGGCGGGAAGTCGCCAATCGCCTCTCATGGCTGGATCGAGCTTGTGTTTTGGAGCAAATGGCACTTCTTCCCACAGGAATTCAGGGGGATTTAGCTGCCATCAAAGCGACAAGGGAACGTTACCCGGGATTTTTTCCGCGCCTCTCCCATGAACTGTACGACCAATACTTGCAAGCTCAGGGCATTGAGGAAGGGGTGCTCAACTATGCACGCGTGATTCAGCTTGTGAGAAGTTGGAGGGATAAATCCACGCTGAGTCACACCAACAATCTTCGCATGCCGTGAAGTCCACGTGAGGCCTGCGGACGCTTTTTTCAATATTTTTTAAAACATGCAGTCAACAGAATTGACTTTTCCGCAGGCAATCAGCTTGGTTCGTCCTCCTGCGCTCAATATAGTCCTTTGGACCTTGATCGGGACGGGGCTTCTCTGCTGGGCGGGACCGGTGAAATTGGGCTGGGCAGGAGGCATTCCCATCACCCTCCAATCTCTGGTGTTGCTGTTGTTGCCGATGCTATGGGGAACCTTTTCGGGCTCTATGGCTTGTGTGGGATACCTCTTGCTGGGGGGGATTGGCTTGCCTGTATTCTCAAGTGGCGCAGGTGGTTGGCAGGTCTTTGTTGGGCCGAGTGGCGGCTTCTTGTTGAGTTTTTTGCCTGCGGCCTTTTTGGTAGGAAAAATGGTCGAAGCCCGATGGGGAAATCATTGGTTTGCGTGGGCACTGGCTTTATTGGTTGGTCATCAAGTCATTCTACTGGGAGGCCTACCCTGGCTTGGGTGGCAAAAAGGCTGGGAAGTAGTGTTGCCCACCTGGGCGGAGCTCACACCTGGAATGCTGTGCAAAGTGGCCATCGGGACGCTACTGGTGGGAGCGACCCGATGGGGCTTGATGAAATACAACAGCCGGAAGAACCTAAGCGGAACTTCCGGCTGAACAGCGATTGCAAGCACTGGTATGGGAAAAGATGATAATCAGCCAGCGGGTGGCTAGATCAGCAAATTACTTGCGAAGGAATCTCCCAAGCATACCGCCGATGTCGTCGATGATACTACCGTCGCCATCTTGGTCCAGCATTCTGGTGAGCATGTCCATGGTGCCGTTGGACTGTACTTGTGTCTGTGCTTGCTGACGCTCGCCAGTGAGCAAGCTGCTGAGATCCTCGATGCCCATCCCTTGCTGGCGCTTTTGGCGACCGAGGTAGCCCATAACCAAGGGTGCGAGATTTTCGAGGATTCCGCTCATCTGGTTGGGTTGGACGCCAGCAACTTGGCTAAGTCCTGCTTCCATGCCGGGGCGCTTATTGCCGAAAATGTGTCCTAAAATGGCTGGGCCGGGTCCGTTGTCTGGGCTTCCGAGAAATCCAGAAAGGTCTTCTAAGATTCCGCCGTCGTGGTCTTTGTCCAGTGCATTCGCCAAGGAAGAAGCACCTTCCTTTGTAGAAGCATTGCGAGCCAAGGCGCTCACAATCATGGGTAGGGCTGCGGAGATCGCAGTAGAAGTCGTATTGGGATCCAGTCCCAATTGCTTGCTCAACCCTTCGAGGGCATTGCCGCTAATTTGCGAGGTGAGAGATTCTAGTAGAGACATAACTTGGAAAGTCTGAGGTAAACAGAGGATTTTTGCTTGAGATGAAGGGACCTCTCTCAAGTCACTGGTAAGATAGCAAAATCGTGCTGGAAGGAGGAGTGCTGAACTTGATTTTGTTAATTCTGCGAAGAGAAACTGTATTTTTAAGCCATGTTAACTTACCCTATACATATTGGTCCTGACTCCATTGCAGCCCTTTGTGAGGACATTGCACGATTAGCTCCCTCCGCGATCTTTGTCCTTGCCGACGAGAACACTGCCGCGCATGTATATCCCAAGCTGAGAAATAAGTTGCCCCGACATGAATTGATGGTGATTTTGCCGGGTGAAACATACAAGAATCTGGGCACCTGCCAACTGATCTGGGCCAAGATGACAGCCTTATCTCTTGACAGAAAGGCACTCATGCTCAACGTGGGGGGAGGAGTGATTGGAGACATGGGGGGCTTCGTGGCAGCAACCTATAAGCGCGGCGTCCGATTTATGCAAGTTCCGACCACCTTGCTGTCGCAAGTTGATGCGAGTGTGGGCAGCAAGGTAGGTGTTGATTTCGAGGGGTATAAAAATCACCTCGGCGTATTCGCAGACCCTCAAGGGGTGTATATCGATCCAATATTTTTGGATTCGTTGTCAGACCGGGAGCTCCACTCGGGATTTGCTGAGGTCATCAAGCACCACCTCATCGCAGACCAAGCCGGGTGGCCAAGTCTTCTGCAGATTCAGGACATTCGGCAGATTGACTTTCCTTCGTTGATTCGCCACTCGGTCCAGATCAAAAGCCACATTGTGCAGGCTGACCCCCTTGAGCAGGGGAGCCGTAAGGCGCTCAACTTTGGGCATACCTTCGGTCATGCGATCGAAAGTGAGTGGCTCACCCGCGATCAGCCTTTCTTGCATGGGGAAGCCATTGCAGCAGGCATGATTCTGGAAGCATATTTGTCCTGGAAGCACGGATCTTTGGCCGAACTGGCCTATCTAGAAATTCGAGGGTTGCTAGAAAGAATATTTCCAGTGGTTCCGATCGCTGAAGCTGATCTATCTATCTTGATTGATCACATGGTGCAGGACAAAAAAAATGAGGGAGGGATCATTCTCGCTACCCTCTTACGAGGAATTGGTAACTTTCGAGTCAACGTGCCGCTCTCCGTGGAGCAAGCCAAGCAAGCATTTCACCATTATCGACAAGTGTATGGCCTTGATTAAATCCTACCGCGACTTTCACCCCAAAGTCGCTCCGACAGCCCTCTTGGCAGAAAATGCCACCGTGATTGGCGATGTGGAAATCGGGGAAGGCTCGAGCGTGTGGTACCAAGCAGTGTTGAGGGGCGACGTGGGTCCGATTCGGATCGGACAGCGAAGCAATATCCAAGACGGCGCGATCCTTCACAACACCAAAAATCTCACCTCTTGCATCATCGAAGATGAAGTTGTCGTGGGACACGGAGCGATTTTGCATGGATGTCACATTCATTCACAAGCCCTGATCGGGATGGGGGCCATCATTCTCGACTTGGTGGTGGTGGAGTCTGGATGTATCATCGCAGCTGGCGCTCTGGTAGCGCCCAAGACCCGCTGCGAATCCGGCTGGATCTATGCGGGCAATCCCGCCAAAAAGCTCAAGCCCATCGAAGAATCCCACGAACAAATGATCCGCACCAGCGCCGCGCGTTACGTAGGGGTGGCAGTGGAGCACTTCGGAACGTAGGGAACTCTTTTTTCTTCTTGACTTATTTCGCACCAATAAACACTTTCCTTAGCTCTTATGAGCTAATTAGATAAAAGGCGCTAAGCAACACGTCTCCATCTATGAAAATCATTGACCCAGCCCTCACTTCCATTCCAGACCTTCATCAATACTTGGTCGGATCCATTGCTCCACGACCCATAGCATTTGTCAGCACCATTTCTGCTGATGGGATTCCCAATTTGGCGCCCTATTCCTTCTTTAACGTCTTTAGCTCCAATCCCCCGATCTTGGTTTTTTCTTCGAATCGACGGGTCCGGGGCAATTCTACCAAAGACACCCTCGAAAATGCCATGTCCACCCGGGAAGTGGTCATCAATGTGGTGAATTATGCCATCGTGCAACAAATGGCTCTCGCCAGCATAGACTACCCTGAGGAGGTCTCCGAGTTCGACAAATCGGGCCTCACCCCCATCCCTTCTGACTTGGTAAAACCCTTCCGGGTCAAGGAATCTCCGGTTCAGATGGAGTGTCGGGTGCAAGATATCATCGTTCTGGGGACCGAAGGAGGTGCCGGGCACCTGATCTTGTGTGACCTCCTCCGCATGCACATCCAGGAAGATATTCTGGATGAAAATGGGCGAATAGACCCACACAAGGCGGACCTCATGGGGCGTATGGGCCGAGCATTCTATTGTCGCGCCAGTGGGCCGAGTGTTTTTCCCCTCGTCCGCCCATTCGATTTGTTGAGCCTGGGATTCGACGGATTACCCACGCACATTCGCACGAGCCCGATCCTCACAGGCAATGAACTTGCGATGTTGGCAGGCGTCACAGAACTCCCAGAACTTCACCCAGACAGCAGAAAAGATGCGCGCGTGATCGACATTCTTGCTGGAAATGTGCAAGACCGAGAGCGACAACTTCACCTTTACGCACAAGAATTGCTTCAGCAAGACCAGGTAGATCACGCCTGGCAGGTGCTTTTGATGGAATGAAAAGAAACATTGGGTGCGACGTCGTCTTGCCCTCTTTTGCTTTTTGACGCGGGACATTACCCAGTAGATCAAACACACAAAGTTTTTCGTATATTAGAATCGTTGTAGTCTAAGAAGTCCTTGAAATGCAGCGAAAGAGAGCAAATATGCTGAAATTCAGTGTTTTAATTGTCTCTTTTGATCGAATCAACAGGACATAAGGCAGTCAGAAGCTTTGCGGATTCGCAGAGATTCTACAGCGATCAACTTACTAAATTAGCACGTTATGTTCGGAATGGAAGGAGTACACTGGATCAAGAATGCCTCGGGAAAACTAGCTGAGATCCGGGTAGATGTGACAGAAAATCCAGAGTTGGCCAAAGAAGTTTATCACTTGATACAGGCACTCTCAAGGGCTAAAGGCAGTGAAAGGGCGAAAGCCTACCGCGACAGCAGCCGTGTCCTCACAAGCGAGAGTATAGCAACAGATACCTCATCGTCAGATAGCCATCTTACGAAGTTGGTCCGCGAGGCAAAAGCCAGCGGAGAAATGTCACAAGAGCAATTTTTTCAGCGGTTTCCTACATGGCAGTCAAACGCGACATAAGGATTTCTCACCTTGCCGCCGATCAAATCGACAGGCTCTACCATGCATTGCTCCAGCAGGGGGACACTGGAGAAGCCACAGTACTGATGAATGACTTTCTGGACGTGGTCTTTGGCGATATTGCTTATTTCCCTGAAAGATTTCCAGTGTGTGGAGGAATCAAAGAGCCCGGTGACTACCGAATGGCCCTTTTGGTAGATGATTTTCGCATTATTTTTCAAATCAAGACCGAAGACGTGCTTATCTTGATGATCATTCATCAAGACGAATGGCGTAGCTCTTGACGAGGGGTTAGATGCACGAAATTCCTCGTTCATCAAGGGCGAACGAAAAGGTTGTTCAACTCGGGTTTCGGCTCTGGCGAATTGCCTCATACACGGCTTCATGCGCCCGCTGCCGAATGCCCAACTGGTTCAATCGCCAGTTATTGGCTTTGGGATGTACACGATTGCAAAGAAAAATGAAGATCATGTCTTCGGCCGGATCTACCCACACCAAGGTACCTGTGTAGCCTGTGTGGCCGTAGGAGAGTGGACTGGCGCTTGGAGCAATCAGGTAAGCGCCCTCTCGGGGAGGCTTATCAAATCCCAGTCCACGATGCCCTGCCTGATATTTGGTGAATAAGCTCACTGTCTCGGGGCGCAGCCATTGCTTATTAGCATAGTTGCCATGGCGCAACCACATCTGGGCGATGATGGCCAGATCATTTGTTGTAGAAAATAAACCTGCGTGACCAGCGAGGCCTCCCAGCAAGGCAGCGGTGGGATCTTGCACATGGCCTTGGAGGGCTTGACCGCGATAGCGAAGGTCTTGCTCCGTAGGTACTAAGCGATCTATCTCATATCGTTCTGTGGGGTGAAAGCTCGTGTGTTGAAGCCCCAATGGGGAATACCAGTTGCGGGTCAAGTATTGATCCATTGACTCGCGGTTAAGGCTATCGAGCACGCGTTGTAGTAGAATCATGTTGGCATCGCTGTATTGGTAGCTTCCGCCAGTGCGCCGCTTCAAGGCCTTTATAGAAGTCCAGATGGAGTCTGCCATGTCGCTCCTTAGGTAGAGGTCTTTGGCGACCAGAATGCTGAACAGGCTATCCGGCTTGGCGGAGAAGTATCGTTTGTTATTCTTCCAGGTGGTCTTTCCTCGGAAAAATTCTCGTAAGGGAACACCCGCTGGAAGTCCCGAGGTATGAGTGAGGAGCTCGAAGGAAGAGGCGCTGAATGCAGGAGAAGATTGTCGAATCTTTCCAGAGGCTGACCGATGTATCACTAGCAGGCTGTCTCCATCCAGGAAGGTAGTGTCTGCTTCAAGCGTTTTTTCCGATCCGCCCCGTGAAATGCTATCTACCAAAGTAACAGGCACCAGGGAGGGTCCCCAATACAAGGTATCTACCGAAGAGACAGAATCCATCCAGACGCTTGCATTCCGAAAATAGTTACTTACAGGATCCTGTAACGAGAGCTTTCCCTGATCGACCATCCCCATCGTAGCAAGCGTGGTTGCCATGATCTTGGTGAGCGAGGCAATGTCGTATAGGTCGGTAGGATACACGCCTCGTTGATTCTGGTAGGTGTGATAGCCTAGGGACTTATCGTAAATCACCCGACCACCTTTGGCCACGAGCACCTGCGCTCCTGGCATGGCGAGATTGCTAATGCCTTCCCACACGATACTGTCAATGCGGGAGAGGAGCAAGCTGTTGAGCCCTACAGATTCTGCGGGTCCATAAGCCAGCCGGGTCGCATGCGTTTTTACACCTGCGCCAAAGTAAAGTCGCTGGGTGAGATCCATCGGGAACCTACCGACGATGGGCAGCCCCCCCGCGATCATCTGCGCTGCTACGGATTGACCGAGCGCTCCCGCATCGTAACCTTGCAGTACCGTAACATTGTCGGGCACACTTTGAATTCGAGCGGGATCTCCGAGGTTGACCAATATCACGGGGGTTTTCTCCGAGAGTTCCTGGATTTTCTTCCACAACGTAATTTCCTCCAACACGCCCGGCCATGCCTGCCCGAATACCAATATGAGGGGATCATATTTGCTAAGCTTGAGCATTGACAAACTGAACCAAGGCTCTTCTAATACGCCCTTGGAGTGGGAGACTGGAAAGTATCGCCGAAGGGTGGTAAGGAATTCATCGCTGTTATGGCCCATTGTCACCACATGAACAGCTCTGTCCATCAAGTCATATATGGGGATGGGACCGCCTTGCTCAGACTGCAAAAGGGACGTCTGAGACTCCATCAATGCTTGGACTTGCCACAGAAAATCCGGTGAAGCCTTAGAAACCGGTAACCCTACTCTCCTCACGCCTGCCCATGATTTTGCTTGAAGAACACGATGAATGTGCGGTTTGAAATCTGCTAGTTTCAAGGCATGAGTCTGGGTAAGGAATCTTTGTGAGCTGACTGCGGCAGGCAGGTCTTCTGGTCTAAGCAGGATCATGTCTGCCTGGGAGGTGAGGGCCAACCTAAGAGCGACGTCTCGGCCTTGAGGTGTAGCATGCGCATGGAGCTTGACCATGACAAGCCCGGTGAATCCCAACCGAAAACGAAGCACGTGGATAATTTCATCGATGCCAAGGGGGTCGCTGTATGGTTCTTCTATCACCCAGATCCCTGGAGGATTGGCGGCCCATTCCAAGTAAGGAGCGATGAGCTTTTCGCGCTGAAGAGAGTCTGCAGAGAGAATTTTGGTCCATTGGTCTGCCTCCCAAAGCACGGAAAGAAGCCCTTGCTTTGAGGTAGCTTCAGCCAACTGGAAGGCGTGTGCCATCCTGGAATCTCCGTATGCTTGAGTGTGAGAGGCTACGAGAGAGGGAATTCCCAAGGCCCGAATGCCGAGCGAATCGGCTTCTTTCAATAGACTTTGAGACAGCATGCTGGGGTTCCAAGTGGTAGCAGCTCCCGCGAGGGCGAGTCCTGCGGGCAATGCAGGGACATCGGATAGTTGCGCATCTGGGAAAGTCCCATAAAGTCTGGCAATGCCGTCCTGAGCTTGAACGAGGGTCACGATTTCTGAGAGCGAAGCTCGCCCTACTCCTTGAAACCACACCGATCCTAGCTCACTTTTTTGTATAAATTGGGCAATGGTTGTGGGATCCTTTGCGGCTTCGGGATCTACCCACAGGGCCAATCGTTGCCCCAAAAGTTGCTCTTCGGAGCTATTTCTCTGAATAGAATCCATCCAAGCCGATTGGTGAGACAAAAAGTCCACCTTCGATTCTGGAACGGTAGCAGTGAGTCGTGGCCACGTAGCCCAAAACACCACAAGGACGCTGAGTAAGAGAGTAATAAATGCTGTGAGTTTCGAGTCCATATCAAGGGAGTTCATTGGAGGGAGAGAACTTCTTACCCACTGGGAATTCCTATTCAAGCAAGTGCAACCAACGTCATCTACGAGCGAGTATAAGTCTTACTCGAAGACAACTTGATTCGCTGAGTTGACAGACTTCCGCTTCATTTTCAAGCATATTTGCTTGGCAAAGCGGAGGAGACACGATCAGATGGCGAGGATATTTTCTCTTGAAACGGTGCCCAACCTTACCACTGGAGGTACGGGATTGGGTTTGACTCAGTTTGCCACGAATGGAAACTCAGTTGACACGACTTTGGCTTACGCTGGTTTGCTTACTCCTGAGAATTCAAAATCTCACGCAGTGAGAATTACATCTTTTTCGTAGCGCAAGTTTTGAATAATGAAGTCTTGTCTCGTCGGAGTGTTTTTGCCCATATAGTACTCCAGCAGCTTTTGGATCCCTGTATCCTTGCTCAGCAGCACAGGTTGTAGGCGAATGTCGTCACCAATAAACTGGCCGAATTCATCGGGTGAAATTTCTCCCAGTCCTTTAAATCGGGTGATCTCTGGCTTGCCTCCGAGCTTTTGGCTCGCCGCCATTTTTTCTTCTTCAGAATAGCAGTAGTACGTATCTTTTTTATTCCGAACCCGGAAGAGAGGAGTGTCCAATATGTAGAGGTGACCTCCTCGAACAAGATCTGGAAAGAACTGCAAAAAGAAAGTGAGAAGCAGCAGGCGAATGTGCATCCCATCCACATCAGCATCCGTCGAGATGACGACGTTGTTGTAGCGGAGCGTTTCGATTCCACCTTCAATGTCCAGTGCGTGTTGGAGAAGGTTGAACTCCTCGTTTTCGTACACGACTTTTTTCGTGAGACCAAAGCAGTTGAGGGGCTTGCCACGGAGAGAAAACACTGCCTGCGTTTCTACATTGCGAGCCTTGGTGATGGAGCCTGAGGCAGAATCTCCTTCGGTGATAAAGAGGGTCGTTGCCAGGCGCTTTTCTTCGTCTCCACGCTTATCGGTGAGGTGAATGCGACAATCGCGGAGCTTTTTGTTGTGGAGATTTGCCTTTTTTGCGCGGGTGTTCGCTAGCTTTTTAATACCCGCCATTTCCTTTCGCTCCCGCTCCGATTGCTCAATTCTGCGCTTGAGTGCTTCGGCAGTTTCGGGGTGTCGGTGCAAAAAGTTGTCGAGCTCTTTGGTCAGGAAGTCGTTGATGAAAGTCCGGACGGTGGGGCCTTCGTGACCCATGTTGACCGAACCCAGCTTGGTCTTAGTCTGGGATTCAAACACGGGTTCTTGTACCCGCACCGAAATCGCAGAGATGATTGATGCGCGGATGTCCGCTACATCGTAATTTTTGTTGTAAAAATCCCGGATTGTTTTGACCACGGACTCGCGGAAAGCTTGAAGGTGCGTTCCGCCTTGGGAGGTGTATTGCCCGTTGACAAATGAATAATATTCCTCGCCGTAAGCAGATCCGTGTGTCATGGCCAGCTCAATGTCATCACCTTTGAGATGAATGATGGGGTAGCGAATGGCGTCAGGATCAGTTTTGTTTTCCAGAAGGTCAAGAAGACCGTTTTTGGAAAAAAATCGATTTCCGTTGAGGTAGAGAGAGAGGCCCGCGTTGAGATAAGCGTAGTTCCAGATTTGATTTTCGAGGTATTCAGGGAGGAATCGGTAATTTTTAAATATGGATCCATCAGGACGGAAAATGACCTTTGTCCCATTCTCCTCCTTGGTTGCCACGACTTTGTGATCTTTGACCAGTTCACCATTTTCGAATTCGGCGACTTTTTTCTGTCCTTCACGCACGGATTCTACCCTGAAATGAGCAGAGAGCGCGTTGACAGCCTTTGTTCCCACGCCGTTGAGGCCCACAGACTTCTTGAAAGCCTCGGAATCATACTTTCCGCCCGTGTTGATCTTCGACACGCAATCGACCACTTTCCCCAAAGGAATTCCTCGACCGTAGTCTTTCACCACGACTTCTCCATCCTTGAGATCAATCTCAATCTTCTTGCCGTTGCCCATCACATATTCATCAATGGAGTTATCGATGACTTCTTTCACCAAGATGTAGATACCATCGTCCTGCGAACTCCCGTCTCCCAGCTTTCCTATATACATTCCAGGCCGTAGCCGAATGTGCTCTCGCCAATCCAGTGACTTAATGCTATCCTCGTTGTACTTGATTTCAGACATGTGCTTGATGGTGGTTGGTATGTGTGGTGAGGAGGACCTTATTCATTCCCAAGCCCTAAGATACGTCCATTTTTTTCGACTTGGATAGAGAAGTAAATTTGATAAAAATATTAGACAATTGCTGTATTATTTTAGTATTTTTGTCTTCGGCCATGTTGAAAATGAGCTGCTTTTGATGCGATCACTTCTTAAATAAACAGAATTTTCATTCACTTGCTTCTTATGCATAAACGGCGGTGCGAGGACGAGCACCACTATTTTGTCTTTGGGCTAAAGGCATCATGCCACAAGCCAAATATCCTGTGTATCAGATCTTTTCTACAGGGGAACCCGTATATCACCGAGGGCTGTGCAGGGTTGATGATAATCAGTATTCTTCATGGCATTGTTGTTCGTCAACGATGCCCTAATTCAAGCAAAATCAAGCCGCTGTCCCCACAGACTCATATTCGATACGAAGGAATGTGAAGCATGATCCAGTGGTATGAGGCTGGATTACTCGAAGACATTAAAGATATTAGATTCCCACAGCGCAGTCTGACGGCACGTATGTGAAGGAGTTTGTCCTTGATCTTTTTTCTCTACTCTTCTTCCACCATGATGCACAATCACCCTTCTCATTCATTTTTTCGCCCCTCTATCAGCTTCCTATCAGCAGGAATCTTACTAGGATTGATTACCGTCGTTTTTGCACAATGTCATCGCGGTAGCGACGCCGAAGGGATTTTATTAGCGAGGTATGGCGCTCATGCCATCCTGGGGGGGCTGTTTTTGTTTGCTTGGGGGATGGTCTATTTCCGTTTTCCTCAGTTGTTAGATGGGGCAGACGGTCACTTTCATGCTTCGCTTCACCTTGGATTGAGCTTCTTCGGGATCCTTGCGATGATGTCAAGCGAGTTGTTGGTACCAGAGACAGTGTTGGGATGGGGAGGCGAATCTCTGGCTCACCCTGCCTATTTTTTCTTGGGGATTTCTACGCAGGTAATCATTTTTCCGATGGGCATCCTCTTGTTGACGCTAGGCCAAATATCTTTCTTTTATCATCTCGGAACGATCTCGCCCACTTGGACAAATTCTCCGCGATACACCAGTGATGGGCATAAATTGCCAGAAGATTTTTCGGGTGAATGAACTAGATAAACTAGCTTGGGCAGCTTGCGTAGAATCGGCTTCCGGAGGAGAAATTGTCCTACTCCTCAAGAAATGTTATCTTTGAATTGTCCTCATAGGAAATATCACAAAGGCGCAAAAGCTTGCGATTGCTAACTTCTGCGATCGAACCAAAAAATCACACGTACCATGCAGGAACCCATGATTAAAGTATCGGAAGCAGCTGCTTCTCACGTACAAAGCCTTCGGGAGGCAGGTGGTTATGATCACCAATACGGGCTGAGAGTCAGTGTAGAGGGCGGGGGCTGCTCGGGATTAATGTATCAATTGGCCTTTGAGCAAGAAGAGAAGCCCGGCGATCAAATCGTAGAGGATCGCGGAATCCGAATTTATGTACCAATGAAAAGCTTGTTGTACCTGATTGGCACCGAGCTGGATTACACAGGTGGGCTACAGGGAAAGGGCTTTCACTTTGCCAACCCCAACGCTTCCCGTACCTGCGCCTGTGGCGAAAGCTTCTCGGTATGATTCAGGGTTGCTTGATTTTTGCTCTTCCTGGTTCATTCATATACAAAAAGGCTGCTGTGAACACAGCAGCCTTTCGATTTGCTTGAAATATTTGGACAATATAAAGTCAATACATCGGTAATCCTCATGTTGCGCCTTTGGTGGCATCAAATCAGTCGATGATCGTAGAGGAAGTATGGCTCCCTGTCGATGCGAGGGAGGTGGCTAACATGGCCTGGTTGACCTAATCAAGCATTTTCCACCATAGAGCGATAGTCATCAGCACTCATCAAGTGGGTGCGATCCTCATCGGCTTGCACATTATTCACCTTGACCAACCAACCCTTGCCGTAAGGATCTTCATTCACGATCTCTGGATTGTCCTGGAGGTCCTTGTTCACTTCGAAAACGGTCCCTGCGATCGGCATAAAGAGATCTGACACTGTTTTGACAGCTTCGATGGTCCCAAAAATTCCGTTGCTTTCTACTGATTGATCCAGCGCCTCAATTTCGACATAAACAATGTCACCTAATTGAGACTGCGCAAAGTCTGTAATGCCGACGACTGCGTGATCACTTTCGAACCTGATCCATTCATGATCTTTGGTGTAGAGTAAGTCTTGAGGAAAATTCATTGGTCTGATTATTTGTTGAGGTGCCAGAGTAGAAACAAAGAGGTGCTTGATGGCCCGAAAAATCGTTTTAGGGAACGAAATTTACGAAAATTTTCCACTAGCAAGGGGCATCCGTTCTACAAGAATCTCCGCCTGGCGGATAAATTCGCGAATATTGACAGACAAGGTCGCTTCACGGATCACCCACTCTTCATTCGGGGCGGCGACGCGCTCTTTCCACGCGGGAAGCGCAGAAAATATCTCTCGTATCTCTGTCGCTAACGCTTGTGCCTGAAAGTCGGAGAGAATACGCCCGTGCAAGCCATCCACCATGACCTCTCGTGTAGCAGGGGTGTCGTTGACCACAGGAATAGCCCCAACATACCTCCCTTCGCTGAGCGAATTGGAGTAGCCATCATAAATGGGTGCAGAAACGAAGACATCTGTGAAGTTCCACAGCCAGCACATTTCCTCTCGGGGAATGGCCTTGCGAATCAGCGAAAACCGAGGAAATCGTTTCTCTAAGTCTTCTGCCGCTTGAAGGAGATTGGACGGAATCGCATAACCCGCACTAAGCATGATCATGCGAGTATCTTGCAAGAGGGGATCTGAAGCTAGGTGTGAAAATGCATCTAAGATGATATCTCCCTGATAAACTGGCTTGATGCCCCTCGGACTGAGTAACAAACGTTGCCCCGGAAAAAGCTGATATTTTTCCCGCATATAGGCCTCCTCTGCCTCTGACATCTCGAAAAGCTCTGGCTCTACCCCCCATCTGTT
>DAITMB010000015.1:0-8369 GCA_036835375.1 Bacteroidota bacterium
AGGTCGGGGACGAGAAACTGCCTGATCTGTGGATTTTTTGACTCCCTGATGATGTCTGGGTAGCGATCTTTGAGTCGCTGCATGGTCAGTTCCATATTTGATTGGCCAGAGCACAGCCATACTTCGCCAAACAAGATGTTTTGAATGCGTAGCGTGTTGCTCCCTTCAAAGACCATCTCATGGGGTCCTCCGGCAGGTTGGGGCGGCAATTGGATGCGCCATGTGCCAGTTTCGTCTGCTTGAGTGGAGTAGCTGCGCCCGTCGAAGTGCAGCACAATCGCTTCCTGCGGCGAAGCCCATCCCCACAAGGAAAGTTCGGTATCACGCTGGAGCACAGCGCCATCGCTGATCAATCTCGGTAAGCGAATTTCGCAGAAACCCATCAGGCTGTGGAGGCACAGGAGGGTGAAAAGACACGCGGTTTTGAAGTTCATAAGGGTTGGATGAGGGGCGATCAACTGGCGCGATCACTCATTTGGATGGATTCAGTGCGACTCGTTGAATGGCGTGCTCGTGAAGGAAGATGCAGACCGAGCTGTTGAGCAACAATGGTTGGGCCAGTGAAGACACAGACCATCAAGCTCAGGAGCAGGGGTATGGGATGACTGACCAGTTTCATTTTTTCGAAGCCTACACATCGGACAGAGCGAGAGCGGAACATTTCCATGCTGGTCAACGAACCGAAACAGCTGTACTTGCAAGGATAGGAAATACACCGGGGTTTTTCTAGGCATAGAGAGAGCTTTCCTGGCAAAAAGGGCGAAAATAGGAGACAAATACACCACGTCACCACTAAGCCGCCATCGGGAATGGGCGGTCAAAATGTGCTAACTCAAGCTAAGCGCCTAGTCATACTTCTTGATATTAGTGAAAATGACCAATCCATTCTGGTCGCTATTCCATCATTTACATTCAGCTCCTCCAACTCCGTAAGAAGCTTAGGAAAGTAGGTTTAGAATATTTGATTAAATAAATTATCTATGCTGTGGATTATTAATTAGTACGGTGTGAATCACTCAGCTGTCTCCCTTCAGGAGACCATAGACCTTGTTCCTTGCGAATGTGCTTCCCTTGATCAGGCTTTGGAGGTGGCAGTGTCGCGTTGGCCTGATCGTATCGCCTTGTGCGACTCGACAGGTCAAATGAGTTATCGGGTGCTGTGGGAACAAGCAAATCAACTTGCTGCTGCGTTGCGTCAACTTCCCAGTCCCGGACTGGTGGCGATTGTCGGCGGCGTTCACCAGCAGCACGTTGTGGCCATTTGTGCGGTGCTTTTGGCAGGTCATGCCTACGTCAGTTTTGATGCGGGTTGTCCAGCGCCCTTCGTTGAAGCACAGCTAGATCTCCTGAAGATCCAGGTGATCATCCGAGCGGAAGCCGATGGTTCTACCCTGCATGACCGGCAAGGCGCTCGCTTGCCCGAGCCATCCAAAAACGACACCTCGAACTTTCGCCGTGAAGCTTCTTCCCCAGCTTGCGCCACCATGACCTCTGGCAGCACAGGCGAGCCCAAGCTTCTCGTGTTCCAAGACCGCCACTTGATCCACGAAGCTCAGCGGCAGCAACTCGATATCGGGTTGACTCAATCAGATCGCATGGATCAGCTATTTTCCTTTCAATTCTCTGCCTCACTGGCTTGTGTCTTTCCAGCCTTGCTTAGCGGTGCCTCACTTCACTTGCTGGATTTGACCCGGGAGGGATGGGCGGCATTACCAGCATGGTGGGAGCGGGAGCGCATCACCATTTCCAATCTGAGTAGCTCAACTTTTCGCAAAATCGTGGCAACGACTCAGCCCTTTATACTCCCTGATCTTCGCTTGCTCTGCATAGGAGCAGAGGTCATGCACAGCGCGGAAGTGGCGCAGTTTCTTGCGCTGTTTCCCGCTTCCTGTGAACTTCAGCACGCCTATGCCTCCACCGAAACGCGCACAGCGGCTCATTGGCTGCTGCGCAGAGATGGCTGGCCCGATCCTTCGCGGGTGCCGATCGGCAGGGCTGTCACCGGCAAATCGATCTCGTTGCAACGCGAGGACGGACAGGAAGCTGCAACGGGAGAAATCGCTGAAATCATCATAGAAAGCGAATGGATCCCCTCAGATTCCTGGGTTCCGGCGCGCCTTGACTGGGAAAATTATCTGGCTACCCAAAGTGGTACAGGCCGTAGAATGGCCACGGGTGACCTTGGCTATCGCGACGCCCTCGGCATGTTGTATTGGACAGGGAGAAAAGATTTTCAGCTCAACATTCGGGGGCACAAAGTCTCGCCCGAATGGGTAGAGCAACTACTCCGCGCGGCCCTGCCCGGAGCGCTCCCACTGGCGGTCACGTGGCACAGCATGCATGGATACGTTGGCTTATTGGGAAGTGAACAGGCAGAGCAGGCACTGGGAGAAATCAAAGATGCCCTGCAATCGATGCCGTCCTACCTCCGACCGCTCCGCTGGATGCGTGTAGATTCACTGCCAACCAATCGCAACGGAAAACTTGACCGCCTCGCATTGGCTAACATATCATGCAGGCAGATGATGGTGCAAACCAAAGCTTTCGCGGTGTCTCCCCTCGCAGGGTCTGAACTACTGATGCGAGTTCGGACCATCTTCACGGAGGTGCTCGATGTGTCAGAAATAGATCCCGAGGCCGATTTTTTTGATGATCTCGGGGGCGATTCCCTTCAAGCCGCTGATGCTTGGGGCAGGATCTTGGGAGAATTTCAGCTTCATAGTTCCTTTGAGCAAATGTATCGGTTGCGGACAGCTTTCGCCATCGCTCAATGGATCAAGGCGCACGGTGCTCGCGATGATGGGCTCCAGCTCTTGGCCCACGGCAATCCAGCGTTGGGACCAGTTGTGTTTCTTTCGCCGATTGGCAACAGTTTCAATTGCTACGAGCACCTGCTGGCCAGCTGGCCGCTGGACCGCCAAGCCATCGGCTTAGTAACGCCTTTGCATGAAGGAAAAGGAGAGCCTTTGACCTTAACTCGCGTAGTGGCCGATGCCACCGACCGACTAGAAAGCCGATTTCCTCTTGGGAGTATGATCTTGTTTGGTTTTTCTTTCGCAGGCGTGTTGGCCACCAGCATTTGCCTAGAATTGCTACGGCGTGGCCGCGAAGTAGATCTCATCCTGATCGACACAGCCACATATCGCCCCACTTCTATGGTGTGGAAACTTATTGGATATCCCCTGCGGCGCGGTCTTGCTCGCTGCAAACGTTTGATCCAGTCAGGACCAACACCTGCCAAGTCATTTTCCTGGCAGCGGGGCCAGTCCAGAATCTTGCAAGACTTTACCCCTGCGATCCACAATCCGCAAGGCAAGCTCCTCTTCATCGAAGCTTCACAAAAAACCCTTCCGGGATTTCACTATCGGCGCGACCTCGATTGGGACAGCTGGTGTCACACCCAGATTCATCGACAAGTCGTTCATACCCGCCATCACCTCCTCCTCACCAAGCCTTGGGTTGAAGAAGTGGCGGCGTTTCTCCGAAGGCACATCCCCCATCACAGCAGGATGGAAGATGCTCGGTGTCAAATGCCAGAGAAAATCATGACGTGACGAAAGCGGATGGATGTTTCGGTTGAATGATCACCTCCGTCTCCATTACGTTTTCTCTCCCAACCAAGCCCACGCTTGTGTACCCATTCCACACGCTTGGTAAATGGGACAACCATTAGTGCAAATAAACAGTCATTTTATGGCAAACAACCACAATTGCCTAAATCATGAAAAAGACTGTACACTTTTTGGCTTGTATTGCCACGTTAGCCCTATTTTCTTTCGCCTGCGAACAGGAAATGGTAGAACCCACCCCCAACGAGTTTCCGAAGCAACAAATCGCGAATGTGAACCCTTCGCCGGAACCGACCATCCAACCACCCGCCACCCCTAGCCGGAATTGCGAAGTGACGATATACAACGCGAGTTCCAATGCTTATGCTCACTTATATGTAGCTATTGGTACGGCTGACATGGATGGGCTGAAAAAGGGACTAATGTGTCCCATCTCGCCGGGAAAGAGTGGTAAAATGTGCTTGCCTCAGGGTGAAATCACGATTTACCCTTTTAGCAACATGTATCAGTTTGGCAAAGCCACCGTCGTCAACATCGGCTCAGACCCTATCACTATTCGGTTATCAAGCGGACACTGAGGCAATTCGCGAAGTGTCCATTCCTGCTGGATCAATTTTATCTCCCGCACGATCATTGTAAAGATGATTTTGTGTCGGGAGAATTTATTTTGGTCAAAATATTTTGGTCAAAACAAGGCGATGCCCAGGAACTTTTCTACAATGGTAAGAACCACCACGATGCCAAGGATCAGCGGGCACACCAGCGTGATCATGGTTTCGATGAAGCGACTCATCCAAGAGCCTTGATAGCCCGGATTGCCCTGGAGGATCTCTTCGCGCATGTTCGTGGTCTTCCATTTGAAGGCAATGAACAGTGTCAGTAGAAATCCGCCAATGGGTAGCCCCGTGGTGTTAAACACATCGTCGATCACATCGAGGAAGGATTTGTCCACCCCGTTGTAATGCAAAAATCCTGCAGAAAAGTATTCCACCGCGCCTTGAGACAGCATACTAGGCAGACCGAGGACAAAGACGAGGCTGGCAAGTCCTGCAACGACCCATTTTCTCGGCCACTTTTTCTCATCGACCAGATAAGCTACGGGCACTTCCAGCAGCGAAATGGTGGAGGTGAGGGCCGCTACGCACAGGAGAAGAAAGAATCCTCCCCCAATGATTTTCCCCATGATGGGCCCCATCGCTTGAAATATTCCCGGTAACGCCACGAACACCAGCCCTGGACCAGCAGAAGGTTCCTGCCCTTGGGAGAAGACCAGTGGAAAAATGAGCAGTCCCGCCAAAAATGCCACAGCAAAATCCGCGAAGGTGACGACCGTTGCTGCCGAAATGATGTTTTCCTTCTTGCTGATGTAGGAGCCATAGGTGATCAGTGCCCCCATTCCCAGGGACAAAGAAAAGAAGGCTTGCCCCATTGCCGAGTAGATCGTGCCGAGCGTCAGTTTGCTGAAATCAGGTACCAGATAAAATGCCACGCCTTCCATCGCTCCCTCTAGGGTTAAGGCATAAAGAATCAGTCCGATCAAGATGAGGAACAAAAATGGCATGAGGATCTTTGAAGCCGCCTCGATTCCTTGCTGGATCCCTCTGGTGACAATGAACGCGGTGATGATCATGAACGCGAGGGAAAAGATCAAATTATCCTGAATGTCAGCGACATACTGTCCAAAAAAATTGCCAAAATTTTGCTCTTGGAGTAAGTCTCCGACGGAGATTTCGATGAAATAGCCAAAAGCCCATCCAGCTACCACGTTGTAGAAGGACAAAATCATGATGCCGCAGATGATGCCGAAAAGCCCGATAAGACCCCAAGGTTTCCCCCCAACTTTTTGGTAGGCTCCAAAAGGATTGCTTTGGGTGTGTCGTCCCAAGGAGATTTCCCCGACCATGATTGGGAATCCGATCAGCACCGTACAGAGGAGATAGACCAATAAAAAAGCCGCGCCGCCATTTTGACCTGTTTCGTAGGGAAATCGCCAAATATTGCCAAGACCTACGGCAGAACCTGCTGCAGCAGCGATAAAACCGAGACGGCTGGAAAATCCGGATCTGGGAGTCATATCGGTAAAAGTGAGGAGGAGAGGGTTGGAGAATGAAGCGCAGAATACAGGATGAATCTATGAAATCTCTGTTTCCCTGCAAAAAAGGAGTCGCCCGCCCCTGTGGAGGAGCGGGCGACTCGAGATCACACAGAAGGCAGAAACCTACTGCTTCAAGAGTTGCTTGAGCACGTGGTGTTGGCCATTTACCTCGACCTTGATCAAGTAGCTACCTGCTGGGAAAGGACTCATGTCGAGCGTTGTCTGGAAGCTTCCCACCGTTTGATCGACAGTCCGGCGCAGCATCTCCTGCCCATGCACATTGTACACAGCGACAGCCAGCCGCTCAGCGCGGAAGTCCAAGAATTGAATGGCGACCTGACCGCTGCTTGGGTTAGGAAATACAGAGATGGCGCGGCTCAGTTGGTCACTGATCGACACACTGTTCAGCTCAATCGTTTGCGTGGTGGTATCGCTACCGCAAGCCCCAGTAGCGATGAGCCTCACCGTGTAACTGCCGTTGGCAGAAAACACATAGGTTGGATCGGGATCCGTGCTATTTCCTGCACCGTCTCCGAAGTCCCATGAGTAACTTCCTGCGTTGGCCGAAGATTCATTGGTAAAGGTCACTGTGGCTCCATCTTGGAAAGCAAAGCTGAAGTCCGCTGTCGGCAGGCTATCGGTCGGAGCGATGCTGAGGGTCGGCGACACCAGCACACAGCCATTAGCATCTGTGATGGTTCCCACATAGTCTCCAGGCGCTAAGCCTGTGAGGTCCTCAGTGGTAGCGCCATTGTCCCAGAGATATGTGTAGGGCGCTGTGCCACCAGAGGTAGTGATGCTGATGGCACCATCACGAGCATCAAGGCAAGAGGCATCTAAAAGGGCATCCAATGCGATGGCCAGGCTGTCGGGCTCCGACACGGTCAAGGCAGGAGAGGTGAGCTCACAGCCGTTGGCATCGGTGATGGTGCCTGTGTATGTTCCTGCCGGAAGGGCCACGAGGTCTTCGTCGGTGCTACCATTGCTCCAAAGGAAGGTGTAGGGTGCCGTTCCTCCCGAAGGCGTAATGACAATTTCACCCGTTGATTCGCCGGCACAAAGCACATCCACGATGCTATCCAGCACAACCTCCAGTGCCGTAGGCTCTGTGATGATGACAGAATCGATGCCTTCACATCCAAACGAGTCGCTCACTGTCACCACATAATTGCCAGCTGCCAATCCAGTAGCAAGCGCAGTGGTCTGCGGGGGATTGCTGTTCCACACATAACTGAGCGGACCATCACCGCCGGTGCCAATGGCGGTGGCTTGGCCGCTCGCATTGCCAAAGCAATCGACGCCCAGAGTCTGAGTCGCCTGCACTGTCGGAAGGGAAGCCTTGATGGTCACCGTTACGGTATCGGTATTGCGCAGACCGAGGGAATCCACCACGACCACCCAGATCACCTGGCCAACAATGTCCGCCGCAGTGTTATTATTCAGCACGATGCTTTGGGTGCTGTCTCCAGTGGACCAAAGATAGGTGCCACCCCAGTTGCCAGCGTCGAGTGTGGTGCCAATACAGTAAGTCGTATCGGGTCCAAGAGACACATCGGGTAACTTTCCGATGGCGAAGTCATCGAAGGCAAAGCCATCGTCGTGAACAGAACCATCAGAGCCAAAAGCGACCCGGAATTTTACATTCGGACTGCCGATCAGAGAAGGATCCAGTGGATGCGATGCTTGCACCCAGCCGCCGGAGCCGTTAAACGTGCTGATTCTGCCTGTCCATCCTTGCTGCGATCCTCCCGGATTTCCATCGATGGTATTATCGTTATACCAATTGTTGGGGTCACCAAACTCACCCACATTTTGCCAGGAAGTCCCATCATCCAATGATGACTGAAGATTGGCACCGTCCCAACTGAACTCAGACTGCCACCACACCTTCATGGCCACCCAAGACTGAGCTGGGGCATTGGTCATGTCAAAACATGGTCCTTCGACAAAGGAGGCTTCGTTACTGTTGTAAAGCCCTGCTCCCAACCCTCCTGTGGTCCATGCCTGCAATCCGCTTGCTGCCCCTTGGATCACGGTCTTGGCAGGTGTGCCAAATTCCCAGGAAGAACTGGTGCCGCCAGAAGTCCAACCGCCAGGCCCATTTTCAAAGTCTTCTTTGTAGGGAAAGCTGGAAATCACCGGAATTGAGGTAATGGACAGCGAAGTCGTGTCATTGAGATTGTCCTGATCCGCTGGCGTGGCAGAGCTGGCGTAGGCTTTGATCACGTATTGACCTGGGACAGATAAGTCCGCCGTAGCGACGAAGGTGTACGTGCTGCTCGCCGTGCTGAGGATGGTGCCCGGAATCACTTCCGGGGTCGTGTAGGGACCACCATTGATGGAAAAGCCCGCGACGACTCCCGTCAAATCGTTGATTCCCAGGTTCGAAAAAGTAATGCTGATGGTCTCAGCATTGCCCAGTCCACAGTCGGAGCTGATCGAATCAATGGATACGATGCGAATGTCTGCCACGAGGGGCGTATATTCATCTGCACCAATGTCCACAATGGTAGAAGGGGCCAGCGGTCGGGGATCTCCGTCAATGTCTGTCAAAACACCGACACTGTTGTCTCCCACGTCATTGGCCAAGGCCCCCGCGAGGTGAAGATCTGTGGGGCTTTTGAAGAAGGGATTGCCCTCCAGGGAATTTTGATTCAGCGTCGGGAAAGCCGTCGTAAATGCCGCAAGGCTAGGGTACACATCCA
>DAITMB010000015.1:8469-53421 GCA_036835375.1 Bacteroidota bacterium
CCATAGTCAGTGAGGCTTCTGACCATGTTGTTGATGATCTGTGATTGACCCAGGGTCGCCGGTCCATCAAAGTTTCCATCGGCAATGTAGAGACCATAATCTGGTGCAATGATATTGTTATCGTTGATGATAAAGTCCACCAAATCAAAGCAAAAGATCCCGTCTGCCTGAACATTGGTCAGCCCAAAGATCGTATTGCCCGAAACCACGATAGAGTCCATGTCATCCAAATAGATGCCCGTCTCGCCTGCGCCGGAGATGATGTTGTTGGTGATGACATATCCAGCATTGCGGTCAGAATCCAGCCCGTCCAAATTGATTCCCTTGTCGCCACCGGTGATCACATTATTGGAGATGGTGATGAAAGATCCATTGAGTCCGGCAGAGAATTCTGCCGTGTAGGAATTCGAAGCGCTCACCCCACAGGCATCGAAAGTGAGGGTAGGGGGGATGTTGATGACACAGCTGTCGATAAGGCAATGGTGTGCGCCATTGATGATTTTTACCCCCCAGGCATCCGCTGTAGCCGTGCTGTTGAGGGTAAAGTTTTTGATCGTCACATAAGCGGTTCCGTCAAGTGATACCGTTCCGAAACTGCCCAAGCCATTGTAGGTGATGGTGGTCGTCGCGGCGGACCCCCCATCAAAAGTGAGCGTATTGGTCGCGCTCAGGCCCGGAAACTGGGTCAATCTGAGCGCTTCGGCATAGGTTCCGGGCAATACCACGAAGGTGGTAGGTCCCGACAGCCCACAGGTATTCAAGGCGACAAGAGCTGCGTTGAGGTCGGGCAAAGTACCGCCTGTTCCTACCGTGATGGTCCCGGCCAGCCCCGTACATGTGACGATTTCGAGGGTATCGTTGAGCGGATCATTGTCCGCAACGCCATTGGGAAGCGTTGTCCACGCCTTCAAAACGCTAGGTCCCGGAGGAAACAACGCGCTACCCAAAGCAATCGGGCCGGAGCTGCTTCCTGCGGCCAGGCTTCCGCTGAAAGCGGCAGGCGCTTGAGGCACCCCATTGATCTGCCAGTTGATGGTGGCAGAGCTCACCAGATTCGCGCCAAAGTTCGTGATGCTGACCGAAACAAGCTGCGGACCTGGGCTAAAAGGAGCAATGGGGGCAATGAAAGCGGAGACTCCAATGTTGTTGTTGACGAGGTTTTGCACCAGAAAGTCATCCACGGCCATGTCGCCTGTGAAGCTGGTACCGGTGATGCCACGTACCCTGAACCGCACAGAATCCTTGCCACTAAAGGCCGTGAGATCCACCACGCGCTGCTGCCACAGGTCCAAATTATCTGTCCAAGACGGCACCACATCGAGAATCCAAGCCCCAGTAGAGGACGTGTCCACATCTACGTGCATGGTCCCCTGAGTGGCACCATACATGTGATACCAAAAGCTCAGCTCAGGACTGGGGGCATTGGTGAAATCAAAGTAAGGAGAGATCAAGTGAGCCACTTTATTGGGACTTCCAGGAGAGGAAGACTCTAGAAAAAGATATTTTCCGGTGCTCGTGCCTAAGGTATGGTCCACAGTGGGACCCGTAAGGGTAGAGGGGGTGCCGCCAACATCCGTTAGCCAATCCATATCGTCCACGCTGCCATTTGGTGCATTGACCCATCCACCGGATAGTGGGCAAACCGTGCTAGCGGTAGAGGCACATGTGGGGAAACTTTCGAAATCTTGGGTATAAGGAAAAGAGGATATCACTTGAGCTGTGACACCCATGGTCCCTATTATACCCATGATCAAAAGGGTAAACAGTCGTCTCATAAGCTTTATAAGTGGTTAGGTGTAAGTGAATTTGTACTTAAAATACAATAAGTAAAGGTAAGAAAAAACATTTGTGAAGGCTGATAGGGCTCAAAAATTATTTCAAAATCGATTCCTATGAGACATATAGCCTTGTATGAACAATTCTCGATATGGAAATTGTTTATATTTAATAGGTAAGATAAATCTTTCGTTTGCTGTTTTATGCTGATCTGCGATCCCGACAGTTGTGTCAAATCATTAGTGTGAATAATTGATTATTTAACTTCTTATAATAGAGAAACTCAGAAAATTCTCACTCGCCGATACTGAGGGGGAAAGTATAGTCATTTGTCAATTCGCCTCAAAGAGATCAACAGCATCCAGATCGTACACCTGGGTGGGACCTTGTCGGTCGAAATTCTCCGATAAGCTTTCACCGGTATAGATCCTTTTGCAGATGATAACAATTCCTTTATCTTCGCACTCGTTGATACCTTCGTCTTCTGCCTCTGTTTTTGCATTAACCATTAATCTATGAAAAAATCTCTTCTCTTTTTGCTGTGCATCAGCCTCTTTGGCCTCGTGTCGTGGCCAGCACAAGCTGCTTCAGGAATGGCTCCTGTAACGGTAGAGATCACCTCTACTCCGCAAGCGCTGTCGAAGCAAGAGCTGAAAGAGCAGCGCCGCCTGGAAAAGCGCATGGAGCGCAAAGCCAAGTGGGCTTCCCGACTCAGCAAGTTTGCCCCCAAGGCGCTGGATCGTTACCTTCGTCTGGCTATCATTGCAGCAATTGGAGCTGTGGTTTTATCCGTCGTTGGAGCAATTATCGCTTTTGTCCCAGGAGTTGGTGGGCTTCTTGCTACACTCCTTTGGCTACTTGCATCCTTGGCTTGGTTAGCAGCATTGGTTTTCTTCGTCCTCTGGCTGATCGAATTTGCCGGTTAATTCAACCTGCCTCACAAATCAATAAAGGGCGAGCCATACGGTTCGCCCTTTGCTTTTGTCGGCTGTTTCCGAATGGTTGGTTCTTGCTATTCTGATAGCGACTTCGAAGTGTGCTTTCCAAATATCCAGCCTTCTTGCCCATCGATTTCGATGAGGTACCAATAATCGGTGTTACCGCCCACCTCTATCATGTCTTCTCCGCGCTCTATAATGGTCGCGATGGCGCCTTCTTCTACTTGGAAGCGTACCTCTGACTCTGTCGAGGCTTCGGCCCGCACGTTGAGCTTCGTAGCCGTAATGTAAAGTTGGTTAGCCGGGAGAGCCGCCCTAGCGACCAAGGCTTGCTTGGCTTCTTCTACCAGCCCGATCAGGGTAGAGCTTTGGAAAGTGCTGCTGCTCAGAATCCTCTCTAATGCTTCCTGCTTGGCCTTAGGGGTCTTTTCGGAGAGGGCCTGATGAAGCAAAATGGCCACGCTCACGTCCACTTCATCCACCGCAAAGCGGCTATTTTCCTGAATCCATCCCTTCTTTTTCTTCTCTTTGCCATACACCTCCAGCCAGCCCGGCTGACTCGTGTTTCGCATCACTGCAAACATCTCCCCCGGCTCAAATTGGTCACCAGTGAAAGTAGTCAATTCTGGGCGCTTGTACAGGTCAATGTTGCCATAAGAGACCGCTCTTTTGGCATCTACAGCGAAAAGTTGACCACTGCTCCATCCCTGGCTTCCGCCGCTGAGTATCATTTCATAGTAGGTTCTCTTTTCGCTTTCGATTTCCATTTCCTCTCCCGTGAGGGTCACGAGTTCACCAAAATTGATGGCGGTAACCCATTTAGCATCTGATCCACGGCCCGGGGCCGAGCGGAGACCGGCTTCATTCCACAGGCAGACTGCCATTTTGCTGAGATCGGCAGAAGGGGCTGTTGTCTCCATCATGAGGGAGTCGTTCATGCTTTCTGCGCTCTCGCTGTCGCCAGCGTCGCCACAGGCCGTCCACAGGAGGGACATGGTAACGATCAAGGAAGCCAGAAGTAGAAAATTGCGATTCATAGGGAGGGAAGTTTGAAGGGTAAATCAACCAGATATGTTAAGAAAGGGCAGGGGAAAGCAAGTGGAATAGTTAGACAAACTGTTGAAGTAGCAATCAGGGGATGAGTGCGGAAAATTCCAAATAATTCATCATCAGGAAGCCGTACAAAGATGTTTTTCCAAAGGAACTCAAGATCTGCGCTCAAGGAGAGATCAATGGGAGGAGATATTCCCACACCGTATTGGTTAAGAGCAGATGGCCTTCTGCCGTGGGGTGAATGCCATCATCGAGGTTGAGGTGAGGAATGCCCGCAACGTCTTCCAGCAAAAAAGGGATCAGGGTCGCATCAAATTGCTTCGCCAGGGAGGGATACATCGCACGAAACGCTTGGGTGTATTCGGGGCCCATGTTGGGCGGGATTTCCATGCCGGCCACCATCAGTCGGGCTTCCGGGTAGCGTTGTTGCACTGCGCTGAGAATGGCTTGAAGGTTTTTCTTTGTCTCCGCTAGTGCCATGCCTCGAAGGCCATCATTGCCGCCGAGTTCCAGCACAAAGATGTCCAGAGGTTGCCGCAAAGTCCACTCGATGCGGGAGAGGCCATCCGCGCTCGTTTCTCCGCTCACGCCTGCGTTGATCACACCGTATTGTCCATAGCCCAACGAATCGAGCCGTTCTTGTATCAGAGACGGAAATGCTTCCTCGGGACTCAATTGATAGCCCGCCGTGATGCTGTTGCCGAAAAACACAATGAACCGACTGCGCTCCTGCGTGGTGGATACCAACGAATCTTCTCCGTCACGTGCCTCGGGGCGCTGGTTGGCTTGTTGAGAAGCGTCTTGACAAGATATTACGAGAAAACAGAGCAAAGCTACAACCCAGATCGGGGCTTTGCGTTTTGCAGGCATACCGGGAGAAGGGGCCATGAAGTCGGGGTGAATCGGTGAGTACAGTAGTAAAAGTACAAATGTCTGATCAAAAAATGCTTTCGGTCGAGGGATTGACCAAATCCTATCCCAGTGGTTCAGGAAAGATCACCGTTTTAGAAGCCGTCGATTTCGAATTACAGGCTGGGACGACCACCGCGATCATTGGTCCATCGGGAAGTGGCAAAACGACGCTTCTGGGCCTATGTGCGGGATTAGACAAGCCCAGCTCGGGCTCTGTGTGGTTTCAAGGTAAGGATATGGCGACGCTCAGCGAAGACGAACGTGCGATTCTCCGAAGGGAAAAAATCGGCTTTGTCTTTCAAAATTTTCAGCTTCTCCCCACCCTCACTGCCCGCGAAAACGTGATGGTTCCGCTGGAGCTTCAGGGTGGAAAAGGAGCAGGGACACGCGCTGACGAATGGCTGGAGCGGGTAGGACTCAAAGGCCGTGGCCACCATTATCCCAGTCAATTGTCCGGGGGCGAACAGCAACGGGTAGCCCTTGCTCGCGCTTTTGTTCACGATCCTGTGTTGCTCTTCGCTGACGAGCCCACTGGCAATCTCGACGGAGCCACCTCCGAGCGGGTGGAAGAACTCCTCTTTGACCTGCACCGCGAGGCCAAAGTCACCCTCGTGCTCGTCACGCACAACGAAACCCTGGCTCGCAAAACAGAGCGCATCATTTCGCTTCGAAGTGGCAAAATCCTCTCTGATTCGCTCACTCGCTCAGAATTTCCTGCATGAGACCCTCTGTTATCTGGCTATTTCGCATGGCCTGGCGCGACTCCCGAAGGGATCGCTCAAGGCTGTTTTTGTTTTCATTTGCTGTGACCATCGGCGTGGCAGCCCTCGTGGCCATCGACGGATTTGGGCGTGTGATGCAGTCCCAGATTGAAGGGAAAGCCAAAGAACTTCTCGGAGCCGACCTCAAAGTAGAGAGTAGTCGGGAGTTCAATGACTCGGCGTTGGTCTGGCTCGATTCTCTGGGAGGATTTCAGGTAAATGAGCGAAAATTTAGTTCCATGGCTGTGTTTCCAGCCAATGACCAAAGCCGCGCGGTAGAAGTTCATGCTTTGGAGCCTGGCTATCCGATGTATGGTGAGCTGGAAACGGAGCCAGTCGATGCTGGCAGCACGTTTTGGGACCAAAAAGGAGCGTTGGTCGATCGCATTTTGATGCAACAAATGGGACTTGAGCCGGGCGATTCTGTTCAGGTCGGTAACCAAACGTTTGTGATCGTAGGCGCGCTCAGGCAGGTTCCAGGGCGCAATGCGGTGTTTTCGAATGTATTTGCTCCGGTCTTTATTCCGTTTTCCGAGCTCGAATCGACAGAATTGATTCAGAGAGGCAGCAGGGTGACGTACATTCGCTATGTCGAATTTCAACAACCTGTCGATGTCGATGCTCTCGTAGAAAGCAGTGAGGCAAAACTGCGGCGATGGCGATTGCGCTCCGACACCGTCAAAGGGCAACAAGAGCAGCTCGGTAAAGCGTTTCAGGATCTGACGCAATTTCTTCAGTTGGTCTCTTTCATTTCGCTTCTCCTCGGTGGGCTGGGGGTAGGGAGCGCTGTCCACGTGTACGTGCGTGGCAAAGTGAAATCTGTAGCGGTGTTGCGCTGTCTTGGGGCCACGGGTCCTCAGGGATTTTCCATTTATTTGATTCAAATCGTCTTGGTCGGCATGATCGGTGCGATGATGGGCTCCCTGGCGGGCACAGCGCTGCAAGTGCTCATTCCGAAGGTACTAGCTGGGTTTTTGCCGGTTGCAGTTCCTTTCGCCTGGTCGTGGCCATCCATCGGCATCGGCATGGCGCTTGGCACCACGCTCGCCCTGCTGTTTGCCTTGCCGCCTTTGCTACGAATTCGTCGGATTTCACCGCTGGTGGCGATTCAGGCAGCCGCGGGCACAGGCAAAACAGAGGCAGACTGGCTCGGTCGGTTGACGTATCTGGTCATTTTACTGGGGATCTGGGGACTTGCTTGGTGGCGAATTGGGCTGATCAAGGAAGCGAGTATTTTCACGGCGGGTCTGGTCGGTGTCCTTCTCTTTTTGGCGGGGCTGTCCTGGATGGTGATGTGGACAGTGCGCAAGGTATTCCCCAAAGGTGCGTCCTACCTGTGGCGTCAGTCTTTGGCTAATTTGTTTCGACCTCAAAATCAAACCCTGATCCTCGTGCTGTCCATTGGGCTGGGAACTTGGGGCATTGCGCTGATGTTCCAAATCCAGAGCATGTTGCTGCGGGAAGTCACGCTCAGCAGCAGTGCTGACCGTCCGAATGTCGTTGCATTTGACGTGCAACCAGCGCAAATCGCTCCACTTGATAGCCTCGCCTCCCTCCACGACATTGAGATTCAGCAAGTGGTTCCAGTGGTGACGATGCGCCTGGAGGGCCTTCGCGGGCGCACGCGCCAGGAGATTTTGGCCGACACCACGGACAAGGCCCGTGCTGGCTCGCTCAATCGAGAATACCGGGTCACTTTTCGGGATTCACTCATCGATTCGGAGACCATCACCAAGGGCGTGTGGCACCCAAGCGTGTCGCCAGGGGACACCATTTGGATCTCGGTAGAGGAAGATTTCGCAGTCAATAGCCTCAAGGCTGACATCGGCGATGAGATCATTTTCGACATTAGCCGCGTTCCCATGAAGACCTACATCGGAAGTTTTCGGAAAGTGGACTGGGAACGAGTGCAGACAAATTTCTTGGTCGTGTTTCCAGCGGGGTCTTTGGAAGACGCACCTCAATTCATCGTCGCTCTCGGAAAGTCACCCGACGCCCTCAATTCTGCGAATTTTCAGCAAGATGTGGTATCATCCCTCCGGGGAATCTCCATCATCGACTTGGGCCTGGTCATTCAAACGGTGGAGCAAATCTTAGAGCAAGTCTCTTTCATCGTCCGGTTTATGGCTTGGATCAGCATTCTTACAGGGCTGCTTGTCTTGGCTGGGTCTGTGTGGAACACCTTGGCACAGCGCCGAAAAGAGGCCGCGCTCCTTCGCACAATTGGCGCCACAGGTGCACAAATTCGCCAGATTCAGTTGCGGGAATACTTTCTGCTGGGCTTGCTCGCTTCCATCACGGGCTTGGGTCTCGCGATCGTGGCGGCTTGGGGCCTTTCTGCCCAAGTATTTTCTTCCAGCTACGTGCCAGCGTGGGAAAGTTTGCTGGTATTGCTGGTCGCGATTCCTAGTCTCACGGTGATGATCGGGTTGCTGGGGCTGCGGTCAGTGGTGAGGCAGTCGCCCCTGGAGGCCATCCGGCGTGAGGAGTGAGGGATCAGCGACCACATGAGAGGCCGTTTGAGCAGATATGAGAAATCACTTCACTTCCAGATTTCTCCATTTCACCTTTGCCACCCTCCGCTTCACCGGATTTTTTGCTGGGCATTTGCTGTATGTGCCTGAGATTGTGATTGATTCTTGTAGGACTTCGCTGAAGTCTTCCATCCGAAATCTTCACGCATCCTCAGCCATTTTCTTATGATCCAGCTGCCTTTTTTCCGCCGCTCCCCCTACGTTTTCACTGTCTTGGTAAGTGTCTTGATGGTCGTGGCTTGCAGGCAAGTCGTGATGCCGGACACGTCGGAATTTGAAGCTTTGCCCCTCCATGTGCCAGAGCGGCCCGACAATCCGCAGTCCGCCGAAAAAGTCGCTTTGGGCAAATTGCTGTTTTACGATCCCATCCTTTCGGGCGAAAAAGATGTGTCCTGTGCGTCTTGCCATCATCCCACCCATGCCTACGGTGATGGTCTTGGTCTTTCGCTGGGGGTAGGGGCAGAGGGGCTGGGGCCTCAGCGACGTGACCGCAGCAATGGCAGAATCGCTCGCGTGCGCCGCAATGCGCCGACCCTCATCAATGTGGGTTGGAATGGACTCACCTTGGGCGAGTACCAAGATCCTGCCTTGGCACCGATGTTTTGGGACAATCGGGTGCTGAGTTTGGAAGCACAAGCCTTGGAGCCGATCCGCTCGCACGAAGAAATGCGCGGAGATGCGCTCTCCGAAGCGGTGGTGATGGACAGCATTGTTGCGCGACTTCGGGCGATTTCAGCGTATGAAGTGCTGTTTTCAGAAGCGTTTCCCGGGCAAGGGCTCATCACCGAGGTCCAGCTAGGTCAGGCCCTGGCGGTGTATCAGCGGAGTTTGGTGGCACCCAACAGTCGCTTTGACCGCTATTTGCGCGGCGAGACGGAGATACTCAGCACGGAAGAACTTGCCGGGATGGACCAGTTTGTGTTGCGTGGCTGCGCCACCTGCCACAGCGGCGCGATGCTGTCGGACTTTAAATTGCACCGCCTCGGAGTAGCTGATAATGCCTTGATCTCGGCTTCGGATCGAGGCAATGGCAACGACCAGTTTCGCACGCCTACCCTGCGCAATGTGACCCGCACGGCTCCTTACATGCACAATGGCACCCAGACGACCTTGGAAGAAGTCATGGAATTTTACAACGATCAAACTTCGCTGCATCCGCACGTGAGTGATGGACAGCTGGCAACGGAATTTCGGGAGTTGCAAGGAATGTCAAACCGTAGGCGTGATCAGATCATCGCATTCCTCCATACGTTGGAAGATGAGCCAAACGACACGAGCGTGCCAACTTCGGTGCCCAGTGGCTTGCCTGTCGGTGGTAATCTATAACCGATCTTGACAGCAATTTTTACTGCGCTTTTTCGGGCTGTTTTTGGATTCTGATTTCCCATATTGACGTTTTTCGTGCTACTTTTCCCTGCGTCGTTCACCCCAATAATCCCTTTCAGAGATGCAAGACAAATGGCTTAGAATCATTGGCTATCCCGTGATCATTCTGATTTCTTGCTGGATGATTCACCGCGACGAGTTGCTCGCAGGGGGATCTACTGTGTGGGAGGCGCTCTTGACTTCTACGTTGTTTACGGTAGTGATTTGGGAAGGCAATCGACTGATATTTAAGTTTTTTCGAAAAAAATATCCTGGTTATCTCGGTACGACCCGGCGGCTGGTGTGGGAGTTACTAGCAGTGATTTTTTACTCTTTTTGGGCGCAGGTTGTCGTAGAGCTGATCTTGATTTTTGCCACGGGTGCATCGTTGGATAGTGCTCTGTCTATGGATTGGTACACGTGTGTGATTGCCTCGCTGCTGCCTGTCATTCCGTTGGGGCTGATTTACGAGCTGAAGTATTTTTTGGCGGAATGGAAAAAGAACATTCAGCAAACGGAAGCGCTCGCGCGGAGTCATGTGCAAGTGCAATACGACACGCTTAAAAAGCAGTTGGATCCCCATTTTCTCTTCAACAGCCTTAACACGCTGGCTTATCTGATCGAGCTGGAAAACGAGCCAGCGCAGGATTACCTGAGCCGACTCGCCGATGTGTATCGCTATGTGCTGGAGACCCGGCATCAGGCGACGGTGAGTTTAGCGGATGAATTGCGGTTTTTGGATGATTATCTCTACCTCAATAAAGTGAGGTTTCGGGAGAACATCCAAGTGGAGCGACGCCTGTCTTCCGCCAGCTATGATCGGCGGATTCCGGCGCTGAGCCTGCAACTCCTCGTCGAAAACGCCATCAAGCACAATGCCATTTCGCAGGAGCAGCCGCTCCTCATCCAGATTGAAGAGGATGAAGGGGGGATCGCCGTCACGAACAACAAGCAGGCGCGGACCTCGCTCCTTGCCTCCACGCGGGTGGGCCTTCAAAATCTGAAAGAGCAGTATCGATTACTCACTTCACAGCCCATTGAGATCGTGAATGCCGAGACCTACTTCCGTGTGCACCTTCCTTTTTTGGATCTTTCCTAGTGCTTAGTCAAGGTAAAAATGATGGGGAGGCGGTCGCAGATTTTTTCGAAGATCAAGGCGGAAAATCCGAGCTTGGCGAGCCAAGTGAGACATTTTCCGACGCAGAGATGCAGATCACTAGGGAATTGACAAAGTGCCAATGTCTTGGGGCACATGAGCCTTGACACACAAGAATTCAAGTGAATGAATGGATTGATCATCGAAGATGAATTTCCTGCTGCGGAGCGCCTCAAAGCGATTCTGGCGAAGGAGGCCCCTCATTGCCACATTCTGGCGAGTCTGCCTAGCGTTCTGGAAGCGGTGAACTGGCTACAGAGTCATCCCATGCCAGATCTCATTTTTTCAGATATTCAGCTATCCGACGGGCTGAGTTTTCACATCTTCGAGCAGGTTGCCGTGTCCAGCCCCATCATTTTCACCACTGCTTACGACGAATACGCCATTCGGGCTTTTCAGCTGAATAGCATTGATTATTTGCTCAAACCCATCAAGCCGACAGACCTTCGCAGGGCTTTGGACAAGCTAGGTGCGATGCGTAATCTGCTTTCGCAACAGCAGGTGCAGGCCTTGCTGGCGACCATTCAGGAGCAGCTTCCACGTACAAAATCCTATCAGCGAAGGTTTTTGGTTGAAGGCAAGGACCAATGGATTCCGGTAGAAGAGGCAGAAATTGCTTACTTTCTGTCGGCTCACGAGATGGTGTATGTGGTGAGACGCGATGGTCGACGGTGGATCTTGAATGAGACCTTAGAGCAGCTCGAAGATCTCTTGGATCCCGCGCGGTTCTTCCGGGCTAATCGGCAGTTTTTGGTGCAAATGAGTTCCATTGAGCGCATTTCGCCCTATTTCAATGGGCGGCTTCAACTACGGCTTCTGCCTGATCCGGGAGAGGCCACGCTCGTGAGCCGCGAGAAAGCCCGTGCTTTCCGTCGTTGGATGGAGGGAACCTAACCAGCATTCACTCCAGTCATTCTACCAGCATTGCAGCTCCGAACACGCCCGCGCTGTCGCCGAGCTTGGGACGCAAAATGGGCGTGTGCATGGTATGATTGAAGACGTAACGGCTGATTTCGGATGCACCGCGATCATAGATGTCGGAGATGTTGCCCACGCCTCCCCCGATCACGATGGCATCGGGGTCCAGTACATTGATGATGACGCCAAGGCCTTTGCCGAGAAAAGCAACCAGTCGATCTATGGTAGCTTGTGCATGGGCATCAGTGCCCGCGTGAGCGCGCTCTACAATGTCCTGAAGCTTTCGCTCTTCGCCGCTGAGGCTGGTGTAAAAGCGTTGGAGATTGGGTCCGGCCAAGACCTTTTCTACACAGCCTTTTCGGCCACAGTAGCAGTTTCCGCCGGATTCGTCGAGGAAATTATGTCCCCATTCTCCGGCAATCCCTTGTAGCCCCTGAAGGACCTTGCCGTGGACCACGACGCCCCCTCCCACGCCCGTGCCCAAAATCACACCAAACACCACCTCCGCATTGGGAACTGCATCGGGCACGATTCCCAGCTTGGTTTCTGCGAGGGCGAAGCAATTGGCATCATTGGCGATGAGAATATCCAGGCCAAGCAGCTCTTCCAGATCTGCCTTCAGTGGTTGGCCATTCAGGCAGGTCGTGTTACTATTTTTGAGTGTATTCGCTTGAGGATCAAGTGCTCCTGGCGTTCCAATGCCAATTTTTTCGGGACTATGTCCGGTTTCTTGTCGAAGGAGATCGACGAGTTTACCGATCTGAGTCACGATGTGGCCATATCCGTGTTGCTGCTCTGTCGGGACGCGGAGCCGCGCCATAGGTGCGTAGGACTGGTCAGCATCCACAACGATCCCTTCGATCTTGGTGCCGCCGAGGTCAATTCCCCAAATGGGTTTCATACGAACGCGATTGAGTAGGAGAGGGTAAACAATGGGTCAAGCAGGAGCAATTCCTCTTGCAATGATCGAACAATCGACGAAAAGCTCCAAATGGAGATCCGAGTAGCGCACCTTTCATCCGGATCTGGCATTGAAGGTGCTAGCGAAAAGATTTCCTGTCTTGGTGGACCACAGAACAACTAAATTTGATGGCGAAAATGCCAGCTTCCGGTCGGTTCAGCTTTCAGAAAGGCTGATAAAAAGAGGCCGCGCTTCGTAGAGAAGCGCGGCATGCCATTCGGTTCGGGGCAGGGTGGGATTGGGACTGACCCCAAACAGAGCGACAGCGGCAGGGAGGATGTGAAACACCGGTCGCTCACTGGCTTATTGTTAATATGCAATGTGCATTTTTTTCTGTTTACTTACTAGGGGTAAGCAAGATATTTGCCTGAAAAATAATAAAAGGGCGAAACGCGAAGACAGGGATGAGTAGTTCTTGCTCTCGAAAATTGGTATTCAGGGTACTGAGTCGATCGATTTCAAAAAATTTATTCGAAAAAATTTGGCTTTGCCACCAAAGCGACAAGCTGAGACTCGCTCCGCCTTTATGTCGCCAACTGCCTCCGGTCACAGGTCCGGTCTGGTGATTGCGTTGATGGAGATTGATTGGCGTGAGCAAGTTGGCCAAATTCGTCATGGAAGTGTTGAGGTAGCGAAGCTGGGCCACGTGCTTGTAGCCAAGGTCGAGTTGCCATAGTTGTGTCGGCTTTGCGTGTTTGGAAGGAAGTCGCCAATGCCAGTCAGCGCGTGCCACAAACTGTGTAGCGGTGTCGAGGGTGGTCTCTGAAAATTGCTCCCAGTTGAGATAGGACACGTGTACCTCTCGCCGAAATAACTCTCCATCGGCATCCATGCGGCGATTGATTCGGTAGGACCAGCGCAGGCGTGTCTCAAGGTTTCGGGTGGATCGGTCAGTGAGGTTGCGATCAAAAAAGTCCTTCACATTGTAGGTCACATAGAGGTATTGTTCGCCTTCGATTCGCCAGCGGTCAGTCGGCATCCACAGATAGATGAATTCCATTCGAAGGTTGCGCTGGGTATAATTGTCTTGCGAGCGCTCGCGAAAGAGGAAGGCATAGCGGCGGGTAGATCCCAGCAGGCGGTAGGTGGTGCGAAATCGCGGGTGCCAACTGGCCTGCCACGTGAAGGCCAAGCCATAGTTGAGCTCGTCGTGATCATCAAAGTTTTCGGTGGAGGGGGTGTCGTACTTCAAGTAGCGATTGGTGCCGAGGAGTTCGAAACGCTGTCGAGGAATCGGTTGGTAGCGAAGAAGAAATTCGAGGTTGGTCTGATTTCGGAAGTAGTCTTTTTGCTGCTCACGCGCGATCAGGCGGTCATATTCACGCTGACTAGCCCCTTGAGAGTTGCTGATTTGATAGCGGCGACTCAGGTATTGGTATTCGTAGAGAAAATATCCTTCCCACTTGCCGAGTTGCGCTGAGATCCTTTGCCTGGACAAGAGATCAATCTGCCCGAAACGTAGATCGTTGTACTCCGGGCTTCCCTCCGAAATGCGGGCATATTCGAAGATCCGACGGTTTTGCACAGTCCGATTGTCCGATTCCCACACCACGCCTCGCAGCAGGGGGTAGCTCCACGCGAGAATGGCCGCAGCGGTATCGGAGCGAATGCGTTCCACCGATTCGGTGCGGTAATCATTCATTTCGTTTGTGCCGCCTATGGCGGTGAAGGAGAGTTTGGTGCCTTCTTCAAATTCCTTGGACCATGTGGATTGTAACGCAAAATTGATCTGCCGCCTGGGCGAAAGATCCTTGTATCGGGCAAGCAAGCGGGTCTCGGTCTGGAGATCTTCTTCCCAGCTTTTTTGCCAACTCAAAATCAGGGCAGGGGAGATGCCTTGATCTAGTCGCCCCGAGCGGTAGTCCCAACTATAGCCGATCAAGGGCCTTACCTGTAGTCCCTCGGAAGGCTGGTAGGTGGCCCCGAGGTAGGCACTGTAGCGCTGGTTTCGGGAACTAAGAAACTGGTCGATTTCGACCCAATTGCTCAGCTCCAATTGTTTGCTCAAGCGATAGTGCTGCCACAGGATATGGTGAAATTGTAGCTGGACAAAGCGCTCGCTGCTGCGAATGCTGTTGTAGAGGTTTTCGTGGCGAAGATGGTATTCAAGACGGTATTTTTCCTTTACGAGAAAATGAGAAAGCGTCGCGTCCGTGCGGTAGGTGAAGTTGTTTTGTCGCTGAAATTGTAGGCTGATTCCTTGGCTCGTTGGAGCAGGCACTTGGCCCAGAAGCCAAGCTGGTAGCCAACAAAGCCAACCCATCGCAACGGTTTTCCAAATCCAGTTCCTCACTGTAGAAAGTTACAAGAAAATTGCAGGAATTTTCCGCACAACCGATCAAAGAACAACGTGCCGGGAGCCAGTTGGCGTCGCCACATCAAAGCATAAGGCCAAAAAATTTTATCAGCGCAGCTTCTCCGTCAGCGCAGCAGGCAGGCCTTCGCGATGCACCATCACGTGAATGGTTTTGTAGCGGAAATACGCTTCTGAGACGTAGAGGTAGCCTCCGCAACTGTTTTCTGCGCCCCAGGAGTTTTTGACGAGATAGTACTTCGTGCCGTTTTGATCGCGCGCCACGCCAGTGATGTGCATGAGGTGATCATCGGTGGTGCTTTGGTCGTCAAATGCCGCTTGGCGCAGTTGCTCGGTGATGACCATTTCTGGTTGCGGACGCTGGAACACCCCTTCCTTTTCTTGCGAACTCATCTCTGCCCAAGGCCTGAGAGGGATGATGGCGACACCGTGACGATGAGCGAAAGTCGGTTCACTCACATCGGCGTCCCAAGCCACTGTGAACCCCCGAGCGAGCGCCGTGTCCACTAAGGTCACCAAATCGTCGAGCGGCACATTCCACACCTTTTGGTGGTCCCAGTTATCCGGCACCATGAGCACCGAGCGCTGGTAGTAGGGCTGAAACGCAAAGGAACCGACTTCAAAATAGTCTTCTTGCCGAAGGTCCAGATACTGAGCAAAAGTCATCGGGGTGTAGGTCTCTCCGCGGTAGCTAAAGGTGTCGGGCACCTCTCCCAGGTAGGCATCCAGCATTTCCTGAAGCCCATCCGCCCATCGTATGCTCAGGGTGCCATTGGGCTTGGTGACAATGGCCTCACAATATTTTGTGATGATGGCCTCCATCTCTGCGTGCTGGTGCGCTTCCGAATTCACCAGTTTGCCGGAATACGCCTCTTCCGGCACCATGCCATATCGGCTGCTCACGGTGTGGACATCGTGAAACAAACCGCCGCCTGTGAGCCGCGCGCTGCCTTGCATTCGCACATACTGGTCTGCTTTGATGGGCCAAATGTGGCGAACAATGTACATTTCTGAGAGGTCATGAACACCCTTGCCCATTCTCAGCAATTCAGACTCAAAAAAAGACAGCGTGGAAAAACTCCAGCAAGTGCCAGAAGCGCCCTGATCTTTCACTGGCGTAGCGTCAAGGGAGGCGTCGATCCTGAACAGATACTCGCCGCCTGGTCGATTGCGGATGACTTCTTCTTGAGCCACCAGCGATCCTCCACAAGCGAGCAGTCCGCAGAGAAGGAGAGAGAAAAAAGAGAATTTCATTGGGTAAAAGTAAGAGCAAGACATGAGCGCAAGCGCAAGAGAAACAGCCGCCCAAACTTCGCGCTACTTTGGCGAAACGGGTGAGAGGCTGGATGGGGGAGAATTGCTGCGCTAATTAAGAGGTTCATATGGCGGCTACCTTCCCCCCGCAATTTACCAATTCAGCTTTTTGGCGATTGCTTTGGGTACCGACGCTTTGTGGACCATGATATCCATTGTTTTGTAGCGAACATAGGCTTCTGATGCGAAGAGATATCCCCCGCACCCGTTGCCCTCTCCCCAAGAATTTTTGACCAAATAGTACTTGTTGCCATTTTGGTCGCGGGCAATGCCAGTGATGTGCATTCCGTGGTCGTCGGTGGTCTGAAAGTTGTCGAAGGCTGCTTGGCGAAGGGCTTGGGTAACTTCTACTTGTGGCAGTGGCTTCTCAAAAATGGCCTTGCGTTCTGCGCTACTCATGTCTTCATAGCCAGCGGGAAGAATCGCAAGTCCTTCACTGTGAGCAAATCCCTTTTCGCTCACATCGGCAGCCCAAGCCACCGTATAGCCTTGCTGCAAGGCGTGGTCAAGAATGGCCATCATGTCCTCCAGCGGCACATTGTACACGTGTTGGTTGTCCCAGTTATCGGGAACCTCCAGCATAAAAGCCTGATAAAATGGGTGGTGCGTAAAGCTGCTCAGTTCGACATAGTCGCTGCCTTTGATCCCAAGCGATGCCGTGAAACTTTGCGGAGTGTATGTCTTCCCCTGATATTCGAAGCTCGTCGGTTTTTCTCCTAAATACGCATCCAGAATTCCCTCAAATGCAGCCATCCAGCGCGTAGAAAGTTCGCCGTTGGGATTTTGAATCACTGCATCGCAAACCGCTTTGGCGACGGCGTCCAGCTCATTGTGCTGGTGCTGTTCGCCAGAACCAAGTCCTGGATAAGCTGATTCGGGTACCAATCCGTAGCGGTCGAGGACGGTCGTCACATCGTGAAAAGCCCCACCTCCCGCGAAATTCATGCTTCCGTGCATGCGCACATAGCGGCGAGCTTTTTCTTCGTAGGTGTTGCGTACCACATACATTTCGGAGAGGTCATAGGTCCCTTTTCCCATGCGCATCAACTCCGATTCCAGAAACGAAAGGGCCGAAAAACTCCAGCAAGTGGAGGATTTATACTGGTTTTTGACGGAGCTGCGCCCATGTTCTACTTCCATAGTGAAGAGATAGCCCCCGCCGGGTTTGTTAGGAATGGGCTGTTCTTGGGCGAGCGAAAAGGTGGGGGAAAATAGAAGAAAAAGAAAGGGCGCGGAGAAAAGGAAAATAGGTCTCATAAGCAATGGTTACATTAAGCTCTGTATCTGCTGGTAATCACCTCGCAAGGCTTCACAATGGAAAGGTAGATAAAAAACGAACGTTCAAAAATAGCGGGAACCGGTAAAATGCAAAGCCAAAAATGGGAAGGAAGGGCGCTGTGTTACTTTCCCCTCGATCCTTTCGACGCTCACTCCGTTTCCTTATTTGCAGCAGATGCACAAGCTTTGACTATCTACTCCGTGGTTCTACATGCTCGGTGTCGTTCCTCCAAGGCCTTTTTTTTCAGTACCTTTTCTTCCTGCTAAAATGTGTTATCTTTGTTGTAGGTAAATCCGAAAGGAGGCAAATGCCACTTTTTACCAATGTTAATTTACCCAAGTTATGCTTACCACAGTATTCATCCCCCGCATCATGATGTTCCTAGGATCTCTGGGCGGGCCGGAGGTGATTTTGATTTTAGCAGTTGTGCTGTTGTTGTTTGGGGCAAAAAAAATTCCGGATTTGGCTCGTGGTCTCGGGAAAGGCATTCGAGAGTTCAAGGATGCGTCCAAGGAAATCAAGCGCGAGATCGACAATGAGTCGCGTACGATTGAGCAGTCCCTCAAAGACCAAGACTAAAAAGCGCTTCAGAGTCGCTCTCTGGAATGAGGCCCTGCAAGGAGTTTTTCCCTGCATCCTCCCCCTAACCCACCAGTTCGTTGGACCAGTTTCCTGCCTTTCATTCTACCAGAAAACTTCTATCTACCGGCTCGCTCTCTTGTGGCGATCTGGTAGATTCTTTTTTGCGGCGGATTGAGGAGACCAGCGACTCCAACTGGTTTGTAGAGGTTTTTGATCAGGAAGCTCGTCAGCGGGCTGAAGAGATCGATCAGCGGATGCGGGCAGGTCGGGCAGGCCCTTTGGCGGGCTTGGTGCTGGGAATCAAAGATGTCTTGGCGTTGCAAGGAAAAGGCTTGCAAGCAGCATCTTCAATTCTGGATGGCTTTCGCTCCGAATTTACCGCTACGTCTTTGCAGCGCCTTCTGGATGCCGATGCCATCATCATCGGGCGACAAAATTGCGATGAATTCGCGATGGGATCCAGCAATGAGCGCAGCACCTACGGCCCCGCCGTACATCCACATGACCCCCAACGGGTGCCCGGAGGATCATCGGGCGCTTCCGCCGCTTCTGTCGCCGCAGGGTGTTGCCATGCCGCTCTGGGCACCGATACCGGTGGGTCTGTGCGCCAACCGGCTGCCTTTTGCGGGGTGGTAGGCATGAAGCCCACCTATGGCACTGTTTCTCGATGGGGCTTACTGGCCTATGCCTCGTCTTTCGACCAGATCGGCTCGCTCACCCACTCCGTGCGCGACGCAGCGGAACTGCTCGACCTCATGGCAGGCATAGATGGACGAGACCATACCATGCAGCAGCGAGAAGGACTCCACACGGCTGCGTCCCTCGACCTCCCACTGCAACAACCACTTCGGATCGGGGTCATGGAAGAGGTCATCGGTGAGGCAGGCCTCGACCCTGATATGTCTGCGCAGGTCCAGCAGGTCATAGATCGTTTGCGCTCCGAGGGTCACCAAGTGGAGATCTGTTCGTTTCCGCTTCTTCCTTTTCTTGTGCCCTGTTATTACATCCTCACCACGGCAGAAGCGTCCTCGAACCTCAGCAGATACGATGGCGTTCATTACGGACGCAGAAGCCAGCACGGAAAGGATTTGGCGGATCTTTATCGGCAGTCACGCAGCGAAGGTTTTGGCTTGGAAGTGCAAAAGCGCATTCTCCTCGGATCGTTTGTGCTCTCGGCTGGTCATGTAGAAGCTTACTTCACGCATGCGCAGCGCGTAAGACGGCTGATTCAGCAAGAGACTTTTCGATTATTTGATCGCTACGACCTCCTCTTGTCACCCACCACGCCGGGTGCCGCCTTCCGCCAAGGCGAAAAACTCAAGGATCCCGTGAAAATGTACCTGAGCGACATTTTCACCGTTCATGCCAACCTGATCGGCGCCCCGGCCATTTCGCTGCCCATGGGCCTGGATCGCGATTCTATGCCGCTGGGGCTGCAACTCATGGCTCCTCCCTGGCAGGAAGCAGCCCTTCTCCGCGCGGCCTACCATCTGCTGCCCGACGATCGAAAGATGATTTTGTCTTGATTTCATGCTGGCTAATCTGCCTACTGCTTGAGTTCGGTCGTTCATTTGGTGGCATATCCCCAAGCTGAAATTTTCCACAAGCTTTCCCTAAGTTCGATTTATGGAAAAGGAACCGCTAGCGGAATGCAAAATCTTTGCATATTGGGTCAGTTTCAGTAGAATCAGCGAAATTCGTATGAATCAATCCGGTATTGTCTTCGCATCTCTTCTCTTGTTTAGCACCTTGTGCTTAGCCCAGCCCCATCCAGATCTGGGGGCGGCTGCGGCCGACAGTGGAGAAACCAAAGGGTCAACCCTGTTACAATGGGAAGTGGAAGAAAGCCAAATTCAGGCTCAATTGGCTCGTTTTTCGCGAGACTACTCTTTTCCCAATCCCCAATCAGATCCTTATGATACGCTCTTGCTGACGAGTCGCCGCTTTCGTCCGGACGAAGTGCCGACATATTCGCCACGAGAAATCAGCCAGCGAATGTATGACCTCCCGATGGTCATTCAGATGGACTACAATCATGAAGTTCAGCGCTACATAGAGCTATATACCCTGCGAAGAAGAGAGCAAGTATCCCGTATGCTGGGGCTCTCGAGGGTCTATTTTCCCATTTTTGAGGAAGAGCTGGACCGCAAAGGATTGCCTCTTGAGTTGAAATATCTTTCTGTGGTTGAGAGTGCGCTGAATCCCCACGCCGTGTCGAGGGTGGGTGCCACAGGTCTTTGGCAATTTATGCTGGGCACTGCCAAAATGTATGGATTGCAGGTCGATAGTTATGTGGACGAGCGCCGCGATCCTTACAAAAGCACGGAAGCTGCCATGCGCTATCTCGAGCAGTCTTATCGCGAATTTGGTGATTGGCTCCTGGCCATTGCCTCATACAACTGTGGTCCCGGCAATGTGCGGAAGGCGATTCGAAGAGCTGGCGGCGAAAAAGACTTTTGGAAAATCATGGAGTATCTTCCCAGGGAGACCCGGGGATATGTGCCCGCCTTTTTGGCTGTAAGTTATGTGTTCAACTATGCCTCCGAACACAATATCTTCCCTGTATATCCCGATTTTTCCCTACAAACAGATACCGTGCACCTCACCCGGATGGACCTGACCCTGGCGGAACTCGCTGATGCGCTTCAGGTGGAAGTGGATGTGCTTCGCAATCTCAATCCGGAGCTGAAGCTCGATCAGATACCTTATTCTTCTCAGCCTTATGTGCTGAGAATGACGCCATTGGCTGCCGATCGATATGCGATCAAAGAGCGCGAACTTCGGGCAAAATATGGCCAGCGCAGAGACCAACTGCCGCCGGAAATAGCCGCGAGATATGCTGCAGAGCAGCGAGCGAATCCCTCGGCACCAACTGTGACCGCTGCACGGACGGCATCGGCTCCTGCCGGCAAAACATTGGTATATTACACTGTGAGAAATGGGGATGTTGTCGGCTCTATCGCTGATAAATACGGAGTGAGTCCTTCACAGATTGCGAGCTGGAATGGCTTGCGGAAATATAGAATCCGCGTGGGGCAGAAGTTGAAGATCTACACTACCAAAGATCGTGCTGAGCAGGCAGGTGCTCGCTTGGCTCCAGAGCGTCTGCCAGTGGCTTCGACTACGGCAGCACCCACGCCTGCCATCATTGGCCAGGCAGTGTATCACAAAGTGCAGTCCGGAGACACACTGTGGGGCATCGCCAATCAGTATCCGGGAGCCAGTGTGGATCAAATCCGCTCCTTGAACCAGGGATTGAGTGCCTCTAACCTTAGAATCGGTCAGACCATTCGTGTGAAGTAAAAATCTTTCACATGACATCGATCAGTTTGTTTCGCGCCGTGTAGGGGTGAAATGATCTTCACATGAGCGGCTTTTGTATGACCATTGTTGGCCTCACGCTGGTCTTCTGGTGATCGATATAATCCGCCAGCCAGGGGTGTACGCGACTACTAGTCGGGATAGACATAGCGGCCTCTGACGGAATGGAGGAGTTCCGAAGTACTTTTCATCTCATGGGAGGGCTTTCATAGTTTGATTCTGCCAAGTTGTCGTCCCTTCGCGCTTGAGGAGAAGACACACTTTTTTGTCCTGTAATGTAAATAGATGATTTGCAGGCCTGTTAAAACTCGGTTGGAGATCAGGAGGAGGAACTTACAAAGTAAGTTTGAAGGATCTCCGCCAAAAGCTCTTCTGTTAGGGGCTTGGTGCGAAACTCCGCTGCGACGCCTGAGGCCTGGGCTTTGGTGGCGTCTTCGGGATTTTCGGAGTGTGAGAGCATGATGACGACGACCTGACTGCGAAATCTTTCTTCTAGTTTGGCATATTCTACCAAAAATTCCCATCCATCCATGCCTGGCATGTTCACATCCAGAAAAATCAGTTCGGGATGCATGTCATTGTGATCGTCTCTAGTTCGAAGGAAATCCAAGCCCTTTCGAGCTGACTGAAACACTACCACTTCCTTGGATGCGTCTGCCTTGCGGATAACACGTTCGTGAAAGAAGTTGTCATGTTCACTGTCATCAATCAACATGATGCAGTTGAGCCGAGGGTTCATAATCGTATTGCTTAGGCTCTGGGCGAGTGGTGTAGCGTAAAGTAGAAAGTACTTCCCATTCCGGGTGTTGATTCCACCCAGATATTACCACCGTGAATCTCCACAATTTTTTTACAATTGGCGAGTCCGATCCCATTTCCGGCATAATCTTTTTCGAGGTGAAGTCGCTGAAAGATCATGAATATGCGTTCGTGGTACTGCTGGCTAATGCCTATTCCATTGTCTTTGACCGAAAAACGCCACATTTCTTCCATCCATTCCGCTTTGATCTCAATGATGGGATCTACATCTTTTTTGCGAAATTTCACCGCATTGCCGATCAAATTGAGCATCAATTGGTGAAGCAGAGCCTCTGAGCCGATGAGGGCAGGCATAGGGCCAATATGAAGCATTGTCTGCGAATCGATCAACGTCGCTCCAAGATCGTTGACCGCGTGTTGCACCACTGTGCCCATGTGAAGCGAGTTCATGGAGATCTCGGCACCGAGGCGGGAATAGTTGAGAAGGTGGATGATGAGCCGCCCCATGCGTTGGGTAGAGTCCTGGATTGCGAGGAGGAATTGTTGGATTTCTGCCTGAGAAAGGCTATCAAACTCTTTTACAAGCAGTTGAGAATAATTGGAGACCGTTCGTAGCGGCTCCTGCAAATCATGGGAAGCAATGTAGGCAAATTGCTCGAGTTCTTTGTTTTTTGCCTTGATTTTGGAGAGATACAGTTGGATCGCTTCTGCCGAGTCCTTCTGTCGGGTAATGTCCCAGTTGGTGCCGATCATTCGGATCGCTCTTCCCTGCGCGTCGCGCTTTACCTTGCCGACGCCTTTGATATAGTGGAGGCTTTTGTCCGGCCACAAGACCCGAAATTCTGTATAGTAATTTTCGCCCTCAAGCAAGGCATTTCTGGTGTCTTCCATGACTGACAGGCGATCTTCGGGGTAGAGGACACCCAGAAAGGCGTCATAAGTTTCTTGAAATGCTTTTGGATCTACCCCAAAGAGAACGTGCATGGTGTCATCCCACGTGAGGTGGTCTTTGTCAATATCCCAATCCCAAATGCCAATGTGAGCCGCTTGGGTGGCGAGTTGGAGGCGTTCGGAAAGCGTAAAGAGATGCTCTTTCGATTGCCTTTCATCTGTGACGTCGCGAGCTACGGCATAGATATACTTGCCATCGGGCTTGGCTCGCCAGTCCATATTCCGATACGTGCCATCTTTGCTGAGATAACGATTTTGAAAATCAGAAACCAGTTGACCAAGGTTGAGTAGTCTCATGGCCTCCGCTGTTGCTGCAAGGTCTTCTGGGTGCACAAATTCTTGAAAGTACTTTTGCTCCAGCACCTCGGTAGGATATCCTAAAATGTCCTCCCAAGCCTTGTTTAACTTCACAAATTGGCCCTTGAGGTCGGTAATGCACAGCAGGTCGAGGGAGAGGGAGAAGAATTTTTCCAGCACTTCCTCAGATGCTTTTCGAGCGGTGATGTCGTAAGCCACCCCAAAGAGCTTCGTGATGTGGCCATGCTCATCGTAGTGGGGGCGACCGCGGGTGACGGCATACCCGATGTGACCATCTTCCCGGAAGATTTTGAAATCCCGCTCATATGATTCGCCAATCGTTGCGGCACGGTTTACCAATTCATTGAGCAAGTCCCATTCCTTTGCTTCAAAGTGGTGGCGGTGCTGCTCGAACGTGGGCGGACTCCCCGCTGGGTCCAGTCCAAAAATACGATACATTTCTTCCGACCAGGAGACTTCCCCTGTAGCCGTATCCATCTCCCAACTTCCGAGCAAGGCTGTGCGTTGGGTCTCTCTGAGGAATCGTTCGCTGGCTTGAAGGGCTTTGGTCCGTTCTGCCACGAGGTTCTCAAGTTCTTTGTGAAATTCGAGAATTTCAGCTTCCCTGGCCTTTCGTTCGCTAATATCGCGCAAGTTGAACACCATTCCCTCAACTCCTTTTATGTGCATAAGATTCACACCCAAGCCTTCAATCCACCTCCATTCGCCATTTTTATGCCGCGCCAAGTACTCTATGACAAGTTGTTGGCCCGGCTCTTTCATTTCGTCCCAGCGCAAAGGGAGGAAGTCGGGGTGGACAAAGGCTTCCGGCGGTAGCGACCGAAACTCTGAAGGGGAATAACCCAAGATACGCTCCACGTTTTCACTCACGTAGTGCAAGCGATCTTGGTGCGTCACAATAAAAATGTCTTGGCTGTGTTCAACCATCGCTCGAAACCGCTCCTCGCTCTTGGCTACCGCCTCTTGGGCCAGATGTCGCTCTGTGATATCTCGGATAATCGACAATGCTTTCCCTTCCTCCAAAGACAAAATTCTTCCCTCGAAATAGTTCGGATTGCCTTCTATCTCCAACACATACTCAAAGGTGACCAGCTGGCCTGAAGATATCGCCTTTTGTATGCCTGTGATGAACGATTGGCTTACATTGATCGGAAAAACATCTCGCACATTTCTCCCGACAAAATCTTCCGCCGAGATTGTGGGAGGATTGTTAGCGGGCGCATAATAGGCCAAGAAATTGCCCAAGTGATCCGTTCGAAACACCAAGTCTGGCATGCCTGCGATAACTGCCTCTCTGAACTGACTGTCTATGAGTTCACTCCGTTTGGTTAGGTGAGGCCTGGAGGCAGGGAGAATTGTCAATACTTCAAGGGATTTACCAAATTCTCGCTTCCGGATGACACTCACGCGGAGCAACAAAGAGTTGCGGTCTTTCTTCAATGCCGATATCTCCCGTTCTACCCGTTTCGGAGTTTCCCCGATTTCGTTTTGGTTACTATTTAACAGATCTTCTATCAAGGTACCCCATTCCCATTGGGGGAATATTTGGCGAACCGCAGTACCTGTGAGACTTCCCGATTCATGTCCCAACAGTTCATGCAAGGCCTCATTAGCCAGCAAAATGATTCCATCCGAATCGATCATCAAGATGGGCGTAGGGACAGATTCTAGAACAAGTCGATGGATGTCAGAAGTATTCACATGCCAGATGCTTAGAAAGCCTTTTAATATAGGCAGAATACATGAGGTCCAGGCGAAGTTTTTGTTTGGCCCATTAGGTCATGAAAAAAGCAATACGTTAGAATACCGTCATAATAGGGAACAAACACGGAAAAAAAGAAGTACTTCCCGCGCTATGTTGGTGATTTCAATGCGATAGAATGTTCGATCTATTTGCCTTTTCGGAGTTGCCGATCGTTCATGAGCTTATCTTCTTTGGCGAATTCATGTCTGATAGATTCAAGCAACGTAGGTCTATCTAAGTGGCAGGTATTCTTGGATAGCAATCGGATACAAGTATGCTGCACGATATTGAGGATGTTAGAACCTGTTAATTCAAATTGTTGGGCGATGCTACGCAAATCGAGATCAGAGCTGAGTGTCACCTCTTTGGGAATCAAGTTGAGCCATAGTGCAAAGCGTTCATCCGCCTTTGGCATCGGGAAAAAAACGACGCTTTGAAATCGCCTCAAAAAGGCTTCATCGATGTTTCCTTTAAAATTAGAGGCCAAAATTACCAACCCGGGATAGTTCTCCATGCGCTGAAGAAGATAAGAGACTTCCTGGTTGGCGTATTTGTCGTGGGCATCCCGGACGTTGGTGCGCTTGCCGAACAAGGAATCTGCCTCGTCGAAAAAAAGAATCCATTCTTTGTGAGCCGCTTTGTCAAAGAGGGAACTAAGATTTTTTTCAGTTTCTCCGATGTATTTAGAGACAACCATCGAGAGATCGATTCGGAACACAGCTCGATTTGCATATTTGCCCAACAGCGTCGCCGCCAAGGTTTTTCCAGTGCCAGGCGGGCCGTGAAAGAGGGCCCGATAGCCAGGTTTGATCAGGTGCTTCATGCCCCATTGCTCCATCAATGTCGGTCCGTGAACGAGCCAATCGCCAAGGTCCTGAATTTTGAGCCGGGTATCCGGATCCAATACCAAGTCGTCCCATGAAAGGCTGGAGCTGAGATGCTGCGCCGGAAATTCGCTGCTCAGGCGTGGCATGGACACCTCCCCCCAGAGGAGCCATTCCACGAGCTCGGGGTCCATTGCAAGGCGCCCACTCATGATGGGGTCTCCGGGCTTGGGGGCTTCCAAGACTGTGATGCTTCGCGTAAATTGGCCTTCAGATGGGCTTCCGCTGGTCATTCTCAGCCATTGTTGGATCATCAAACGTTCCGAAAAGTTTTGACCGGCCAAAACAAACAGCACCGTGTCGCCAGTGGGCAACATCCCGCGGTGTTGCTGGCCCTTGATCCCGCCGATCTCTGGAAAATCTCCGCCATTGGGCAGATACCGGGCGATTTCTGTATCAAAAAATTGCGGATACACCTGAGGTGCCAAAGCGATCATGAGCACCATCCATTCGCGAAATTCTGGTTGCCACTCTGTAAGAAATTGGTAAAAGGGACTGTTTTCCGCTATCCACTCGGGGGCTGGCGGGTAGCTGAAAGGGGCTGCTTCCGGATCAAAATGGCACTTGAGCCGCCGTTGCAACACAAGCTGAAGGTAAGCCAACCCCTGGAACAAGGCCTGGCTGCCGGACCCAGATTCGGTGCTTGAATGGGGAAGCTCGTCATGCGTGGCTCGAGGCTGAGATTCGTTGATCATGCAAAGGAAAGATACGGGTGAATGAGTGTGCTAGCACCGGGAGATTGGAAGTTTAGGAGCCAAGCCTGAGGAGAAATTAGCCCAAAGAAGTCGTGAGAGGAAGTTGCTTGTATTTGCCAAAGGGCAACATCAAACTGGATACTTGCGAAGGTGGGGCTTTTCACGACAGAAGGGCTTGTGCTGGTACATCGATCAGAATGTCTCGTTCTAAGGTGTGACGGCAGCTTTTTCCTTCGAATCGATCGACACGCCCTGTCACCGTAACGGTGAGCCGATAAGGGTGCTCTGCGTGTGGATATCGGTGGCGTAACCATCCCTGGGTCGTGGAGATTTGCGTACTGCCATCTCCCAAATTCCAAATAAAGGTTGCGGGTTGTCCTCCACGAACGGTCGCGATGAGGGTCACCTCTTGCCATTCAGCCCCAGTATCTCCATAGACGACCTCCATGCCTGTGAGAATCGGGCAATTTCCAGGTAGCGTGACCGTCAGGGTAAATGTCGACTGGCAATCGCAGCCGCCTCCTGAGGCAACGACACGCACGCGGTGTGTGACTGGGACAAAGCTGCTCCTGTTGAATCGCTTCGAAACATGGGCAACCTCGGTCACGGTCGCCGGGCTGCCATCATCCCACGTCCATACAAAATGTGTGGGCAGGGATGCTGGCTGTGGTTCTTGTCGGAAAATCGCCCGAAAATGAAGCTCGGCATGGGTTTCTGTCAAAGAACAAAAGGTGCTTTCGATCCCCGACACCACGGCGCAACTTCCTTCGACCTTCACCTTCACGCAGCCCTCTCGGTGGCAGGATCCCGGACCTTCCATCGCAAACTGAACCTTGTAGATTTGATCTTGCTTGGGGCGCAAATATCGATGTTCGTGGGTCGGCGTGTAGGTTTCTTCGATCGTTGCGTCTGGGGTCTCGTCTCCCCAGATCCAGCGATACGTGTAGAGACCCTCCGGAATGAGTGCTGAATCTGAGACTTCCAGTGAAACCCGGTACGTGACAGAATCGGCATCTTCTGCGATCAGCTCGCTATGCCAGTCCAGCAATTGGGGACACAAGCCCTGAATTTCGACGGGAACGCTGGCGGTGGTTTTGCAATGATCTGGCCCTATGGCCTTGAGGACAATGCTCAGGGTCCGGTGAGCACCCGGAAGTCGGTCATAGACATGGCTTGCCTCAGGAAGCAAAAGTTCTTCGAGCGGAGATCCGTCCCCCCAATCCCAAAGATATTTTTCGGCATGGCCATGCACCATGGTGGCTTTGGCGATGATCAGTTGAGAAGATTCCTGCGTATTGGATTCCGTGTCGAGGTGGATGCCTAGGATTTCGGGACAATATCCTCTCACAAGCACTTGGCTTTCCACACTCAGCTCGCATTTGCCGGAAGTACCCGGCCCCAATACGACTATCGACATGTCATATTGGCGATCCTTGCCCGGATATCGGGTGTAGGTGTGGCGAAAGATCGCTTCTTCAGACTCTTCAACGGGGCTTCCGTCTCCCCAGTCCCAGCGATACATGGTGGGAGTCGCCTTGGATGTGGCCACATAAGCCTCCACTTCGAGCGATTCGAGTGTTTCGGAAAGCTCGGTGAGGCTGAGATGATCGATTTGAGGACAAATGCCTTCGATCAGGATCTCCGTTTCGCCTGAACCCTCACAAGCGCCAGGCCCTGCAAGAGCTACCCGCAGCAAATAAGGCTGGTCGTCGCCAGCATTTCTGGCATAATGGTGCGACAAAACGGATTCGTGGGTGGTTTCTATGGCACTGCCATCGCCCCAGTCCCAGCGAATGATTTCTGCCTCGACGAGCGAAATTTCCAAGCTCACCTCCACCAGCTGTACTTCTTCGGCAGGGCTGTCGTACGCCACTTCGATGCGATCCAACCGAGGGCAAAGTCCCGGCACCTCGTATTGCATCTCGAGGTATTTGCTGCATTGTCCTGGGCCTTGAAGGGTAACACCGATAGTGCAGGCACGCGCATCGCCCGGTAAGCGGTCGAAGATATGTTGAGCAGTGGCCTCGGAGGTGGTGGTCATCGGGCTGTCGTCGCCCCAATTCCATATAAATTTCGAAGGCTGGGCAAGGGCGACTTCCGTCACGAGGGTGACTTGTAGCTGAGTAGGCGAAACTTCTATGGTCTCAATAACCTGTATCGAAATTGGCTCGGGACAAATGCCCGGGATGGTCACAGGAACCGACCGCGCCAGGTTGCAGATTGTTCCGGGTCCGATTCCCTGGACGATCACAGTGTATGCCTGTGGATCGCCGGGATGGCGAAGGTAGGTATGCGCCAAAGTTGTGGCAATGCCGGAGGTGGTGATCAACGGACTGCCGTCCCCCCAATCCCATTGGAGTTGGTCGGGTGTACCTTGAGCCAAGTGAAGTGTGAGGCTGACCTCAAGGCTTTTTTCCAATAGCACCCCCAGGACAAGTTGGTGATCGACGACCTTGGGACAATACCCAGGAATGTCAATCATGGAGGTATCGCAAGTTTCGCAAGTTTCTGGTCCTGTCGCAGTCACCATCACGGTGTAAGATCGGTTTTCGCCGGGCTTTCGGGGATACACGTGCGACACTTCAGGGCTGTTTGTTTTTTCTGGAAGGCTGCCATCGCCCCAGTTCCATAAATAAGCCACGCCTTCGGGATGGTCCACGGTGACCTTGGCGAGCACGCGCTGCTCTGTGTGAATTTCCTCGGGCAGCAGTGTCAAGTCATACGTGGTAATTTGGGGACAAATGCCGGGAATTCGAACCCTGACCCTACCGCTGCAAGCACATTGACCCGGGCCTTCGACCTGGACTTTTACCTGATACTGTCGTGCATTCCCCACGAATGGAGGATAGAGATGCTTCGCTTTAGGTTCTGTAGTGACCTCGATATGGCCATCTCCCCACTCCCATTGGTAGCGAAGTCCGGGGCCGTGAAGGATTTCTGCCTTCACTTGCACTTCGACGCCAGATGATCCCTTTGGCACATACACTACCTCCATTTCACCCACAACGGGGCACAAAGCCGGGACGGATAGCTGAGCAACTGCTTGCGTTTCACAATTTTCCGGTCCAATTGCGGTAACCTTGGCGAGTAAATTTCTTTCCTGGCCAAAGGTTTTGATGAATGCGTGGCTTGTATGTGGGGTCGTGGTCTCGACGATAGGACTTCCATCTGCAAAATCCCAGCGGTAACGCTCTGCGCTGAGTCCGTGAAATTGCACTTCAAAATCTACCTGAAGCTCCAGCGCTTCCACCTGCTGGCGAACCGTATCAAAAGATCGGATTTTAGGACAAATCCCTGGAATTTTGACGGTCGTACGCTCGCTACATCGACAGCTGTCTGGGCCAATGGCCTGAACTGTCACGAGGTAGCTAGCCCCTCCGCCTGGCTTTGCCAGGTAAAGGTGCTGCGCGTTGGGCTGCTGGGTAATCAGCACCTCGGATCCGTCCCCCCAGTCCCACTCATAGCGATCGGCCTTACCTGCCTTGAAGCTGAGGGCGGCTTGCGCAGCATGTTGCAGGTCTCCTTGCTGAGTGAGGGTAACATGCAGTCCCGAAGGGATGGGGCAAATCCCAGGAATCATCACCTGGCCACTGGCTTGGCTACAGCAGGTACCTGGGCCATCCACTTGCACGCGCACCGTGAGGGAGCGGGCGTCTCCTGGCTGTAGAGGGTAGCGATGTTCTGCTGCGGGACTGGTAGTGGTTTCGGGGAGGGACCCATCTCCCCAGTTCCATTGGTAGGTACTTCCCTCACCATGGAGAACGCTGAGGGAGGCCGAAATCAATTGGTCGATGTCGCTGAGGTGACCCGGCACCAGCTCAAAGGCAGTGATGTCGGGACAAAGTCCTAAAATGGTCACGGTGGTTTCTCCCGTGTCGCTGCATTGCCCAGGCCCTAGGGCCCGCACCTCAATTTTCCATTCTCGGGGATCTCCCGGGAGACGTTCATAGTGATGAATCGCCGTGAGATGAGGGCTGGTTTCTACGTCTGAGCCATCTCCCCAGTTCCATTCAAATTGACTCGGAACGCCTCTCTCTGTACTTACCGTGACCGTCACAGCCTGAGTCAATTGTTCTGCCGTGGCTATTTGCGCGGTCACGGCAGTAATGACGGGGCACATTCCTTCGACCCGAACTTCTGTGATGATCTGCTGCTCCTCGCAGGAATCCGGACCTTGTGTGACTAAGGTGACAAGGTAAATAGCGCCTTCACCTACCGGTTTTTGATACGTGTGGGTGATGCCGGCGGAGGTACTTTCTGCCTGCTTGCCATCGCCAAAGTCCCATTTGAAATGGGCCGGACTTGCTCCACTGAACTGGACTTCGAATGACACTGTCACCGCCGTTTCTTCTTCAGATGAAGGCGAAAGGAGGGTCTGGGTGATTCCCGTGAGCGTCGGACAAGATATTTCAGCAGTGAGAGAAGCCCTGAGCGGATCTGACTCACACAAACCCGGTCCTAAAGCGCGCACGCTGGCTTCCCAAGTGGCAGCTTTTCCTACGGGGAGCGCGTAGATGTGGGTCACGGAAGGCGCCGAAGTGGTTGCCATTTTTCCATCGCCAAAATTCCATTCGAATAGATCTGGGCTGGGTCCGCTGACTTCCACACTCCACTGAGCCGCCCATTCTCCCGCCTGACTGTGGTCACCGATTCCCTGAAAATTGCTGAGGGTAGGACATCGTTTGAGAATCAGGACCTCTGTCTCGCGGGTCTCGCTCACAAATTCGTCCGGACCTGTGGCATACGCTTTCACGGTAAAAGAAAGATCGGCTCCCACCGGACGCTCATAGCGATGAACGAGAGAAGGAATCTCACTGGTCGTCATGGTGCCGTCTCCCAGGTCCCAGTGGTACACTTCAGGCGTGGCACCGTTGATACTGAGGATGAATTTCACAGGTTGCTCTTGCTCTTCCAGGAGCAAATATTCCCGCTCCAAATGCAGCTCGACAGGCGCTGGTTGAGGAATAGTCACGGTGATGGACTTGTCGCAGGTACAGCCCGCAGGACCTTCGAGCGTGAGGGTGACGAGAATTTCTTGCGATAGCGAAGGATCTTGAGCAAATGAATGGATAAGTTTTGGCTCAAAAGTAAAAATCGGATCTTCCTGATTCCATTGCCAGCGGTACTGGTCTGGCTGACTGAGTCCCTCGAGTGTGGCAACGAAGACTACTTCCACTAATTGGTCACGGGAAGACCCCAGTTTGGCGTGTAGGGATTTGATCGTGGGACATTTTTGTGGCAACGGGACAATGGTAGTCGCTTGTGAGACGCAACCCAGTGCAGTCTGAAGCGTGACCTTGATGGTTGCCTCGGCACCGAGCTCATCGGGGCGATGATAGCGATGGGTGGCTGTGGGGACAAGAGTGGTTTCTGGATCGGAGCCATCTCCCCAGTTCCAGGTATAGCTAGCCTCTTGGACGTCGAGGTCGGTTGTGACCGCGCACTTCACCGTGTGGGTATTTTTGGTCAACTGACCGGTTTCCACGCTGATCTCGGTGATTTCGGGACAGGCGAGGAAAAAGGCCAGTTCTTTGCCACTTTTTGGTCGAAGCGCATCGTTTTTGGCCTCTTCGGCGATGAGGGTCCAGCCGAAATATCCGGGGTTCGTCGCGTTATTTTTCCCTCGCTCTTTTTCCTTGAGGTGTGCGGTGCTATTGCCGCCGCTCATATACTTCAGTTTCCAATGCTGAGAGAGATCCTTGTCACTACCCTCTGGTAGGTCAAATCCAAGCTCAGGCTGCGAAGCCACGCCAAACACTTGGGAGATGCGTGTGCTTTCATCAGGCAAAAACTCGAAGTAGTAGCCTCCGACAATGGTGTAATATCGGTCCTCAATGCTGAGGGGAAGGCTGGTATTTTCTACGATAGCCCCCATTAGCTGCGCCGGGGTCATGTCTCCGGCCTCAAGAGCTACATTGGTTCCGGTAAAGATGACACTATACTCCCTGAGGGTGCCGTCCTGGCGCTGGATTGCACCGGAGGAGACGCTGTGTCTTTCGAAGAATGTGATGCCGGCCGGGCCAAATGGGATGCGTTTTGCCATGGGGAGGAGGTTGAAAGAATGTAAGTAAATGGCCTTGTTGTGTTACCACGAAGGGCACTGATAAGAACAGTTGCTTAAGTGTTCTTATCTTTCTTTGTGGTGCATTCATGACCCTGTTGTGCCACCACTAAGCCCATGCTACGCTACTCAGAAGCGATAAGTGAAGTTGAGTCCAAAGGAAGGGTCGCTCGCTCGGCCACGTGCAGGATCAAGTGGCAGGTCGGGCTGCTGAAACGGCACCGTCACACCCAGATCCACCGACCACCTGGGGCGCATCACACAGCGCCGAGTGGCCTGCTGTGCAGCGTTGTAGAGTTCATAAATAGCCGAACCAAGGCTCACAGCCGTAGCAGGATTGCTCGAGTCGAAGGCTTCAATGGCCGTTTGCAGGGCCGTAGCTTTTTGTGAAAGGCTACGCTGCGTAGCTTCCCTGTCGGGGAGGGTACACACCTGCTCGCTTCCACTCACCCCAAGACCGAAGGTGCCAACAGCGGTATCGCTGTTGTAAGCTGCATTGCCAGTAATGCGGATATTGTGTACGGTATCGAGCATCACTCTGAAGCCAAATTGGGTAGGGAGGGTGCTGCTCAGCTCGAAAGTGAGTGTGCCCACATCGCGAATCCTTACTGGCAACTGCATCTTCACGGCGCGCGACAGACTCAAGCTCGCACGAAAATCACCGTAGCGAAACACGAGTGTGGTCAGTCCATCGAGGCCGAGCGAAGGACTAGGCGCCGGACTGGGTGCTGGGCTTGGCGATGGACTGGGCGCCGGGGAAGGGGGATCGCGCTGAATGACCTGTCGCTGTACGGTTGCCCTCCCTTGCTGCACTACATGGGCCAACTCGTGAGCGACGAGTCGTCTGCCATCTTGACTATGAGGACGATATTGACCAGCATTGAAGTAAATGTCCCGCCCGTGGGTAAAGGCTTTCGCATGAATGTCGCGACTCATTTGAACGGCCTCCTGTCCCGTGTGAATTCTTACCTCGCTGAAATCCGTTCCCATTCCGTCTTCCATTTCCCGCTGCAAGTGCTGCATCAACGGTGCGCCGCTGCCTTTGCTCGCTTGGAGTCGATGGGCAAAGTCCGGCCCCAACCCGGAAGCTGCGGAATGGTCTGAATTGGCCTGAAGCCCTTCTTCCTCTTCCATTCGCTGCACGCGCTTTTCCTGCTCGCAATCGGCACATTGGCGATGCAGATCATCAGATGCAGTGCTGAGCTGCGGACTAGCAGTTTGCCCGCTCACCACACGGTCGGCGACGGCATCAGCTTCCCGCTCATACTTGTCGCCAGGCTGCCCGATCCGGAGCTTGGGTTGAATGACCGTGGCAGGGAAAAATGACGGATTGCTGCTGCGAGCGCCAAAAAAGTGCTGAGGCTGATGGGCCGTTTTGGCTTCACGATGGATAGGTGATAATTGCATGGTTCGGTAAAAGTTAAATCCAAGTGACATGTATCATTTCTGGCATCCAGGGCAATTTTACCAAGCTCAGCCCCCAAGGAAGGCGATCGAGGAGAATATCGAGTGGACTGGGCTCTAGGCGAAGTTGCCAGCCACGGTCCAGGGAGCGAAGGGTGCCCGGACGCTGCAAAAATCCTTCTCTCAGGCCATCAGGAGAAGTGTTCTTGAGGGCCGCCCAGTGACCAATCACCGCTTCCAGGAGGTCCAAGCATTCAGCTTTTTCCAAATCAGTCAGGGGGGCTGGATTTTCTGCAAAAGCTGCGAGTGGCAACCCACATAAAAGCTTGATCATTGGGAGCGATGCTTCGGGCAGGTGCTCGTCGCCCGAGGCGATCCACGCCAAAAGGGCGACGGCTCGCTGTTGCTGCTGCCGCTCAGAGAAGGACCTATCCGTTAGCAGACCGAGCTGAGAGAAAAGCGCTGGCAAATAAGGATGGATCAAGACGAGGCCCGCATGGGGAACATAAATGTGTGATTCCCACGCTTCTTCGTCGGCTTGCTTTATAGGGTCGTCTTGGCTCAACATTGTCTTGAGAGGTCGTTTCGAGTCGTTCAGGATGTCTTGAATCGCGGAAGTCGCCGAAACGGAATCATGGTTCCTTTGTCGTAGCGAGAATTGAAGGGCTTTTACCACGTGTATTTGTCCCGCAGAATCTAAAAACGAAAGTGGAGACCGGAGCAGTGATGCCGCACGACGAGGATCCGTTGCAGAAAACAAGAATGCGCTCAGTAGCGCATGAAATGCTGTTGGGAAATACTTGGGAGAGATCTGCTGCCGAAGCAAATCAAGCAGGGGAGTCCATGCAGCAGCTTCGCGTGTGAGGCTAGTCCATAGGCGCGCTTGTTGAGGTTCCTTCCACTGCCTTTGCCACCGTAAAAAGGCAGATAGCGATTCAGAGAGCAGATCCACTAGTCGGTGCTGATACAATCGATTGTTACAGAAAATAGCCATCACATCCTCGGGAACATCAAGAGATGCCTTTTCTGCATTCCAGTCAGGGAAATAGCCTTTCTCAAAAAAGTAAAGCCAATTTTCCGCTTGATGCACCTTTTGGCTCCGAACCTGCGAGTCAGGAGCATCCGGTACTTGATTTTCCAGCACGACGCGGATCGATTTCTCCAGCTCCAGCAGCAGCTTGTCGGCAAAAATTCCCGCAAATTCCTCCTCGTGAATGGTTCCAAGGTCCACTTCCATCCGATCCAGATAAACCACGATGTCGTCTCCAGCCAATTCATCAAAGAGCTCCTCCAGTCGGCCATGAATCTCACTCCGGCAAATGGCTGCGGCCTGCGCCTGAAGCTCATGGGCCGAAGTGCCACGTGCCACTTGTAGCAGGACCAATTCACGACCGAGATAGTGGGTTGACATTCGCTCAGATGGTAGAAGATGAGAGTAACTAGGAAGGAAAAGCGCAGAATAGGAATTTGCTGATGACGAGGGAATTGAAAGATTAATTCTTCTGCTTACTGCCCCGAGAGCGTCAATAATTTGAGCAATTGATCTACTACCGGTGCAGCACCCAGTTCCTGGGCTTTCCAATTGGTCGCGATCCGGCTCAGGGCTATATCTGCTTCGCTGATCGAAGTGAGTTGCTCTTGAAGCAATTCCCCCTGCGCCTTCGTGAGAGATGTTCCTAGCACGATGGCATCAAGGGTTCTGTACAGCATTCGCTCCAGAATTTGCTTATAAGCCTGCTTTTTATTGGTCTCCCGGGTCTGCTTGTAGAGTTGCAAGACTCGCTTCATCAAGCCATCAAAAGTCTCCAGCAGTTCATCGCCCGCCTGATGGCTGCGCACGTATTCGACAGCAGACTGGTAGGTAGCATTTCCCTCAAATCCTCCATTGGCATTCAAGGCCACCATTTCTTGATGGTGCCGCAAAGCCCTGGAATCCACGACCTTAGCCAGAGCCGAAGATGTGATGGGCTGTGATGTAGTAGCAACGATAGGAGCGACAGGCACCTCTCTTTTCTCTTCTATGGTCGAGTAGCCATGCGTCGGCTTGGTCTGATTCCTGGAAAAACAGCAGGCAAGGCTTCGGTGAAGCGAAAAATCAGCGACTACCACCGACTCCATCCGTTTGGTTTCCTGATCCACACACACCTCATCGCAGATCACCACAAAGGTGCCTCCCACTGGCACTCCAGCCATGTGTTCCATCCCAATAGCTGGCCCGAGATCGCCGAAAAACTCCGCAGCATTCGTGTAAAAAAAATGGCTGTCTGGCGTTGGTGAGTTGCCACCTTGTTGCGGGTCGCCGATGTGAATAAATACCAAATCGAACTCTACATGGTGACGCTGCCGGAGCTGTTCCAATTCTGCTGCTGCTGCCATACAGTCTTTTCCTAGATGGCCTTCGATTCGGTAAAAGCCCTTTGAAAGGAGGTCGAATGCTAGTGGATCGACCTGTATGGCCTCAATAGAATAGGGGCTATGCCGAGCTTCCACATCTTGCCAGTGGTAGCTCAGGAGCGCCTCGTCTGTGCAGCAGTCTGTGGGTTGCCAGTGCGTGGAAAAGGTTTTTTTGGCAGCAGCATCAGTCAAATCGTAGTAATAGGGTATCGCTCGGCGACCCAGCGCATACTGAGCTGTTTGACTTGGTGTGATGCGAATGGGTAGCTGTGTATGCTCGGTCTTCGCAAATCCTTGGATGTTGTGATCCAGCGAAAAAAAGCAGATCAGGTCGCGAAGTCGGAGGAACAAAGCGCGCGCGTGCTTCCAAGTACCAGTGGCGGTCTGCTGGACGGGCGATGGATAAAATCCGGTCCGAATGCCGTCTCGATGAACAGTCATCACGTTATCATTCTGAGAAAATCCCAGGAGCGCCAAATGTCTCGGAAATCCCTTCACAGGCCAGCAGGAACCGATGAGATCGCAAGCCGCAGCCACAAACTCGTTATGTGCCGTGACAAGGTCCCGAACAAAGTCATAGTGGTATTGATGATAGTTGAGGTCGAATCGATTGACTTGGAAGTAGTGATCCATCAACGACTCCATCAGGGCCATGTCCACCTCTTCGCTGAGATTCAACAAGTGTTCATATCGTGAGTAGGCAGCTTCGATGGCTTGCCAAAGTGGGCTTTTCTCGGACTTTTGGTTAGCCGCCATTCCCTCCACGATGCGTCCGTAAGCCGTGTTGATATCTTGATAGCTGTGGAGATGTGCCATTGCTCCTGTTCCCGGGAGTGGATCTGGCCCTTTGCCCGTTGAAGGGTTCGAAGCAAAAGCGTGGGTGTGCAGCCTCGGTACATGCAGGAGTGGCAAGGCATCGCAAGCTTTTTCTCGTTCAAAGCAAGCGAAAGGAATCAGCAAGGCCCTCACAGAATAGGCGACCTCGGCGTGGGGCCCACAGTCCGTGTTCACGCATGGCTTGCGGGTCCGGGTACCTTTTTCCAGAAACAGCACCAACACCCGATCTGTGAGGTGAAGCTCATGCAGCTCTTCGGAATCCATGCTGTGTTGGATTCCCATTTCAGCGGGGAGCAGCTCCCAAGTCGTCGCAGCAGAGCCTTGAGGCCGATTTTTGGCAGAGGGCTGATGTTTGGCGCGCGAGGATTTAGCAGGAGTAGGTTCCGCCGGCGTCACAGATTCGCATTCCCCTTTTCGCCATTTTTCATAGATTTTTTCCCTCTCTCCTTCACTAAACACGTCTCGCTCCGGCCAGTCGTAGGCCCTCACATGCGTGAATGCCAACTGCCCGGCAGGCACCTCCACACAGCGAGTACTTTTGCGGCCAGTCGCATCTCCCGTTTCACCCTCCGTTTGGGGGCCTTTCACAGGATCAATCTGGATGAGATATCCATCCGAACTGAAGCCATAGCCAGGAGTGAGCAGGATCACGTGCTCTCCGCATTCTGCACTGTATTGGTAGGAAGCGTGCAGGCCACACACGATGCCTGCCCCGATCCCATGGCTGCGGGTGAGTCGGTTTTGCTGGTCCAGAAATCGCTGTAGTCCATTCAGATGGGCATCGCTGAGGACTTGATTGGGAGTGAAATGGGGGAAAGTATTGATGTGCTTCGGTCTCATCGCCAGAAGGATAAGGGGTGGTAGGCAGGTCGGGTAACCAGATCGGAAAGGAAAAATAAACCATCACATGGCTCGCAAGCTCATGTTGCCAAGAGTTGGGGCTTCTCCGCCACGTGGGGCGGCAGGATCATATAGTCTCGCTGGCGGGTACACCGAGCGAAGGCATTCAACGTTGCGAATCAATTGTTTCAGCGAGGCTTGATATACCTCAGTCACTGCTGAGGCATCAGGCAAGGGCGAAAGGCCTGTGTAGGAAGCTGGGAGCGCAGCCAGAGCTTCCAGCCACACGTGATAGGCTTCTTCGAATCGCCGCATTTGGGTATGCTCTACCCAGATCACGTGCAGGTACAGGTGTGCCGGCGCCTCGCGACGGAGGGTGTCTTCGGTGAGTCGGCGAAAACTGAGGCGCTCATTTCTGGCTGTCCATGCGGGAAGGAGCACTGTACATTGAAAGGAATATCGCTCCTCGATCGGCGGGTGTTGTTCTTCGGGATAGCCCGGAAGGGCTTGTAGGATCGCATCTCCTGCTACTCTTGGGCGCAGCAGGATGTGCTCCATCACGTGAAATCCTTCGGCTTTCGAGGCCAGTTCAAACAGGGCGATGACATGGCTCAAAAATTCCAATTGCGTTGTGTTCCCGAACACAGCGGGGGAGGATCCGTCTTCGCAGTCCTTCACAAGTTCCCATTGACAGCTCTCGGCTTGAAAGCGGTAATGATCCCGCCGATATCCGATGTGGAGCGCTGCGTCGAGCAACTGGCTGGCTTCTGCTTGACGGTGACAGGAGGCACTCCGAAAAAGAACTTTCTCCCCGTCTGTGACGACGAATCGCCATCCGTCCTCCTCCTGGATGGTGTCAAAATGATCTGAGGCGATGTCCACCCAGTGCGTGGCCAACTGCTCCGGCGGAGACGAAGCGGCCTCATGTGCCTTCACCCAATCGATGAGGGCATCGCGCGTGGTCTCGTTCCCATCTGGAATCCATCCGAGGGCAGGATGTTCCGGACCTTCGCAGGGTCCATGAAGTTCCCAAATGGAAGTGTTGCAGCCTTCTTCCTGCCGCTCACGGGCGACGAAGGAACTAGCCTCTCGGCCTTGCATGAGCAGCAAGTCAAACAATCCTACTGCTTCCGCTTGGGTAGCTCCATATCGGCTATAAAAAAGGGGCGTTCCGGGGGGGAGTTCTACGACAAAGCGCCAGCCTGCTTCTGCATGATGCTGAAACGTCGCATCCGGCGGCATCGTCCACGATGGTGCAGCTTTTGGCCTCATCCCAAGCAGGGCCATGACGCGAAGCTGGTATCCCGAGGGAAGTAATTCTGCCGCACGATAATCAAAAGCACGGGCGCGTTCACGACTCAGCCGTGGATAATGCGCCAGCAAAAGCTCTTTATCACGAATGACTTGGCTAAGCGAAGTCTCCTTTCCATCAAGTAATTGGTACATCAACACGCTATAGTCAGACATAGATTCCGAAAATCGCGCCAGCAAGTGGTCCAGAAACCGGGCTCGGCGTTCCAAAGCCGCCTCGGGAACTTCGATGATCCGCTCCAACTCGGTGGTCAAAGACTGGTATTCGAGGTAAAGATCTTCTTGCTCAAGAATGCCCTCAGTGGCCAATTGCGTGAAATAAGTCCGCGCTGCTGGCAGGGGTTCCCAACTGAAGAGGTGGTGCATCTGGTCTAGCTGGGCAAGGTAATTGGCGAGGAGTTGCTCAAAAAACATCAAAAATGACTTGAGCTGTAGCGATTGCGCCTTACGCAACGCGGTGTCAGAATCTCGAGGTTGATATCGCCCGGTGTGATAGATGCCCGGTAAATCATGCTGTGCAGGCCAGTAGTTTTTTACTTCCATGTCTTCGCCCACAGGGATCGGGAGATCTGCCGTAGCCTGCACTTGCTTTCTGGGCTGGCGTTCCAAACGCTTTTCTTCCAGCAAGGCATACACCTCCCGCTGGTCCACCTGCACGGGCAAGCCATTCTTTAAAAACTGAAAACAGCTTCGTGTGGGCGAAAAATTGGGCTTGGTGCACTGGCGCTCATGCAGACAAATCAGCCAGGGATGCTCTTGATACAGCACGCCATTGCGGTAAGATTGGAGCAACAAAGACTTCACATGTTTGACCCCGGCGACATCCATCAAGAGGTTGATCACATCTGAGCTTCGCAGATCCTTCCGGTCGATGGCTTGGGCAAATTCCTTCGAATCCACAAAGCCGTGCTCCAGAATCGGGCCTTGAAATATTTCCTCCATGGAATATCCCCTCTCTACCATTTGAGAAAGAGAGTAGAAATGAATGGGAGGCTTCACATGAATTTCAAGTAGCCAGAGAATCTCTGCCAGCACGAGATTCGCATCCGCCGCAGGAGCCAAGCTGATCTGGGCCTGAATGCCGACTTCTTCGGTGCTGATTTCGCTTACTTTGATGGGATCTTCGCAAAGGCTTCGTTGCGCGTGTAGCCGCCTCCAAACTTCGCGTTTCACTCGACCTTTTGTCAACGCATGGTCCTCGATCTCGCCCAGCAGCGGAGAGCGCCACGTGATTTCCCAGTCATAAAAATAGGGATACACTTGCGTCAATCGTCCCTCTACCTCACCGCCGAGCAACTGCAACACGCCATTGATAGCGTAGGGAAAAGCCGCGCCCCGGCTCAGGGTCAAGGCCATGCCTTTCTCCGTCGTGGCCACGAGGCGGTAGTGTTGGCAGGAAGGAATCTTCCAGCACAGCGGAATCCGCAATTTGCAGAGCTTCGCCGACAGGTGAGTCTCGTGACAATACAGCACCTCGTTTTCGCCGTGAATCAGCTCAATGCGGAGTTTTCCAGGCTTGCTCGCAAACACGTGTACCGCCTCCAATAGGAAATCTTGCTCCGCATCGAAAACCAGAGATTGGTTTGAAGGCACCACATATTCACTCAGAAATCGCGTATCGTCAGGCTCACCGATGCGACCCTTCGCCCATTTGCCCAGGGTGTCTTCACTCGCGGCGCTGTCCCATTCCCAGTCATAGAAAAAGTAGTACGTTTCGGGATCTGGATTGCCTCCCCGCAGGCTGACGTCGTCTTGGAGTGAAAAATGAAATAGCCCCTCGTGATGCGCAAACAGCCATAGACAACCTTCGGGTCCTTCCGCGCTGAGGAGGTAAGTGTTCGCTTCGGGATCTGCATCGCAGGTGTCTGGCTCATACACAAATAGGTGATCAAGTTCCAAACGGGTCTTCGTATGGGGATCTTTGATCAAGAGATCCCAGGTCCGAAGAAGCTCGCCGGAAGCGCGCCGCAGTTCGACCCGAATGGGCACTGGTGATCCGGGTAGGAGGTTTCCGTCCACGTCTTCCACTTCATCAGGATCAGCCGCATATACCGAAACGGCTTGCAACACCACATCTTGCCCAATGTCAATGACGATGCCTTGTCCCTGCGGCTGGAGATACCTTCCTTGTCCGGGCCGCAGACAAGACAAGTCGGCTGGTCCCAGTCGCAGGTCCTTCAAGAATTCTTCGTATTCCAGACATACTTCGAATAGCCCATTCAAATACATGGCGTCTGGGGCGGCGGCATCTTCTCCAGTCGCAGGCTTTTTGGCATGGGAAAGCTCCTCGGGCAATAAACCCTCAAACTGGCAGTCTGTGACGCGATAAGCCGCAGTATTGATGGGATAAATCCATGCGTTTCTCACGCCACGAATGTCGATCAGAACTTTGCGGAGGTCATCAAAGGTGATGGGATAGCAGCTCAATATCTGGGCAGCGCTGTGAAATCGACCCACAGTAAATGAGCTGCCCTGATCACTTCTCGTTAAAAGATCCTTGATTTCGTATTGAGTCCGATATCCCAAGTCTGTGATGGCATAGCAGAGCGCTTCCAAGATCGTGATCCCGGGATCATGGCTGTTGTAGTCGGTCCAGCGTCCGCTGGCGAGTTGCTCGACGTATTCTAGTCCCTTTTGCCGGAGGAATACGTAGTTTTCGCTGTCGGACAAGCTGGCATTTTTATAGATAATCGGATCGTTTAGCATGGTGCTGATTCTAGGTTGAGGGTGAGGGAATGCGCAGCAGCAGACACCAATACGGAGGCAGCCGTGTGACCTTGCGCTTCTTCGGTTCGTGGAGTGAGCACGTGCTCCTGCCCTTCGGCATCACGAAACACGACTTGAAACCACACTTCGCTGACGTGGTCCACATAGCCCAATTCATCCATATAGTCGATCACCGAAGAAATATGCAGGCTCGCACCAAAGGGAAGGTCGTAATCTGAGTCGAAGCGCCAGGGCGACAAGTAGCGAATCAGATCTTCTTGTAATTGTGCCAAATAGAATCCGGGGTCTTTGCCGGGTAGGAGGGTCACGACGGCGTGTACTTTTACCTCTTCGAACAGGGGGTTTTGCACCCGCACTTGGGCAAATCCCGAACTTAGTCCCTGCAAGTACTGCTCAATTTCGCTGCGCAGGTTGTTGCTCAACCGTGGTCGAAGTGGGTCGGGGGTGTTCTGATTGCGCAAGTCGGGCAAGACTACAATTTGCACCTGTCCAGGTCGATGCTCTATGCCTTCGAGGAGCTGAGAATGGAGATAGGCACTCCAATTTGCCGGACTTGAAGTCAATTCATGTAGGCTCTCCGAGTGCGTCACGCATTTCACCTGATACACCTGAGGAAACTGTGCCAATACCAGGCGCTCATAGTCGAAGACTGTCACGGCTCGCTGTTTGTGGCGCAGGCGCTCGCTCACCCGGAGATAAAAGGCGTCGTCGGGCTCTTCCAAGCTGCCGCCAAAAGAGGCGAATGGTTGATCAATGGTCTTGATGGTAGCTTTTCTGAAAAATAATTTGGACAGACTCTTGGCCCCCAGTGGTGCAGATAAGCGACCGAGATGGTTGTCGTTGTTTTCAAAGGTGGCCTTGACTGCGTGGAGGCGCAGGTCGTAGAACAGCCCCACACCATCGGGATGTTCTGTGACGGCGGCTCGCAGCCAGAATGTCCCGGCGGGTAGCAGCGTGTTGTCATTGGTCGCGTCGGCGGGTATGAGGAGCTTCACGATGCCGGGTCGCAGCAGGCCGTTGGTGTCGTCGGAGAGAAGCTGGCTTGGTTCGAAGAATTTCCAGCGATTACGGGAGAGGTAGGACCAAGAGATAAAGCGCTTGTTTCGGGCAGGATTTTCACTTCCTTCTGCGACCTGACACAAGAGATGGAGCACCTGCGGCGCTCGGAGTTCTTTGATGCCGATCAGGAGGTTGCCAGCTGCATCTCTAAGCACTGGATCAAGACCTGCTTGGCGTAGTAATCTTCCTTGGTCGTCGCCAGCTTGTGCGAGGTAGCGCGGAAGGAGTCGATTCGTAGCAAGCGGACCACGTCCATCGTCGAGGCTTTCTTCCACAGGCACAGTTTCCGTCCAGCCATAGGGGTGAAGATGAAAAAATTGTTCTACTGAGTCGGTCAGATCTCCCTTGGTTTTGTCTTTAAAAATCAGCGTCTCGCTGGAGGTGTAGCTCAGGGTGAGCGAGTTGATCAGGGGCGTATAGGGCTGATTGGGGAGATTTTCTGGTACTGGAGGATCGGTGAGCGCTGCTTGAGCAAGAATCTTTGGGTATGCAGCATGGAAAAAATGCTGTGAGAGGGAAAAGGTCATGAACCCGCGCTTTGGCTGGGGCGACGCTCCCAAAAATGGCGCGAGATCAGGATCGCGATCAAAGTTTCGGATGTCAAATACAAAGCGCTGATCCGACGAAATGCCTGAGCTCCCTTCTTTGACAAACAAGGGAAATTCGCCCTCCATTGGCACCCCATCCCAATCGTAGTCCTGTAACAGCGAGACAGTTGCCTTAAAAAAATCGTTGCCTATGACCGGAGAGCTATTGCCCCCGGCTTCCACATACTTGCTGTAGTGAGAGACAAAGCTGGAGGGCAGATTGCCCCATTCCAGATCAATGGTGACAGATTGTAGTGATTTGCTGAACACCTCATGACTGCCAATATAGAAGTTGGCATTCACGTTGGGTTGGGAGCCGAAGGGCATGAAAGGCTTGCTCGGATTGAGCACCCCTTGGTCATTTTCCAACAGCAGCTTGCGCATTCCTGTCACCGAGACCTCTATTTCCAGGCTTTGTAATGCTGGAGACACGAGATATTTGTAGGGATAGGAGCCAGAGACTAGCTCCCAAAATGCAGGATCTGTGATGGGGATTGTAGTCGGCACATCTTGTTTGGCGCGATAGACGTTGCCGGAGATGTCGCGGACGTGCATATGCGCATACCACACCACACCAGGATTATGAAAGCGAATGTGGCCAGTGGCCTGCCATTCCAAAGGATTGCTCCCAGGTTCTGATGCAGGATTTTCTACCAAGAGCCGGAACAATCGGTCCTGATAGACCACATATGATCCTACCAGAGGCACATTGGCCGTGAAAGGGTAGGGGACAATCACCGTAGTGTTTTCCTCCCAAACCATGAGGTTGGGGTCAAGCGCCCGATTCTGATTGGGCACCGAGGCCCTGTATATTTCAGGAGTGGCTGTGTCATCCTTGCTCACGTAGGAGCCGACCGCGTACAAATTATTGGGTTGAAAGGCTGAGATTGTATCGGGAACTTCCTCCCAAACCATCAGCCCCAGGCCTGGATGAATGTCGAGAACGGCTGCTTGAGCTTGAAAATACTGCGGCACCCCTTGCGTGAATCGGACCACACTCCCCGCTGGATAATGGGTCCCACTGCTGAACTCATTCACTGAGCTAAGAAGGGTCCAGCTATTTTGGTTCGCTATCCCGCCACCGCTCGAATCATAGGATGGGGCAAATCGGCCGGGAGCCTGCGTCACATAGTACTGAATGTTCTTCCACAACACGACCTCTCCTACAGCATAGTTTTGATGAGGGTCATATTCCTC
>DAITMB010000015.1:53521-61042 GCA_036835375.1 Bacteroidota bacterium
GTGTTTTCAGCGACGCTGAGCGTGGCTGGGTTTCTGTCCTGGTTCGACACCGAAGCAGCATAGTAGGTCCCGTTTCGCAGGACAATGCTTCTGAATCCATAGTTCAGGCCAGGGTCCCAGGCTGCTCCAATGGAACTAATGCCAGTGTTTCCCAGCGCGGTCCACTTGCCTGTGACGCTTCCGTTGGGTTGATCTCCGGCTGCTACTTGAGCCGTGGCATAATAGAAATGTTCGTTCGCAGCAATGGTCACCCGCACGAAACTTCCAGAATCGTAGGCTCTTGCGGCATCATAAATCTCGACCGCCATCCACACCCGAATGGGATTGCCATTGACCAAGCCTGCCGGCACGCGAAGGGCGGTGTTGGCAGGGCCTGATGCGTGAGTGACACCCGTTTTACATTGGTAGATCTGGCCCGCCTGCGAGGCAAAAGGAAGGCTATCTGGTGCATAAGTAGCACTAGCTGAATAGGCAGAAATTCCTTTCCATATTTGATCTACGGCAGTGCCCGGGGGCGCATTGGTTTTCCGGTCGAGCGAGTTGGTTTGGTCATTGATCAGCTGATACAGTTTTAGGTCAACCGCGCTGAACACCCAATCATCTTCTTTGTACAGTTGATTGCTTCCTAGCTGATAGGAGATGATTTGGCTAGAAATATTGGCCCAGATGGGCGTTTGCGTGTTGCCAGTCAACTGTGGGGGCAAAGGAGTAGATCGGGCATGGAGCTGAAAAGTCCTGGTCCCAAATCGGTAATATTGGGCTTGTGTTTGCTCAAAAAGGGAGATCGTCTCCCCATTGGGTATGCCTTTCCAAAAGCTAGTCGCTTGATTGGGCGCAATCGCTTGGACGCCAGTCCCGGCTACATATAGATTGCCTGTGTCTTCGACAATGTTGCCATTGGCATAGTTGGTGACTTCTGGATCAAACAAGCCTTTGCTTTCTTCTACAACGCCCCAAATGAGCTTATCATCCCCAGCCGGTCCCGGCTCAATAGGAAATCCTGCGGGCAGACTTCCATTGGCCCGATAAGTAGAATTGTTGTACCTGCCATAAGTCCCTTGGGCAACTGGAGCCAGCAAGTTGCCCGCTGCTGAGTCGAAGGGAATGGAGTTGGTAGCGGGCAGGCTACTCGTCACATTCTCCCAAATCCGTTGATTATTGTTAGGAGAGATCCCGATGACGTTTGCCTGCGAAACAAATATGCTTTGATAATCCGCAGCGCCAAAGATGATCTCGCCATTGAGATAAAAGGCATTTGGGTTAAATATTTTTGCATTCAAATCTCCTTCCATGCTCAGGTCAAAGTCGCCTTCTACCGACAGACCGTAATTGTCCAACAAGAACAACATCACGGCATGTTTCGTGTCCAGCCGCTCCCGCAGGGGTTCCTGGTCCACCAGCCCATCATGGTAGGCAATCACCGCATCTTCCTGTGGCGAAATGCGAAGGAGATACACCAATTCCTCCGTCTCAGTGTCGATGAACACTTCTTTATCAGAGATCTGAGTCCATGCCTTCTCTGCACTGAAATAAATGTTCACATTTCGCTCCAACTCACTGCGCACCAGGGACAAAGAGTACGTGCGCAGCACCTCTCCCAACTCACGCAAGCCAAAGCGCAGCACAATCTCTCTTTCCCCTTCCGCCAACAAAAACATGGGCGAAGCAATCGCGAAGCCCATTCGAGCGGCTGGATCGCTGGCAGAACCCAGTGGAATCCATTTCCCATCGCTTGCTTGGCGATCCGCTGCATCTGCATCCGGCGCCGCAAAGACGTTGAGAATTTCATGCGTTTCAGGATTTTCTGCGCGTGGGGCTTTATCAAAAAACAAAGTCCTCAGCCCTGTCTCTGGATCTAGCTTGGCGGGCGTGAGAACAAGCTCTTCGCGTGGAGCAAAGAGAATATCCTTGCCATTCTCGTCCTTTCCGTCCAGAAATCGATCGCTAGTTTCGAGCAAGCCACTCACAAATCCATGTGCCAACTCTAGCACCAGATGCACTTGATCGTGGACAGCGGGGAGATGCTTCAATTGGAGAACATCCCGGTAATAAAAATCCAAGTGCCGCTGGGTGAGGGTATTGATCTCAGCACGGGGCACCGCCATCAACTGCACAAAAGCCAGAAATAAGGCGAGGTGTGGTTCGTGCTCGGGATATTTGCGTAGTGTATCTTCCAGATAAATAGGCGCTGCGGCCAAGACAGGGCTGAGAGTATCATAAAATTTCCGGAAGAGCTGTCTTAGCGAAAACGATTCCTGAAATACGGCTTCCTCGTGCTGGGGCATACCTGCTACCAGCGGGGCAAATTGACGAGGTGGGGACACCAGCGGCCAGGTGGCCTCAAAGCGGTCCAGCGGCAGTTCTTCTTTGAGAAGGTTCAAGGCGCTTGCCTTGCGCAGATACACCAGCAGCCGACAGAATCCATCACCCGTCGTGGAAGGTATCAGCCGCGCCAGTTGTTTGGCTAAGGACATCTCTGGCACAGCGTGTTCCTGCCAGTACAAGAGCTTTTGGGCCAGCTCGGTGAGGAGCAACAAGATGTCCTCCAACGCTGCTGCCGCTTCGGGTTTGCCGATTTGCCGCTCAAATTGATCCAGACTTTGGCGAAATCGGTGCTCATAGGCGCTTGCCCGCTCCCGATGGAGCAGCATGGCAGCCACTACGCTCACGTCACCATCGATCAAGGCGGCCCAATCACCCGAAGGTCGTCGGTTCAGATCGTGGTATTGCAAGAGCCGGGCATAGTCGCGGGCATAGACCAAGAGCTCGCTCGTGTCGCGTTCGTCCACCGAAACTGAGTCAGGCAACAAGGCTGCCAACAGGCGCCGCCGTCGGCTGGTGCCATCGTGCTGGAGGGGGTGAAGAAGAGGACGGTCGGTATTCATATCGGGAGGGAGCGCTTCGGTTAACGGGGGATTTCAGTGCCTTCGTTAAGGTAGAAGGGAAAGACAAAATTGCTGCGGGTGTTAGTCCCGGCGATAGTATAAGCGACCTCAATGCGGATGAATCCTTCCAGAGGAACAGCTTCTAAATTCACTGAGTGAAGGATCACTCGCGGCTCATGGAGGAGGATCGCCCTTTCGACGAGTTGCTCGAGATAGGTTCGAAGGGTGAGGTTAAACGGCTCAAAGAGCAGCCTTTCCATGCCAGCGCCATAGTCGGGGCGCATGACGCGCTCGCCTGGCAGGGTCGAGAGCAAAATGCCGATACTGCTCTGGATGTCGTCCTTGCCTGTGAGCATCTCAATGCTGGCCGTTTCCTTGCGAAACGTAGGAGGGAAGCTCCAGCCTTTGCCTATAAAATCGAGCATAGCGTAAATCAATTGAGGGTTCTGAGGATTTCGTCAGGGGAATGGACCCCTGTCCCTGAAAAGTCTATCCTCCGATGAGGACAGTGAAGGCACCAATGACAATCGAGCCACCGTGTGCAGTGCTATCTCCCAATCGCGCGGCAGGCATCCCGCCGATCATGACCGTGCCAGACCCCATCACAATGGAGTCTGGTGGTCCTGTGCAAATACAGGTATCCCCCATGACCGCTGCAGGCATACCCTCAATGAGGACGGTGGGTGCACCGGGACCAATGATGGGACCTCCCACGTGAGGGATTGGAGGCGTGCCCGGGGTTTGCATCGGACAAGTGTGCATGTCGGTGAGTCTTGCGGCTGGGGGCATGGCTTAGCAGGATAAATTAGGAGAGAGGGAAAAAAGTGTTTGGTAGCTGTAGGGAAGAAATGCTGGAGAATAAATACTTGAGAATAAAATGACGCGCACCCTTGTCGAGCGGCTGACACGGGTTAGTTGATCTGAACAATGGCTCCTTTCACGACAGTGTTACCCGATGCCGACAGCTCTGCGCCCGCCTGACCACTGACTGTGACTTGGCCAGTGGCTTTGACATCAGTGCTGGTGCCGCCTTCGAGTACGGCGCTTTGGACGGCTTTCAGGGTGAGTTTAGAGGCGGATTCGATGGTAATACCGCCCTGGCCAAGGATGATTTTGTTGCCATATTCGTCGGCAATCTTGATCTCCCCGGCTTGGTCGTCGAGAATGAATTGTTTTTGTTTGGGGGTCTCAAGGGTCAGGGATTTTTTTTCATCGTCAAAAATCAACCGAATTTTTCCACGAGAGATGTAGCCTTTTTCATGGTTGTCATCCTGAGCGGGAGAGGGGGCTGGCTTGTTCGAACTGTGGAGCTGGCCTAGCACAATGGGGTGGCGCGGATCGTCGTGCAGAAATCCGACAACGACTTCATCCCCGATTTCTGGACGAAAAAAAGTTCCCCGCTCCTGGCCTGCATCCAGCGTGGCCAGTCTGGCCCATGACCCTTCTCCTTGGGTATCGATGCCTGGAATTCGGACCGTTATTCGGTCTTCGCCTGCGGGATCTCCGCCTAACTTGGTCACCACTGCGATGTGCAAGCCCGGCATGGCAGGCAGCAAGCCTTCCGCTGGAAGGGTTGGAATGTCGTCAAATTGTCGTGCGTAGCTTTCCTGGCTCATGCCAAAGCTGATGTCTGTTTCCCAGTTGGTCCCATTCAGTTCCTGCCTCACAGCCGACACGAATGCTTTGCCAGAAAATCGATCTCCCAAGCCACCCAAATCGATCATATCGCCGATCGTGACTTCCCCCACGCCTTGAATCCTCACCCTGCCTCGCATTTTGGAGAGTTGAGAGCGAAGTTGCTCACTTCCCGCCCACACCTGAAGCTCTTGACCACTGAGCTGCCCGCCGTGGAGCAGGTGCTTCGTCTCCAAGCCGACCGCATCGGCAAGATCTGTGCTGCGCAGATTCCCTGGCGACACGACCGAGGGGTTTTGAGCCGCGTACTGGATCATATCCTGATTCGCAGCATCCCAGGCAGTAGCCTCTACCTGTCGCTGCTGATGGCGGCCGTCCAGGTCGGCTTCTAATTCCAGGATCGTGCTCCCATATTGCAGCGAGAGTGCAGGTGCTTGAGAAAAATTCGGAGCTTTGATATCGACTTTTCCGAGACGCACAAGGACCAACAATCCATTGGCATCGGCGCGTGAAAGGAGGAAATCCCAGTCGCTACAGTGATACTGAATCATCACTGGATGAACCACCTGGGTACTGTCCACTTGCCCGCTCAAGCCTTGCGAGCTCAGCATACTTTGGAGGATGTCGCTGTCCTTTTCCTCATAAAAATAGCGGCTCTTGCGACCTTGGGCGAGGCGATAGGCTTTGTCCTTGCATTCGACCCGAAAAAAGGACTGATCGCCAATGACTTGGATACGCTGGCGAACTACGATGCCCTCAAACACCGTTTCGTTTTCCTGATGGTAGCCCATTTCAATGCGAATGGTGCTCCCCGGCTCAAATTCCGAAGCATTGCTGGCTGGGAAATTTCCGCTCGCGGGATCACCGTCGTACATCAAGATCTCCGCTGAGGCGAGGCGAAATACCTGTTCTTCTACCACAATCGACGCGACGGAGTAGGTGGCGGGAATGGCCCTCCCGTCCGACAAAACCCGGAAAGATGGGGCATCTGTAGCCCTGGAACTGGGGGTGGAGAGGCGCGGGATCATGAAGTAGATTCGTTGGAGGGAGTGGATTGTAGCGGCGGCATTCGGAGGGAAGTCCCCGTGGGGATGTTTCGAAAGTGTTTGAGCTTGTTGGCTCGGGCGAGAAGCAGGTAGTATGCCGGATCGGCATAGACTTCCTGCGACAGCAAGGGGAGGGATTCGCCTGCTTCTACCTGATGATAGCGCGTGAGATCTGGGGAGCGAAAGTTGAGTAGTTGTTGCACAATGGCGGGCGGATCATGCCTGCGAAATGTGGCGGCAATTTTGGCTCTCAGAGGCTTTCCTGCGGGATCGAACAGGGTATATTCTACCTCCGCGGATTTGAGTTTGCAGGTGAACACGAGGGTGCCCCAAGCCAAAATGAGGTAGGGAGGTTCGTGAGATTCTTGATTGGGCTCGTAGGTGAGAGAGAGGAATTGTCTGACCATTCCCTCTACAGGCCCGAGGGCACCGCTGAGATTGATCGCTTGATTTACCAGCGACCCTGGCGAGAGGGGCACTTGCAGTGCCACACCTTCGGGAGCGACCCCTGTCCCGTCCAGCATAAATTCAAAAACCATTTCCTCCGTCTCCGCTCCCATGCTCGCCTGGATATGACGATGATCACCCGCACCTTTTCGCTCACTCAGCCGATTGGCGTAGCGTCGTGAATATTTGTTGGGATTAAACATCACCACGAACAATCCGAGGAGATTTCCCGGCGACACATTCGCGTCCCGAAAAGCAGTGATGGTCATTTTGGCGAGTTCGCCAGTAGGAAGTCCAGGAATCATGCGTGGGTGAGAGTTTGAGAAAATGCGTGGGGTAGGGAAGTGTACCACTAGTGAAAGGGAACACTGGAAATTTTGATTGGGCAAATCATCTCTTCGAAAGGACAGCTCCGCTCAAGCATCATTTGCCCAGACCAGCAATAGGTCAGCGCTCCCGCCGCTTTCGGAGCATTTCGGCGACCTGGGCAAGCAGCCGTTCGGCGCGCTGCGCTTGTTGTGGTTGCTGATTATCCCGGGGAGAGGAGCGTTGGTCGGTGACGGTCGCGCGGACCACCAATTCGCGGATTTCGATAGGCATGAGCTTATTTTCTGAGGAAATAGGAATAGTTTAGCTGAAGCGTTTCGATGACAATGCTGCTTTGCTCCGCCTGAAAAGAAGAGACTTCCCATCGCTGCGGAATAGCACCGATCACTTGCCAGGACATGAGAGGTTCGTGGGCGGGATTGAGCAAAATCACGGTGAGGTTCAACGGCTGAAACGAGAAATTTTCGATGGCATTTTTACACCAGTCAGTCAGTCCTGACTCCTGCACAATGCCTCGTTTCAACTGTAGCGGCGCGTAGCGCGTGCGGGTCGGAAGGCTGTGGGTGAATCGATTTTCGCCGCCTTCGACATAGCTTTCCATCTCTACCTCCACGGTAAGACCGCTGACTTCCTGAAATTGCACGTCAAATTCGGTCTGGCTGTCCAGTTCAAAACGCACCAGAAAGTGAAAGCCCACAGGTGGATAGTAGGTCGCCATGCTTATTCGTTTTGAATGGTGAGTCCTTCGTGAACCAATTCGAGGGATTCGATGGCGACTTCATTGGCATCAGATTTCAGGTCGGTGGTCTGCACTTTCACTGGCCAGGCACTTTTGACTTTCCACACGACCACCGGCTCATGCGATTCGTTGAGCAAGCTGATGGTGATGTCCCGACGCTCAATGGTGTTGAGGGAAACCGTGTTCCACCAAGCGTAGAATTCATTATCACCCTGAAATGTGCCGCGCTTGAGTGTGATGTTGCTCAGCTTTTGCATTCCGGGCATGCGCGTCTTATGGTATTCCGGGCTGGCCCCGTGGCGGTATTCGATCATTTCGGTTTCCACTGTTAGGCCTGATGCTTCGGTAAATCCGATGCTGGTACCGCCCCATTCTACCTGGAAGTGGAATTTGGATAAAGGGTAATTTGCCATTTGTGAGAGAGTTGGAGGTGAGATTGTGA
>DAITMB010000016.1:0-56853 GCA_036835375.1 Bacteroidota bacterium
GGGAGAGAAGAGCCGCTGCTGAACCTCGTATCTTTTCCAATTCAGTTTTCTGAGCGCGATCCGAACCGGATTCGGAATCACCTTCTTGGCTACATTGACAATCTCCTGCTTCATGCTCGTCTATTTTACTCCTGACGCTGCTCCTTCTTCGTGACCCGCTGAGAAGAGCGGGTTTTCAACACATAGGTAGAGCGATGGTAGAGCGATCCATACGACGGACCTTTCGGGAATACCCTCTCCATATGGCCTAAGATTGGACCGGCCAAACATACTGAATTTACGGGAGAGAATTCAAGCACAGGAATCAAATCTTAACGGTAAGAGATGCCCCACCTCCCAGCCAGCTGCCATTTCACACACATACAAAAAGGTAGTTCGGGGCAATCTTCTCAAGCCAGGATCTTCTCTGGTAGCAGGCTTGTTTGCCCCGAAAAATCTCTACCTTTGCAAAGTCATTTGATTCAATTACAGACAATACTAGCGGTTTCGCCCATGATTACGGTTTCCAACCTTTCCCTACGCTTCGGTAAGCGCTCCCTGTTCGATGAAGTCAATTTAAAATTTACGCCTGGTAACTGTTATGGCATCATCGGTGCCAATGGAGCGGGTAAATCCACCTTTCTGCGTATTCTCTCTGGAGAACAAGATCCTACTTCCGGGCAAGTCATCATCCCCAACGGGCAGCGTATGTCCGTACTCCGTCAGGACCACAGTGCATTTGACAGCTATCCTGTGCTCCAAACCGTGATGATGGGCAACGCAAAACTGTGGCAGGTGAAGGAGGAAATGGAAGCCCTGTATGCGAAGGAAGATTTTTCTGAAGAAGATGGCATCAAGGCAGGAGAGCTAAGCGCAGAATTCGAAGACATGAACGGATGGAATGCGGAAGCAGAAGCCGCCGTTTTGCTCTCTAGCCTAGGAATCACCGAAGACCTCCACTCCAAGCAAGTCTCCTCTCTCGACGGAAAACAAAAGGTCCGGGTACTCCTCGCTCAGGCCCTCTTTGGCAATCCCGACATCTTGTTGCTTGATGAGCCCACCAACGACCTCGACGTCGAAACCATCGTGTGGTTGGAGGATTTCTTGGCAGAATTTAAAAACCTCGTCCTCGTCGTTTCCCATGACAGGCACTTCCTCGACGTGGTGTGTACCCACGTCTGCGACATTGACTTTGGCAAAATCCAGCTTCACACAGGCAACTATTCCTTCTGGTATCAAGCTTCTCAGCTCGCCCTGCGCCAGCGAGCTGACCGCAACAAGAAGGTCGAAGACAAGCGCAAAGAATTGCAGGAATTCATCCAGCGATTCAGCGCCAACGTCGCCAAGTCGCGTCAAGCGACTTCCCGCAAAAAAATGCTTGAGAAGCTCAACCTCGACGACATTCAACCCTCCAATCGCAAATACCCACACATCTTTTTTCAATCGGAGCGGGAAGCGGGCAAGAAAGTCCTCGAAATCAACAATCTCTCCGGTAGCCTTGACGGCGAAAAGGTGTTTAGCAACGTCACCATTGACGTGCAAAAAGGTGACAAAATCGCCCTGTTCTCCAAAAATACCTTGGCTGTCTCTCACTTTTTCGACATCCTCATGGGAGAAGCCCAGCCCGACACCGGAGACTTCAATTGGGGAATCACCATCACGCCAGCCTATTTGCCACAAGACAACGCCAAATTTTTTGAGGTGAACTACAACCTCGTGGAGTGGCTACAGCAGTTTTCTCAGAACTCAGAAGAGGAGTTTGTCCGGGGATTTTTGGGTAAAATGTTGTTTTCTGGTGAAGAATCCCTCAAAAAGGCCAGCGTGCTCTCAGGAGGTGAAAAAATGCGCTGCATGATCTCCCGCATGATGCTCCAGCAGCCCAACTTTGTGATTCTCGACGAGCCTACGAACCACCTGGACCTCGAGTCTATTCAGGCGTTCAACAACAGCTTGGTCGATTATCAAGGAACCGCCATGCTACACAGTTCCGACCACGAATTCGTGCAGACTGTTTGCAATCGCATCATCGAGCTGACACCCAACGGGATATTGGATAAGCTCATGAACTTCGACGACTACCTCGCTAGCGAAGAGATTCGCCAGCAACGCATGGAAATGTATGGCCTTGCAACAGTGTGACCAACGGTAGTTGAGGAGCCATTTTTCATTAGATTTTCCTTTCTTCAATCCACACCCTTCCTCCCGGCGTGTGCAGGAAGACCGCTTCTTTTCATGAGCCGCTTTGATCATGACCTCCATTCTTGGTGGGCAAAGGAAGAGTCAATTGAGGTAGGATAGATTGCTAGTAAGTTCTGCAAGAACGGTCCCCTACCGAACCTCACGGAGTGCTGCTTTGAGTGACACGTCGCCGACGTTGCGCCAAAATTTTGGGTAAAGACCAAGTCTGGACAATACATACCGGGGCGAACTTCGTTGCAGATCCATGGAAGTTGTATTCGCCTTTGTTCCAAGGGAAATAAGCAATCGAAGCGAAAAGGCAAGAGGCTTCACAGACCTTGCCCACAGACAGGTGGATGATTTTGGGACACCCCCGTGCTAAAACGCTATGAGGAGTATCATGGAATGCATTCGTAAAAGGAGAAATTTAATTTTAGCTTCACCAAACTGACTTGGCCAATCGATCTTTTTCTCCGAATTTAAGAATAATTACTTCGCCCAAGTCACTAGCGATCATCCGCTCAGACATTTACTCTCAGTAGCGTTGAACCCTGCGAAAGACGTGTTCCTTCTAGCTTCTATCCCCCTTCGCATACTGTCCCGACCTTTGCTCATGCGCAACCTATTTTTCCATATCATGCTTTGGTGCGGGTGCTTGTGGGTCAGCACCAACCCTTCATGGGGACAAAGTCTCTATCAGCGCCTGATTGAGCAAGGAATGGTTCATGCTGCGGCTGGAGAATTCACCAAAGCCATTCCCATTTTCAAAGATGCGGTGCGCATCAACCCCGACGGCGTGGAAGGCCACTATGGCTTGGGATATTGCTACAGCCTCCGATGCTACGAGGAAAAGAAAGATTGCGAATCCTCAGTGCAAGAATTTACCATCGCCATTCACATAGATCCCAGCTATCGCCACAGCTACTTCAACCGAGCCGTGGCGCGCACCTACCTTGACGACTGGGAGGGCGCGCTACAAGATCTCAACAAGCAGATCGCGACTGACTCCACCAAGGCTATGTACTTTTCACGGCGGGCGGAAGTGCTCTATCTCCTCGGCAGGTATGAGGAGGCTTGCGCGGACATTCGCATCGTGCGAAGATTGGGCGGTGCTTACGCCCACGACTGGTTCGATACCCTCTGTCCAGAGAAATAAGGCCGCTTTTCCGCAAAAGCTATTCACTCAGCATAAACAAGCAGCAATCTCTGGGGGTTTATTACGAGTATTCTCATTTGCAACCATGCAAATGAATCAGGCACAAAAACCTGTATTTTCCAGAATCCTTTCCGAACTTCCCTCAGTGAAATCCCTTTCCTCTATCTGGCGTCTAGGACTAGTTGCCTCTCTGTGCATTGGGGCGGCGGGCTTGGTGCGGTGCAGTCGTGGTCCACACACCTACGTGAGCCTTTCGGAACCCGTCGCCTACGTCGGTAGCGAAGCCTGCCAGCCTTGCCACGAGAAAATATCCAAGAGCTTTCAAGAAACGGGCATGGGGAAATCCCTCTATCGTCCTTCGCGTGGTCAGATGATTGAGCGATTCGGAGAATCGGAACGCGTGTATGATCCACAACTGGACTTTTACTACCTGGCCTTCTGGAAAGGTGAGGAGATGTTCATGATAGAATATCGCTTGGATGGAAACGATACCCTGCACCGCCGACTGGAGAAAGTGGATTACGTCGTTGGGTCGGGCCACCAGACGCGCTCCTACTTGATGGAACGATCGGGATGGATCTATGAAATGCCACTCACCTGGTATGTAGAGAAAAAAATTTGGGACCTTTCGCCGGGCTACGACATGTACAATGCAAGATTTGACCGCGAAATCGGGGAAGCTTGCATGGCTTGCCACACAGGACACATCGACTTTATTCCCTACAGCAAAAACCGATACCGAAAAATTTCCTTGGGCATCGACTGCGAAAGCTGCCATGGTCCGGGACAAGCCCACGTGGAGGCGATCGAAGGCGGCCAACTCATCGATGTTGGCAAAGAGATCGATTACACGATTGTCAATCCCGACAAGTTGCCGCTAGAGGCACAGTTTGATGTCTGTCAGCAATGTCATTTGCAAGGGTTGAATGTCTATGCTCCAGGAAAAGGCGCCACGGACTTTCGCCCAGGACAAGCGTTGGAAAAAGCGTGGACCGTGTTTTTGGCAGATTCAGGCCATAGCGAACAATTCGGGATTGCCTCCCACGCCGAGCGCCTGCGGCAATCTCGCTGCTTCATCGCCTCGGAAGGCACTCTCACCTGCACCACCTGCCACGATCCCCACACCAGCCTCGAAGCCGAGGATCCCATGATCTATCGTCACCAATGTGAGTCCTGTCACAAGACTGCCCAAGACTTGCGATGCACAGTGTCGCCAGCCGAGGCCATGGAAGGAGATTGCATCAGTTGCCACATGCCCTCGGGTGGCACCAGTGACATTCCACATGTGAGTTTTCACGACCACAATATCCGCGTGGTACGCAGCGAGAAAACTGAGTTGGGAGAAGTCATGGACTACCTACGGCTTTTGCCTGCGCATGGCGGCGATGTAGCGAGCGACACGCGCGGCAAGGCGTGGCTGGCTTACTTTGAAGAGCAGTCACGCGAACCCGCTTTTCTCGACAGCGCCCTGGCCCTCCTCAGCCCCGAAAATCATGGCGACCTCGGGAGACAGTATGTCCTTCGGGGGAAAATGCCGGAAGCGCAAAAAGAGGTTGATCTGGCACTCACCCAAGACCCACAGCGTCCGGAATGGCTATTCCTCAAAGGAGAAATTCTCGAATCCACCCAGCAACACGCAGCGGCATTTGCCTTATTTGCACATCTCCATGAAACTCACCCCGGAATGTTTGAAGCAGCTTTTAGAAGAGAGATCAACCGTTATCTGGCAAAGCCAGAAGATCCTGCGACACTGGAAGCCAGTGCGCAAGGCTTTGAACGCTTGATCGCAGAGCGACCCTTCGACAAACGCCTCTTCACCAATCTCGGCTTTCTTCGCCTCCAGCAAAACCGCTTGTCCGAGGCAGAAAGATGGCTCGTGCAAGCTCTTCTCATAGATCCTGACGATGTGAAAGCCCTCGAAAACATGATCCTGCTCCACAGTTTGCGTGGAAATGCGCAATTGGCCCAGATATACTTTCGACGGTTGGAGCGCGCACATCCCGACCATGCAGCGCTGGAACGCATTCGGAGTAGCCTCCAGGGAAGTCCAAGACTTCGCTAACTTCGGCCTGTGATGGCACCTTTCTCCATCGAAGACCCACTCACCGTCCCCATTTTCGCATGAGCCTCGACGACCAAATCCAGCAGTTGCTCCAGGGAGAAGCCCTACGCCAACAAAGCTTTTCCGGGCTGGGCTTTTTTTCAAAGCCCGTGAGGGCTCAGGTGGAAGGCCGCGACTACGTGGTCAAAGTGTATCGCAAGATCAGGAGTCAGGAAAAAGCGGAAGCGCTCACGCACCAGCATGACCAGTACGTAGCCCGACTTCTGGATGTGGGGCTGCTGCTTCCTACCACACACATTCACCTACACGCCCGCGGAAATGGATGGATTCCTGTGGTGGTGCAGGATGCCTTTCGCGACGAAGAATTACTTCGCAACCGCATGGAATTGGCACCGGTCGAAGAGTATCTCATCTACCTGGCGGCAATGATGGAGGAGGTGCAAAAGTATGCGCGATATGTAGCGCAGCATGATGAGCCCCTTGGATTTCACCCTACGAGTCGAAATTTTGCGTGGCAAGCGAATCGACTCTGGTTTTTCGACACATTTCCCCCCATGGCGATGCCCCAGCAAGCCCTCAATCGGATGATTGTGGAGATGGCGCCAGTGAAAGTTTCTCTTGGTGGCGTGGTTCCTTTGCGCCTAATCAACCGGGTGTCGGATGAATATTACCAACTCGCGCCAATGATTCTCGGGATTGTCGGCAGTGCTTGCCGGTTGCGGCCTGCCCTGAGCGACGCTGTGCTGGCATGGTCAAGAGAGTTTGCCCACCATTCCCTGAGCGGCAGCCTTCAGCAAACGATTTTGGCTGGAACCCAGCAGCCACCCCGGCTCAGTCGCCTGTGGACGGGAATTCGAGGACTCTTGGGCAAGGAAGGGAAGCCCAATGTAACCTAGCAAAAAATTTATCCTTCCTTTCCCAGTGAACAAAAGCTCCCATGAGAAAGGAAGGATGTCAGGAATTTTCCCTCAACAGGTGCGCAGAGGGATGACGAGTGTTATCGACCTAGCATTTGCTCGGGCACGACGTAGGCATCAAATTGCTCTTCGGTGAGAAATCCCAGTTGAATAGCTGCCTGCTTGAGGGTGAGGTGATTCTGATGGGCGAGTTTGGCAATTTTAGCGGCCTTGTCGTAGCCGATGTGCGTGTTCAGGGCAGTGACAAGCATGAGCGAATTGTTGAGGTGTTCCCGGATGCGCGGATAATTCGGCTCAATACCCACAGCGAGGTGCTCATCAAACGATTCGCAGGCATCACCCAACAGCCTCGAAGACATGAGCAAGTTGTAGATCATCACTGGCTTGAACACATTGAGCTGAAAATGTCCATGCGTCCCGGCAACTGCGATAGCTGCGTCATTTCCGATGACTTGGGCACAGACCATTGTGAGGGCTTCTGCTTGCGTGGGGTTGACTTTTCCGGGCATAATGGAAGATCCAGGCTCATTTTCAGGAATGATGAGTTCGCCGATTCCACAGCGAGGGCCGCTCGCTAGGAGCCGAACATTGTTGCCAATTGTCATGAGGGAAACTGCGAGGCGACGAAGCGCGCCAGAGGCTTCTACGATGGCATCGTGGGCGCTCAGGGACTCAAATTTGTTCTCGGCTGTGACAAAAGGGTGACCTGCCAGCTCTGCAATTTTGTCGGCTACTTTTTCAGCATAGCCCTTGGGCGCATTGAGACCCGTGCCGACGGCAGTCCCGCCAAGCGCCAGCTCGCGCAAGTGCGCCAAGCTGTAGGTCACTGCTTCCAAGCCTCGCTGGATCTGCATCGCATACCCTGACAATTCTTGTCCGACGGTGAGCGGGGTGGCATCCATGAGGTGGGTCCTGCCAATTTTTACCACATCCTGAAATGCTGCTGCTTTTTCGCTTAGGGTCTGGTGGAGTTTCTGCACCCGAGGCATCATATAATCCACCAAATGGCTGTAAGCAGCGATGTGCATGGCTGTAGGAAAGGTATCGTTGGAGGACTGAGACTTATTCACATCATCGTTGGGGTGAATGAAGGATTTTTGTCCCATTTCGCCCCCGTGAATCTCGGTGGCTCGATTGGCGATGACTTCGTTCACATTCATGTTGGACTGAGTGCCGGAGCCAGTCTGCCACACGACCAGTGGAAAATGATCGTCGAGCTTGCCCGCCAGGATCTCGTCGCAGACTTGGGCGATGAGGGTCGCTTTTTCCTGCGGAAATGAAGTCAGCTCCACATTGGTCATGGCTGCTGCTTTTTTCAAGATGGCGAAAGCCCGGATGACTTCAATCGGCATTTTTTGACCGCCGATTTTGAAATTGTCAATGGAGCGTTGGGTCTGGGCGCCCCAGTACCTGTCAGCGGGGACTTGAACTTCCCCCATGGTATCGTATTCGATGCGAAAGGCCATAGTAAAAATGTTGGTTGCGTGAAATGTAGGGCGAGTAATCCCTATCAAGTAAAAGGTCGTAAGCGGAATCTATCGTCCAAAAGTAGCCTTTTTGATGTTTGTCTTGTGCCAAGAAGCAGACAATCTCCCGCGATTTCTGCCAAGATTGTCTTGATCTCTGAGGGTGAATGCGTCATTTCGCTACTGCGCTTCTTTCGGACAAGCTGATAAAAATCATTTTTCCTTGTGCCAGCCCTTCATTCGCCAAGCCGAAAGCAAGCTTTTATTCAACCCTGCCTTTGTTCTCTCCCTTCACAGCTTGTAATATGCGACGCCATCTATGACTTCAAGCGCTTGCCAATAGGGTTTGTCCCAAGCTCCTTGTTTCACCGATCCATTCACGCAAGACACCCATTTACAGCTCCATGGCGGGCAAACAAAAGACCCCCATTTTAGCCGCCAACTCTAGCTATCTACTTTTACCTCATGAAAGGAATCATTCTCGCCGGAGGCTCCGGAACACGGCTCCATCCACTGACCATTCCTGTGAGCAAGCAGCTCATGCCCGTTTATGACAAACCGATGATTTACTACCCGCTTTCGACCCTCATGCAAGCGGGGATTCGAGAGGTACTGATCATTTCTACGCCAAGGGATTTACCTCTTTTCCGCGACCTACTCGGCGACGGCGAGAGTCTGGGGATGGTGTTTCAATACGAGGTGCAAGAGCGACCCGAAGGCTTGGCGCAAGCCTTTCTCATCGGAGAAACGTTCGTGGGGGAGGATCCTGCAGCACTGATTTTGGGGGATAATATTTTCTACGGCGACCAATTGTCGCTCACGCTCAAAGAAGCGGGGGAGGACATTCGAAAATCGGGAGGCGGCAGAATCTTTGCCTACCACGTGTCCAATCCAAGGGATTATGGTGTGGTTGAATTTGACGAAAGCGGCAAAGCGATCAGCATTGAAGAAAAGCCTGCCAAGCCAAAGTCTTCCTATGCAGTGCCGGGCGTGTATTTTTATGATCAGCAGGTCATCGACATCGCCAAATCCTTGCGCCCTTCTCCAAGAGGAGAGTTGGAAATCACCGATGTGAACCGCGAATACCTTCGGGAAGGTCGTCTCAAAGTTTCGATTTTGGGCCGGGGCACTGCCTGGCTTGACACAGGTACCCACGACTCCCTCATGCAAGCCGCTAATTTTGTGCAAATCATCGAAAAGCGGCAAGGGCTCAAAATCGGATGTATCGAAGAAGTGGCCTTCCGAATGGGATACATTGATGCACAGCAGTTGGGCAGGATTGCGGAACCGCTCGTCAAAAGCGGCTATGGCGCATATCTCCAAGGGATTCTTCAGGATGAGTCGCCCAAAGAGGCTTGATAAAGTGAAGCAGAGGGCGAATGACTTGTCTTCTACCGTCTTTTTTGCGGGCTACGCTCACGGGATTTTTGCAGGACCCGCAAGAGGTTGTTAGCTTAGGGCACTACTTGAACTCATCAGGGACAAATATGGCCAAGAAACCCGTAAAAAAGCCTGTTCAAAAGACTCCTCCTCCCACACCGCCGCTGCGACAAGCTGCTACCAAGCGCCATTCGTTGCCTGCTTGGCAGACGATGTTGATTCAGCACGGAGCGATCATTCTCGCTTTCTATGTGCTGGTGATGATCTTCTTCAAGCCGATCGTTTTTGATGGAAAAATCCTTCAGCAGGACGATAGCATCAACTACCTCGGCCTTTCTCAGAACATCGTGGAGTATCGCAACGCAACGGGGGAGGAAGCCCTGTGGAATGCGAATATTTTCAGCGGAATGCCTGCCTATCAAGCCGGTGTCCTCTTTGATGGCAACTGGTTTTTCTTTCTGGAAACATCCCTCATGCGGTTTTTCCTCCCCAGGCCCGCCAATTACATATTTCTGACCTTTGTCGGATTTTTCTTTTTGCTGCTGACTCTGAATCTTGGGCCATGGATCAGTGGATTGGGAGCGGTAGCCTATGCCTTGTCCTCCTATTGGTTCATTATTCATATCCCCGGCCACGTTTCCAAAGCGGCGGCCATTGCCTATATGGCGTTTCTGGTCGCGAGTGTGCTCATGACTTATCGAGGCAAATATGTCCTTGGAGGGGCGCTCACGGCTTTTTTCGTGGCCATGGAAGTCACTGCCAACCATTATCAGATTTCTTACTATCTACTGATGGCTTTCCTGGTGCTGGGAGCGGTGTATTTCGTCGATGCAATCCGACAAAAGACATTGCCGCGATTTCTCACGGCCTCGGCAGTGGTGCTCTTTGCCGCATTGATCGGCGTAGGTCCTAATTTAGGCAGGGTATGGACGACGGCAGAATATGCCAATGTGACCATGCGCGGTGGAAACGAACTGCCAGCAGCTGGTGGAGAGAGTAAAGGCGGACTGGAAAAAGATTACGCCTTTATGTGGAGTTATGGCATTCCAGAGACCTTCACCCTGCTCATTCCTAACTTCTACGGGGGTGCCTCGGAGCCATTTGACCCAAGGTCTGAAGAATATCGCACAGTCAGCCAGGTTTTTGGTAACCAAGCGCAGCAAATCACGGCATACTGGGGCGATCAGCCATTCACCAGCGGCCCTGTGTATGTCGGAGCCGTTGTGTGCTTTCTTTTTGTGCTAGGACTGATGCTGGTTCCAGGCCCCATTAAATGGTGGCTTCTGGGCGTCACGGCATTGTCACTCATGCTCAGCTGGGGAAAAAACTTCTTCCTCACCGACCTATTTTTTGACTACTTCCCCGCTTACAATAAGTTTCGGGCTCCCACGATGATCCTTGTCTTGGCTGAGTTTGCCATGCCTCTTCTGGGATTCCTCGGTCTGAGAGAATTCTTGAACGCCGATCTGGCAACACGTGGTCCTGCCCTGCGAAAAGCACTCTATCTCTCTGCGGGAATCACAGCGGGGCTTTCCTTGATCTTGCTCGTTGGTGGAAGTTTGTTTTTGGATTTCCTGCGAGAAGTGGAGAAAGACCCCAATATCCCCGCCATAGCCGTTGACAGCATTGTTTCTTACCGGGAAAACCTGCTACAAGTCGATGCCCTTCGAACCTCTGCTTTTATTCTCTTTGCGGCGGGCCTATTGTGGTATTACCTGCGGGACTCTAGCAAACAAATGGTCGTGTTCGGAGGGCTTGCCCTGCTGATTTTGGTGGACATGGTTCCGGTCAATCGTCGCTATCTGAACATGGACAACACGGTGACCAAAGCCCGCCAAGATGCCATGTTTCAGCCGACAGCCTCTGACCAGTATATTTTGCAAGACAAAGATCCCAATTTCCGGGTCCTCAATTTGACGGTGAATATGTCTTCAGACAAAATCACTCCTTATCATCACAAATCTGTGGGGGGCTACCACGCGGCCAAGCTTCGTCGCTACCAAGACCTCATGGACTCCGTACTCGTCAGCGAAAATAACCGGGTGAGGTCGATGCTTCAAGGTGAAGGAGTGACTGATTCCATCATTCAAGCTACCATGGCGCGGAATTCAGGTCTCAATATGCTTAACACCCGCTACCTGATCTACAACCCGCAAGCGCCCAATGCGATCCAGAATCTTTCTGCGCTCGGCAATGCTTGGTTCGTCTCAGACATCCGGCGGGTCAATAGTCCGCAGGAAGAGATTCTTGCATTGAGGAACATTAATCCTGCCCAAACGGCGGTGTTGGATGTGACTTATGATGAGGGAAAGTTTGGGGACATGCTGAGCAATTTTACTCCTGCCGATGATCCCTCCGCGACCATTGAGCTCACGGGGTATGATCCCAAAAAGCTGACATACGTGAGCAATCGACAAGGCGAAGGCTTGGCCGTATTTTCTGAAATTTATTACAACGACGACAAAGGCTGGAACGCCTACCTCAATGGCGAAAAGGTGCCTCATGCGCGGGTGAACTACGTGCTGCGGGCGCTCAAGGTCCCTGCGGGCCGCTCGGAGATCGAGTTCCGATTTGAGCCTCAAGCCTATCTCTTGGGAAATACGCTGGGGATGATATTTTCCATTCTGCTGCTTGCAGGACTGGCCGGTGCGATCTTTTGGGAGACGAGAAAGGCCCGAACGATGCAAGGTGGATGATCATCTGCTGGCGCGAATGCTGTCTCCTGCTCGGTACATACACAAAGCCTCGCTCTGCGATTGCAAGGCGAGGCTTTGATTTTTTTACAGAGACTAGCAAGTAGCCAGGAGTAGATAAAGGCCTATCTTCTCTTACCGCCTCTGGAGCGCGTTTTTTTTCGGTTGCTACCACCTCCCTTTTTGATGGGTCGCTGAGGTTGCTGATGAGGGTGCGTGGGCACCACTTTGCTCAGGCGAATGGTCGCAGGGTCAATGATTAATTTCCCTTTGGAGATCCGGGAAATCTGCTCCACCACAACGTCCTCCACACTCACGCCTTTGTCAAGGGCAGGGGTGAGCATCTTCACGGCATTCGCGATGGTATTCAGGTATGCGTCTCGCGTGGGGCCATGCTCCATTTCGAGGGCATTCTCGATCATCAGCTCAATGTTGATCCCAAATGCTTTGAGGCGAGGCTTTCTTCTAGGGTAGGGCATTCTCACACCTGATGGATGATGCGCCGGAGTCACATCGGGAACCTCGTAGGGAGCGTCCACATCCAAATCGCCTTCGGCGATGAGAAATAGGTAGTCCCACAATTTTTGCTTGTATTCGGGATTTTCTTTGATCGCCGGCTTGAGACATACCATGTAGCGAATGATCTCATGGGCGACAGCTGTGCGCACATCCTTGTCCTCGAGTGTCTGGAGATACTCGACCATAGACTGGACGTTGCGGCCATATTCCCGCAGGCGAAGGGGTGTTTCGGAGACGTGATACTTCATAAGTAGAATATGCATCCGACCGCAAGAGGTGCGAGTTGCTGGTATGCGGTCTGGATCGCTGGGAATGTGGGGCACCGATCGTAACGGAGCTATACTTCCCGGAATGTGAGGACAAATGACTGAAAAAGGCTTGACAAGCGCAAGTGGCTCTCAAACTTCATTTAAAGAGGGCGCTTACCTAAGGCGCAAGGCTTGAATTCGTGAGCGAAAGCAGTTTATACGACGTTTGCCAAAAAAGGAAATATTGTAGTGTCATAGAGTTGATCCACGAGATGCACAACTTTGAATCTAAGGGGCCCTGGTAAAAGACCGTCGATTCAAAATGTGGGACAAATAACGAGGCCTCACTCACAAGATCTGAAGCTTTGCAAATTTCAGCAAGAGCACACGCTGTCCTTTTCCTTCAAAATTCACGGTAGCCTTTTTTCCCGAGGAATCTTCTTCGATCACCAGCACCTCCCCTTTCCCAAATTTACTGTGGAGCACCGTCTGTCCTGCCTTGATTTTGGCAGGATCGGATGGTTCAAAGTTTGGCGGCAAGGCTCCAGCAGCCCTTGCTTCTGCGCGAACTGGTGGCCTTCCGCCTCGCGCGGTGGCGCGGTCTTCGGGTGCTACCACCCCTCGCCGTTCGTTGCCCGAAAGAGTGTTGGCTTCGCGCCGAGCACTTTGCTCCGGCTTTTTCAAATATTGTGCGTCGATCTCGTCGAGAAACCGGCTTTTTTCATTGAACTGGAGCTGCCCAAATCGATACCGTGAGCGGGCGTAGCTGAGGGTCAGGTGCTTCTCGGCCCGCGTCACCGCCACATAGAAGAGCCTTCTTTCTTCTTCCAGGTCTGCGCGGGTCTCCATCGCCATGCTACTCGGAAAAAGGCTTTCTTCCAACCCTACCAGAAAAATGGATTTGAACTCCAATCCCTTAGAGGAGTGAATGGTCATGAGGGTAACATAATCGTTGTCCTCTGACTTCTGATCCTGATCGGTAAAGAGAGAAATGTCGGCCAAAAATGACTCCAGCGTATTGTCTTGCGTGTCGGGATCTTCGGTGAATGCCTGGGCGGAATTGAGGAGCTCCTGCACATTTTCCCATCGCGTGAGCCCTTCATCCTCTTCGCTTTGGTGCAGGTCTTTGAGCACGCCGGAGTTCTTAGCAATGTAGTTTCCAGCGGAATAGGCATCATTGTTTTTGGAGGTAACCCCAAAATCTTGGATCATTTGGACAAAATCTTTGACCTTTTTGGTCACTCCGGAGCCCAGCCCTACCCGATCAATGTTCACCAAAGTCTCCCAAAAAGAAAGGCCCTGTTTGTCACCAAAGACATTGATCGCTTCAATGGAAGTTTTTCCGATCCCTCGGGCCGGATAATTGATCACCCTGCGACAAGCTTCCTCGTCCATCGGATTGACCGCGAGCTTGAAGTAAGCGACGGTGTCTTTGATTTCCTTTCGCTGATAAAATGACAGCCCGCCAAACACTTTATAGTTGATTCCACTGCGGCGCAGCTCATCTTCCATCGCCCGCGACTGTGCATTGGTGCGATAGAGAATGGCAAAGTCCCGATTGAAAAAACTCATGATCTGGCGCTGTTCGCGAATCATGCTGGCAACTTTTTTGGCTTCATCCTGCTCACTGATTGCCTCAAGAACCAGGATTTTTTCTCCTAACTCATTGTCAGTGAAGACTTTTTTCTGGATTTGATCGCGGTTGTGAGCAATGATAGAATTGGCTGCCTGAACGATGTTGTTGGTCGAGCGATAATTTTGCTCCAGCTTGTACACCGCCAGTTCCGGGTAATCTTTCTTGAGGTTGAGGATATTTTGAATGTTGGCACCACGAAAGGCGTAAATGCTCTGTGCGTCATCGCCCACTACACAAATATTTTGGTGTGCAGCAGCGAGCATTTTGGTCAATATGTACTGAGCCTGGTTGGTGTCCTGATACTCATCCACCAGCACGTATCGAAAGCGGTGCTGGTATTTATACAAGATATCAGGGTGGTTTCGATACAGGACAATGGGCTTGAGCAGCAAATCGTCAAAGTCCATGGCGTTGGCCTTGAAGAGGCGTTGCTCATACGCCTCGTACAAATTGGCGACTTGAAGATTAAAGTCGTCGGTGGCAAATTCTCGGTATTCTTGCGGAGAGATCAGTCGATTTTTGGCTGAGCTGATGCCGTGCTGCACCACTTTGGGCTTGTACATTTTGTCATCCAGATTTCTCTCTTTGAGGATTGTTTTGATCAATCGGTTGGAGTCGTCGGAGTCATAGATGGTGAAGCCTCGGGTGTAGCCAATCCGCTCCGCCTCCACCCGGAGGATGCGGCTGAAGATGGAGTGAAAAGTCCCCATTACAATGCTTTTGGCTTCGGCGCCGATGAGCCGAAAGACTCGCTCTTTCATTTCACGAGCGGCCTTGTTGGTAAAAGTCAGCGCGAGCAATTCTTGTGGATCAGCCAGCCCTTGGCTCAGAATGAATGCCAGGCGATAGGTCAACACGCGGGTTTTGCCTGAACCTGCCCCAGCAATCACCATCTGCGGGCCCTCGACATTTACCACAGCTGCTTGCTGCGCCGGATTCAGCTCCTGAAGAAAATCAACGTTGTTCACCGGAAAGAGATTGGAATATAATCAACGGAGAAGAGGGCTCATTGTTAACGCGCTGGCGGTCCTGTCGGGGTGGCCGCAGCCGAGGTAGCGTGGCCTACTAACTCATATTGCGTGGCGCCGGGACATGGCCCATAACGCTACGCAATATGCTAAAAAACCGAGCAACTTCCACGACAAGTTGGCTCAAGGTGCATTAATATCGGCTGTTTTCTCAGGTGTTTTCTCGGGTGCTTTCTCCACTGACATCCCATCCTGAAGGACCTGCGAGAGGACCAAATAAGGGCCTATGACCACTTCTTCCGTACCGTCTAGCCCCGAAATCACCTCCAAGTATTGGTCATCGCTGATTCCTGTTTCAATGGTTATCTCCTTGACTTGTCCGCTTTGCAGTGCATACACAACTTCCCTCCCGGACAGGAGAGAGGCGCCGCCATTACCACTCCGCAGGGTGACCGATTGCATGGGCACAGCGACGGCATCCACTACGCGATCAGTATAGATTTCTACCAATGCCTTCATGCCCGGACGAAAAGGGCTCTTGCTCCGCTCAGTTACCAGATCGGCATAAGAGGCCGGGCTGATCTGGACTTCTACTCTAAAATTGGTCACTTGATCGGTGGTGGCTACCCCCGTAGTGGAGGCGGAATAGGCGATTTCGGAGACTTCTCCAAAGAATACTTTGCCCGGGAAAGCATCCACTTCGATGCGTGCGGAGTCGCCGAGTTTGACATTTACAATGTCGTTTTCGTTGATTTGGACCGAGACTTCCATGCTGGAAAGGTCGGCGATCTTGAGGATTTCGGTCCCAGCCATCATGCTTGTTCCCACCACACGCTGGCCGAGTTCTACTTGGAGCATGGTGATGGTGCCGTCCATGGATGCATAGATATTGGTCCGATTCAGGTTTTGTCGGGCCTGCTTTCGGGAAGACTCGGAGCTTCTTACCTGAAAGAATGCGGCCTCCATGCTGTACCTGGCTGATTCCCACTGTGATTTGGACACCATGTATTTGAGTTGAGCATTTTCGAGCTCTACTTTTGACACGACCCCGTCCTGAAACAGCTGCCGCGTCCTCGCCAGCGACACAGAGTCCTGCAAAAACGTGGCGTGAGACTGGCTTAATCCCGCCTTTGCTTGCAAATAAGCGGCTTGTGAGCGACTTAGTCCTGCATCTGCTTGCTCCAACTGTGATTGGTAGTCGTCCGGAAGGATTGTCAGGAGCAGGTCTCCTTTTTTTACTTCCATCCCTTCCCTCACATTGATCTTCACGACCTCACCCGGCACATCGGGTGAAATGGGCACATCCACCTTGGGGTTGATGGTCCCTGATTCGGTCACCCGTGCAAGAATGGTTCGCTTTGAGACCAGTGCAGTTTCTACTTGAGTAGCCTTCTTTCCACATCCGGAACTAAGTAAAAAAAGAAAGCCCAGCAGGACCATCGGCAATACACTCGACAAACATGAATGGCGCATAGGGGGGATTGCTGAAAACAAATGAGATGAAAAGGCGGCGAGAACGTTTCATTTTGTCCGCTAAGGACAATTTTCATTCTACTCATGAAAAAATCTTTCTCAAAAAAAGTCCTAGGCAAGTAACAGGCCACAACATAGCTCCTTTACCAAAAGATCTCTTTTCCAATTTCCATAGCCGGTTTCTGTGGTCAAGATGGCACAAGCGGTTTTCTACACATTAAAAATCAAGCGGTTTCCCAAGGTAAAAGTCTAAGATTTTGGCGCGAAAGACATAGGAATATTTGGATTGAACCAGTTCGTTGCGTGCGCGAGCTAAATTATTGCTGGCTATGAGATATTCGAGTGAATTGACGGCACCGACGTTGAGTTGGCGCTCAGTGTTCTGAAGCGCCAGTTCCAGGGCCTCGATTTGCTTGAGGGTCGCAGTGTATGACCCATAGGCGCTTCTGGCGGCTACGTAAGCTTGTTGGATGTCTTGCTGTAGGCGCTGGCGCTCTTGCAGGGAGACCAACTCAGCTCGCTTTCGGGCGATTTCCGCTTGCTGAATGGCTGCATGGTTCTGATGACGGTTGTAGATCGGGATGTTCAAGTTGAAGTTGAAAGACGCGTTCACGTTGTCCCTCAACTGGTCCTCAAAGGCATAATCTTTTCTCTCGAAGGTAGAAAAGGTGGAAGCTAATCTGACTTCTTGGTATGGAGATCCTGCGAAGGAGGCAAATACTGACGTGGTATCGGGGATGATCAGCTGATTCCCCGTAGAAATGGTCCTTCCCGAGGCCCAGCCAGTGCCCATGCTTCCTGAAGCACTCAGGGTTGGGTAGAGTCCTGTGCGAGCGATTCCCTCCCCCAACTGTGCACTTCTCACTTGCAAATCTGCACTCTTAATGAAGGGCATATTTTCTTCCGCGAGTTGGTAGATTTCCCGGGTGTTTTGCTCAAAAATATCGCCTTCAGGCACATCGATTTCCATGGCCACGATCCCAAAAGGCTCGTTAGGATCGAGCTGAAGGAGTTGCATAAGTCCCAAATAGGTAGTTTCCAACTGATTGCGGGCATTGAGCAGGGCGAGTCGATCGGTGGCTATTTGCGCCTCAATTTGGAGAAGGTCAGCGCGTGGGACCGACCCTGCCTCGACAAGCCTCGCGCTTCGGTCTCGTTGCTGCACAGTGGAAGCAACCTGTGTTTCAGCACTTTCGACCAATTCGCGGTTGCGCAAAATATCGAGATAAGCGAGGGTCACATTGAGCATCAAGTCGTACTCCGCTTGGAGGAGATCTTGACGCGACCCTTGAAGATCAATCTCCGATTGCTCAATAGACTTGGTGATGCGGCCAAAATTGTAGAGGGTGACAGCGCTTTGAATCCCGCCGTTGAGACTCTGAATGCCTTGAGAGGTAAATTCATTGGTGAATGGATTGATTGCATAGCCAAAGTTGCTACCATAGCCAAACCCTGCATTGACATTTGGCAGTCGGCTGGCCCGGGTCCGATCCACAATGACTTCATTATTTTCTAGGTTCAGCGCTGCGATGCGCAGAGAAAGGTTGTTTTCCTCTGCGTAGCTAAGGCATCGGCGCAGATCCCATATCGCATCATTATTGTCTTGGCTCTGGGCTGGAACAGCTATGACCATCAGACCAAAGCAGAAAAGTAAAATCCGTTGGAGCATTCGCATGACATCATATTGATTTGGGGGCAACTTACGGGAAGATTGCCAGAATGACCTCTTCCTGAACAAACCTCGCAAAATTAGCGGTATTCTTTTTCGTGCATGGAGCTAAAAAAGATCTGCGGTCTTGAGCGACTCATCCTGTTGATTGACAACTTTCTATCACAAAATGACCCCAGCTTCCAGCAGTGATTTGCCCTTTGAACAGAAACCGAGAAAAGACGGACCCAATCCATGAGAGGTTGACAAACGTGGGAAAGAAAAGCGCCATGTTCCGCTTTGAGTCTGATTAGGCCGGTTCACGCAAGTCCAGGTAAGTGACGTCCTGAATCCACTTGAGGCTGCGCAAATACTCGATAGTGAGAGGGCGCAAGTCTGAATCCAATTCAAGCACGAGTTTGGCCATGTCTTTTTTTCCGCGACGGTTCACCGTCATCGTGGCGATATTGCAATCGTCGTGGGCTACTACACTGCTGATAAAAGCGACTGAGCCGTGGACATCGTGCGCAGTGAGAATCATGGTAGGAGCGGAAGTCGAGAAATTGCATTTAAACCCGTCAATATCTACAATCCCGACGATTCCCCCGCCACGAGAGACGCCCCTTACCGACACTTTCTTTTCGGCCTTGATCATGTCGATCTTGATAGAATTGGGGTGCATGGCAGAGGCATTTGTGACGGCTTTCATCTGGATATTGATCTTGGCTTCTCGTGCCAGTTCAAGGGCATGCTTCAGCCGATCGTCGTCGGGATACATATCCATCAAGCCCGCCATAACAGCCCGGTCGCTACCATGGCCTTCGTAGGTCCGGGCAAAAGAATTATAAAAAGTAATGACGACCTCCGCAGGTTGTTCGCCGAAAATATGCCTTGCAGCCCTTCCAATGCGGGCTACGCCTCCAGTATGCGAGCTAGAAGGCCCAATCATGACGGGTCCGATCATATCAAATATACTACTTCGATCTGCCATGCGTTTTGCTCTCAGGTGGAATTTCAGAGGTAAAGATGCACAAGGAAAAGATTGATTTTTGGCCCTTAATCCTCACGCAAAAAGATGTAGGAGCCAGCTGATAATTAATTGGAAAAATCGAATTAAACCTCGCAGCTTTACCCTTGAGCCAAAGAAAGTTCCGTCAAGAGTAACAAAATGTACAGCGCGCATTGTAAATATTCGACCTCAATATCGTAACTTTCACTCCCATGGCACTGAGTGCAGGCACTCCTAACGTGATTAAGATGAAACGACTTGTAGCAAAAACCATTGCTGCCCTGATGTTTTTGGCTGTTTTCTACGGACAAGTTCAAGCACAGGATCCGCAGTATTCTCAGTTTTATTCCAATTTGGTGATGCTTAATCCGGCATTCACCGGTTCCGGGCCAGGCCCGAGAGTCGCAATGAATTACCGCGCCCAGTGGGTAGGTATCGCTGGCTATTACAAGCAATTTGCCTTTTCCTATGATCAACCCGTGTATTTTTTAGGTTCGACCAACGGGCTGGGCATCAACTTCAATTCTGACGTAGCAGGGGAAGGAAATTTGGCTAAGCTCAACATGACTGCCAACTATTCCTACCAGGTCGAGCTGGTGGAAGACGAGCATTTTTTGCGCTTCGGGATCAATGCCGGCATCACCCAAGCCAGCGTGGACTTTTACCGCCTCCGCTTTCCCGATCAGATCGACCCGCGCAATGGCTTCGTGTACAACACCCAAGAGCCGATCAATCTTTGGCAGCAAACTCGCGTGCAACCAGATGTGAATGCTGGAGTTGCTTACTTTAACGAGTATGCCTGGTTAGGATTCACGGTCAATCACATCACCCAACCAGTGGAGCGATTCTCTCAAGGGATTGCCCTCAGCGGCGATGCCATGCTCCCACGCAAGTACACGGTGACGGGTGGTATCCGTATTCCTGTTCAGAGCTATCGCAATCGTCGCGAGATCTCTATTACACCTGCGTTTCTCTACAAAATGCAGGGAGAGTTTAATCAGATTGATGCCGGACTTTACGTGAATGTAGAACCCATGGTCTTCGGCTTGTGGTATCGCCACCAAGATGCCATGATCGCCCTCATCGGCGTTCGTCAGGGTCCATTCAGCTTCGGCTACTCCTTTGACTACACGGTCTCTTCTCTCAGCCAGAACATCTCTGGCGGATCCCATGAAATCTCTATGGTTCTGGAGTTAGAGCAACCAAGACCCAATCGGAAAATGAAGCACCGCTCGCTTCCCTGTCCAAAATTCTAAGGCATCCCGAGGTGTGTCCTTACTTTTGTAAGTTTGGGCATCACTCTCATTAAATTTTAACGAGTTTTTCCAGCATCTTTCCACCTCGACAATAAGACACCACTCCTCGTCGTATTTTTTGGTGTATAATATTCACGTGACTTATGAAAAGGAAAAGTTTCACCGTAGCGCTGTCTGCATTCTTGGCCCTCGGGCTACTGGCGAGCTGTACAAGCCACAAAGACAAGATCAACCGAGTAGGCAAATCCAGCTCTAAAACCGGGATCAAGTACAGCGAGGAAACCTACAAACCCCCTAAGTGGAAGGAAACAAATCCTGCACCTGGATTGGTACTCATCCCTGGTGGTACCTTTCTGATGGGCGGAGGAGAGAAGGACATCGAAAAGTCTATGAACAATCGTCAGCGCCAAGTGACTGTTCAGAGCTTTTATCTCGACATTCATGAGGTGGCCAACATCGACTGGAAGGAGTTTCTGGCCGACGTCCTGCGGAATAGCGGAGGAGAAACTGCTGCCGAAGACCTCTACCCTGACACCAACGTCTGGGCCAGAGATTTGGCCTTCAACGATCCCATCGCTGAAACTTACTACAGTCACCCTGCCTTCAACATGTATCCGGTCGTGGGAATTAATTGGCACCAAGCGAACGAATACTGCAAGTGGAGAACCACTCGCGTGAATGAAACCATCACCGAGAAAGACGAAGAAGCCATCACTTACCCTTCTTATCGTCTTCCTACCGAGGCAGAATGGGAATATGCTGCGCGTGGCCTGCTCGAAAGCGAAGTGTATGCTTGGGAAGGAAAATCCCTCCGCAATGCGAAAGGTCGCTTCAGAGCAAACTTTAAGCGTGGTCGTGGTGATTATGCTGGTTGGAGAGGTGGAGACGGTAAGCATATGGCCGACAGATACATGATCACTTCCCCAGTCGGAGAGTTCTGGCCCAATGATTTCGGCCTCTACAACATGTCAGGAAACGTGGCGGAGTGGACACAAGATAACTACCGTGTGCTTGCCTTCGAAGACGTAGATGACTTTAACCCATACCGCCGGAAAGGTCAAACTGAGGTTCGTCCGGATGACTGGCTCGATGACATCACTTACGACAAGAAAGAATCTCTTCTCTACAATCCTGACGACGATGCACCAGAAGCTAATGGAGATTTCGACAACGTGAAGGTTTATCGCGGAGGATCCTGGGCCGACATTGCCTACTATCTCTCCCCAGGTGTCCGTCGATTCTTCCCCGCAGATAGCTCTCATGCTACCATCGGATTTCGCTGCGCGATGATCCGTGTAGGAAGCCCTGATTGATCTGTAAGGTCTGGAAAAAAATTATACACAAGCGGATGGCTGTCAAGCCATCCGCTTTTTTTTGATACCTGTAACATATTGTCCAACTCTTGTTTATTACTAGTAAATGGAATTTGTACTCTTGTAGGGAAATATATCATCAGAGATGCGCTCAAAACAACAAGTACAAAACCAAGTACAAACGAAGGTAAAGACCCGCCAGAAGGTCGCTCATCGAGTTCAAACACTCAGCAATATTGCGCTGCGGGTAGGATTCATCGGTGGGATTGCAATGGCAGTCTCCTTGCTCTTTATTGACCTGAACCAGTGGGGAGGATCCAGCTTAGGGTACCGTTGGAGCCTATCCGCAACTGAAGTAAAACCAGGGGGCTATGTGACAGCAACCCTGGAGATTCCCGAAGTCCTCGATTTAGAGGATTTCTCGTTCTTGGTGGACTTACCGAGAAATCACGGATTTAAGTTCATCCCCGGAAGCCTCAAAGTGACTTCCGGAACGCTCGCAGGTGCCTTGATCAAAGGCTACAGCGGCGAGTCGATCTTACAAATCACTGAGATTCCAGCTCAACGAGAGCCCTTGCGATTTGAAGTCGGTATCCAAGTTCCCGAAGAACTCGCTTGGCTAGGAAAAACGGTCGAACTCGTTCCTCGGTTTACCCTCGAAGGCAGGGCCTTTCGCCCACAACCTACCTGGCTTCAGATTAGCGCCGCAGAACTGCAAGTCGAGACGCAAGCTGTAGCAGGACATGATGGGAGCCTGGGATATGAAATTACCGTCACTAACCCAGAGGAAGGCGTTGATTTTGAGTCGCTCGAAACGTCGTTTCGACTAGAGCTTGACCTCCCCCGCTCTGAAGTAAGTATCAGAGAAGAAGCCATTTTGGTGCTCTCCGAGAATGCCAATCACCCTCCTCGTACCATAGATGAACGCCTCATCATCGACGGATTGAGCCTCGCGCCAGGTAAAATGCTTTCAGTATTTGTCCCCATGGAAGCGCCCGATGGGATCTCGCTGTCGCAAATACAGACACAGGCAAGGGTCATGGTAGGTTCCATTCCTTTTGGTAAGGGTCCTGTGGCTACGCTCCAGGAATTCCCAGTCAAATACGATGATTTTCAAGCAGAAATACGCGATGCGCGGGCACTTCTCACCTGGAAAGTCCTGGAAGAAAAAGGCAACAAGGGTTTTATGATTGAACACAGCGAAAACGGCAACCCATTTGCGCCCATGGCTTTTTTGCCCGGAAGCGACGACCATCAAGACCTCCTCACCTATCAGTATGAATCGAAGCCGCTCACTCATGGCCGACATCTATTCCGAATTCGTCAGGACGGCTTTCAGGGAAATTCCACCTACACCCAACAAACTGAGCTATTCGTAGGGTATTCCGTCCCGAGCTCTTTGGATATGAGTCGTCTCACCAGCCGAAGTGGTGGATTTTTGCAACTTACCTTTCAGAAAGGTCAGCAAATAGAAGTCTGGGTCACACTGGAATCTGGTGCCAGACTTCAGACATTATTTGAAGGACGAATTCGGCCAATGACTCCTTACGATATCTACCTCCCGCCGCCCCACCTACCTTCCGGGCGATACCAGATCGAAGTGAAGGGAGAAGCGTCTAGTTTGCTAGCGCCCTTTACCGTAGAAAGCTGAACGATCGAAAAGAGTGCTCGATGTAATTTTATAGGCGAGCAGGGCGAAAACTAAGAAGTTGAATAGCGATGGGTATTCACTATTCCTTCCAACACCCTTCTCCCCGACACAAGGATCATGCGTGATGCCTGATTTTTTCCAATACATTTCATGAGGCAATTCCCTACCGCCAGTTCAGTTTGGAAACCCTTCCCGCTGAACTGGCTTTTGTATGTACTTTTCTTCGAACTTTCCTCTCATCTAAGAATTGAATGTTGCCCTTGAATAACCTCCTTTCACAGCGTTTGGCTTCGTTAGGCACTTGATCATCACCTTGCTGAAAGCGCTGCTTGGCGGCAGAAGCCGAAAGCGCTGCAAGAAGGACCTCTGATCTGCGAAGAACCGATTGAGTATCTCAACGGCGAATCCTAACTTCGCTCTCCTGATCGGACATCTTCATGTTGGGATTCCCTTACACCATTCAAGAAATTGCCGCCGCCGGCATCGCCACGGATCTGTTTCAGGGATTGTGGCCCGCTCCCACGCTCCGCTATGTCTCTTTTGACACGCGGACCATTGCTCATGGTGCCGATACCATCTTTGTCGCGCTCAGCACCTCTCATCGCGATGGGCATGATTTCATCGAATCCGCCTACCAGAAAGGAGTGCGACACTTCATCACAGAGCGCCCGATCTCCTACCACGGGGTGAATTATCTCCTGACAGATAATGCCCTGTCGTTTTTACAGCGCTGGGCCTATCACCATCGGCTGCGGGTGAATTACCCGATCGTTGCGATCACAGGGAGCAATGGAAAAACCACTGTCAAAGAATGGGCCGCCACGCTCTTAGAAATGGATCTGCGCCTGGTCAAGAGCCCCATGAGCTATAATAGCCAGTTGGGTGTGGCGATTTCGCTGCTCCACCTTCCGCATCAGGCCGATCTGGCTTTGATTGAGGCAGGGATCTCCAAAGTGGGAGAAATGGAAACCCTGGCCGGGATGATTCAGCCTGATCTTGGCGTCCTCACGCATATGGGCACAGCGCACGCAGACGGATTCGCCAGCGAAGAGGAAAAGATTCGGGAGAAACTCCTACTTTTTGAAGAGGTAGAGAAGGTTTTCTGCCTATCCAACCAAGAGAAAATTATTCGTGAATACCCACAAATTCCCTGGGTCACGATTGGAGCACACGAGAAAGACGCCATTCGCCTTCAACGTTGTGTTCAGAGTGAGGAAGGCTGGGCATTGCAGTTGGTAGAACCATCTGAAGATGGAGAGTGGGAGCGAGCCGATCTGATCCTCCCTCTCGCAGGCGAGGCCCACCTCGAAAATGCCCTTTCCGCCATTCAGATTGCTCGGCATTTTGGGGTGAGTTACGAGCGAATTGCTGAGCGACTCCTCTTGCTACGGCCTGTCGAGATGCGAACAGAGCTGATCACGGACCATCCGCAAATCACCATTATCAACGATGCCTACAACTCCGACCTTGACTCGGTGCGGAATGCCTTCCAGCAACTTATGCACTATCGCTTGAGACCACGACGCATCATCGTTTTGAGCGACATTCCTCACCAGGGAGATCAGCAGGTGGCAGTGCAGCAGGAATTATTGGCGGAAGCCGTCGCACTGGTCGGCGCTGATCAGGTGTTCTTGGTGGGACCCGTGTTTCATTCCTTCGGATGGCCGGGAGCTTTCCTAACTGTAGAAGAATTACAGCGCGCTGTAAAAGTAGGATCCTGGACAGACAGCACGGTTTTGCTCAAAGGAGCTAGAAATTTTTCACTCGAAAGACTCATTCCCTGGCTGCAACGCAAGCCCAACGCGACCTTTTTTCGGATCGACTTAGATCTATTGGTACATAACTTTCGCTACCTCAAAAGCCTCCTACCAGCTCAAGTGAGGGTCATGGCGATGGTGAAAGCAGCATCTTATGGAGGCGGAACATGGGAGATCGCCCAAACGCTGATCAAGGAAGGTGTGGACTACCTCGCTGTGGCCTACCCAAGTGAAGGCATCGTACTCCGGGAAGCGGGAATTGAGGGACCTATCATGATCATGAATCCTGATCCCGACAGCGTAGAGACCCTAATTCGCTACGACTTAGAACCCGAGGTCAGCCATTTTCGGCTGCTAGATCGCTTTCTCACCGCTGCGCGTCTCGCTGATCGTGCTTCCATGCGCATTCACCTGAAGATAGAAACAGGCATGGGGCGCTTGGGTTTTCAAGCAGAAGACATGCCGGCACTCATCCAGCGATTGATTCAGTATCCCGATCTGCGGGTGGTCTCGGTGCTCACGCATCTGGCCGCCGCCGATGATGTGGGGGAAACTGAATTTTCTATGCTTCAGATTCGGCGATTTTTGGCTCAGTGCGATCGCTTGCATGAAGAGCTCGGGATCTATCCCTGGCGGCACGTATTGAACACTGCAGGGGTGCTTCACATGCCAGACTACGCTATGGAAATGGTGCGATTCGGTATTGGACTCTACGGGGTGGACCCTACACTAGATCGGGCGGCTCAGGGCAAATTAATCGAAATCGGAAGTCTCCACGCTTTCATCACCCAAGTTGCTACTTACCCCGCAGGCACTAGCGTCGGGTATGGAAGATCTCAATTCACAGAGCGACTCACCCGAATCGCCACCCTACCGATCGGCTACGCCGATGGAATCCCTCGTGCCTTAGGCAATGGCGCAATATCTTTTCTGGTTCATGGAAAAAGGGCCGCTACCTTTGGTCGCATCTGCATGGATATGCTCATGCTGGACGTGACCGACATTCCCGAAGCTCAGGCAGGGGATGAGGTGGTCCTCATCGGGCGACAAGGGGCGGTGACCTCATCGGTCGAAGACCTGGCGCGGGCTGCTGGCACGATTCCTTATGAGATTCTTGTAAGAATCAGTCCAAGGGTGCGCCGTATTTTTGAAAAAGAATGACCCACACAATTTGCTATGACCGAATCCAAAATCCAATCCATCCTCTCCGGTCTGCGACGGATCAATGCCTGGCGCATCACCGGGCAGCGCATCGTCTTCACCAACGGCTGTTTTGATTTGCTGCATCCTGGTCACGTGGCCTACCTCGAAGAAGCCAGACAGTTGGGCGATCGCTTAATCATAGGCATCAATGATGACGACTCTGTGCGCCGCTTGAAAGGCCCTCTTCGGCCCGTGTTACCGCTCTCAGGTCGCGCACGCATCTTAGCAGCGCTGGAGTCGGTAGATCTGGTGATTGCTTTTTCGGAGGACACGCCATTAGATCTTATCCTCCTCCTACGGCCCGATGTATTGGTCAAAGGAGGAGACTATCAGGTTGCGAGCATGGTCGGTGCCCAAGAGGTCATCGCTTGGGGGGGACACGCGACCACCATTCCCTTTGTGGATGGATTTTCAACGAGCCTGCTTTTGCAAAAGCTTCGCGAGTAGCATCCATTGTCTCGCCTAGACCAGAGCCCCATGTCCCTGGCTTCGTCCTCCTTGACTAACATTCATGAATATCGCTACCTTTGCCACGCTTTTCAGGAATCAAGCCAGAAAGTGAAACAATGTGGTGGCAAAGGGCTGGCTCGCATGAAGGTTGTTGCTAGCAGTGAAATTTTCATCCATCAGGTTCAGTCCTGTAAAAGTGACTTCCATCTCAGGGTGAACGATCCAATAATCCTCTTACCACATCACCGACGATCTCGCCTACAGCCTCGAAGCGTTGTTCAGAAGCTCCTCATTCCTTCATCGCGAACTACAGCCCATACATGAATATCTCCTATCACTGGCTCAAAGAATATATTGACCTGGACCTTAGCCCGGAACAGGTCGCCGAGCATCTAACCATGCTGGGGCTGGAAGTCGGTAAAATAGATCGAAAAGGGGCCATCCCAGGGAATTTGGCAGGTGTGCTGGTGGGCAAGGTACTTCGTACCGAACAGCATCCCAATGCCGACCGACTGCGCATATGCCAAGTGGATATCGGTGCAGGTGAGCCTCTCTCCATCGTGTGTGGCGCTGCCAATGTCGCCGAAGGACAAAAGGTTCCAGTAGCGACCATAGGCACCAAGTTGTATCCCTTTGGGCAAGGCGAAGAAGCTGCTTTCACCATCAAAAAAGGGAAAATTCGGGGAGAAGTCTCTGAGGGGATGATTTGTGCGGAAGACGAGCTGGGCATTGGGCCGGGCCATGAGGGCATCCTTGTGCTGGACGCTTCGGCACCCGTTGGCGCAGAAGCGCGCGACTTTTTGGCTATCAAAGAGGACATTGTCCTGGAAGTCGATCTGACGCCCAACCGGGTGGACGCAGCTTCCCACTACGGCGTAGCGCGCGATCTCGCAGCCGCACTGGGCCAAGTGGTCAAGTTTCCGGTTCTTTCCTTTGACCCATCCACCCTTTCTGCCCCGCAACCCATCCATGTGAAAGTCGAGGACCCCCTGCGATGCAAGCGATACACGTCCCTTTGCATCGACGGTGTGAGCATTGGGGAGAGTCCAGAATGGCTGCAAGAGCGCTTAACATCCATTGGGCTTCGCCCGATCAACAACGTGGTGGACGTGACCAACTACGTCCTGCACGAACTTGGCCAACCGCTCCATGCCTTTGATGCAGATCGACTGGAAGGCGGACAAATCATCGTCAAAACACTCCCGGAAGCGGCCACACTGGTCACTCTGGATGAACAATCACGGGCTTTATTGCCTGATCAAGACTTGCTGATCTGCGATGCACAGCGACCGCTTTGTCTCGCGGGAATCATGGGTGGGCTTCATTCTGGTGTGTCTTCTCAGACCACACGCATCTTCCTGGAATCTGCCTATTTCGATGCGGGCAGCGTGCGTCGCACCTCAAAACGACTCGGGATCAACACCGATTCGAGCTTCCGATTTGAGCGGGGGGCAGATCCACACATGACCCTTCGGGCGGCTCTTCGCGCAGCAGACTTGATCCAGCAGTTGGCCGGAGGAGAAATTTCGGTCGTCACAGACTGGCAAGCGGAGGCATTTGCCCCTTTCCTAGTGAATCTCTCTGTGCGCAAGACCCAGCGCCTGATCGGTGCAGCCATTGCTAAAGAAGAAATCATTCGTATCCTCACAGCGCTCGAGATTACTGTTTCTGAACAAGACGAGGACCTCCTTGCGCTCCAGGTGCCCCCTTATCGGGTGGATGTGAAGCGCGACGTGGACGTGATCGAGGACCTGCTACGGGTGTATGGATACAACCGAATCGCGCTTCCAGCACAGATGCACAGCTCGCTGGACTATCGGCAGCGACGCAATGATTTTCGGTTGAAGGAGACCGTGGCCAACTATTTTTCGGCCAACGGCTACTACGAAATCCTCAACAACTCCTTGGTATCCAAAGCCCTGGGCGACGACCAAGCGGTAGAGCTGGCCAATCCTTTGAGTGAAGATCTCGGGATCATGCGCCAATCTATGCTTCCGGGCGCCTTAGAAACCGTCAGGTACAACCAAAATCGCCAGCAAGAGAGCCTCAAGTTTTTTGAATTCGGCAAAACCTACCGCAAGCGCTCCGAGATGGATTTTGAGGAGCGCAGCTGGATGGCGATCACTGTCGCAGGGCTCAAGCATCCGATGCACTGGGAGGCGAAAGCTCCAGCTTCCACGCTGTTTACCCTGACACATGAAGTAGAACGGCTTCAGGCTTGGGCTGGCATCTCCGGTCAAGTGCGTGAATGTGAAGACCCTGAATTCGCTTATGCCTTGGAACTCGTGGTAGATGGTCGGGTACTGCTTCGGTATGGCCGGGTGACTCCCCAGTGGGAAAGCCGATTTGACTTGCGCATGGAGACCTATCACCTCCGCCTGGATTGGGAAGGATTTCTGAAAGCCTATGGAAGCAAAGTGATCCGCTATCAACCCGTGTCGGTGTTTCCGGCGGTGCGTCGAGACATCAGCTTGTTGATGGAGCAAAACATAGACTTTGCTAAGATCAGAGAAGTGGTGTTGAAAGCCAATCCTAAACTCATCCAATCGGTGGCTTTGCACGATGTTTACCGAGGAAAGGGCATGGCGGAGTCAGAAAAAAGCTACTTGATTTCCATTGAGCTACGAGACGATACAAAAACCCTGCTCGATGACTCCGTCGAAAAGGTGATGAGCTTTGTGGTGCAGTCGCTCGAGAAGCAGTTGGGGGTGAAAGTCAGGGGCAAATCCTGACTATGCGGGGCAGAGTTCGGACATTTGACCAGCGGATCGGTTGAGCTTTGGGACTGGCACACCGAACGTGCCGCGACATAGCAAGGATTTGCGGCTCAAATGAGGCATTTTTGCCATGAGTCCGCGAACATCTGGCTCTCTTCATCTACTGAACAATCAGCTGATATTCAGATAATTAAAAATGTCTTCTTGAAGAATCAGATCAATGGAGACGCGTTCTTTGGATTAGCGTGAAAAATATCACTAACTTGAGAGATCGACAGGTACCCTGCAATGGAGGAGTTGATCCGAAAGCTGCAGGAGGTCAGCCGAAAAACATCACAGCTCAGCGCTGCGGTGAACGACCTCCAACAGGAACGAGAGATCTTGTTGACCCGGATCAAAGAGTTGGAAGACACACTTACCGGGAAAGAAGCATCTCTTCGCAGACATGAAACTAGTCAGGGAGCTGCCCGCAAGGGACAGTTATCCCTTGATGGTGTCGATCGGGAGGCCCTGCAAGCTCAGATCGACCGCTATTTGCAGGAAATTGATCTTTGTCTCAAACGTTTTGGCGATTGACATCGACCGGAAACGGCACTTGAAAAGTTTGGAACGACGCTCGATCAACATACATATATTTGGACGACAGTTTCCTATACGGGTGACTGAGGAGGAAGCGGCTGTCATCAAAGAGGCTGCTAATGGAATTAACGCGAAAATCCGCTCATTCCGAGCTGATTATACCCACCAGGACGATCTGGATATCGCACTGATGGCCTGTCTGGACATTATGACGGAATTACTCCGGCTCAAATCCCGGCAACAAGCGGACACTTCACTCGCCATCGACTCCCTCTCTCGTCTGGAGGAGCAGCTAGACCAAGTCCTAGCGAGTTCTTCCCTTCCCAGTTGATCTTTTTTCCCTGCTTTTCTGCCCTACCGAATCGACTGGCGGCAACAGTTCCTTTTCTGTCAGGAACATTGCCTCCCCTCGCTTCCATTTATCCTTTATCCCATTGTCATGGATATATTGAGTCTCATGATCGGAGTCGGCATTGGGGTCATAGCGGGAATCATCACAGGCTACTTCGGCAACCGCTATATATTGACCGCCGCGAATAACAAAATGATCGAAACAGCCAAGGTGAAGGCTGAAAGCATTATTTCCCAAGCTGAGCTAAAGGGAGAAAACATCAAGCAAGACCGCATTGCAAAGGCCAATGAAAAGTATCAGGCCTTGAAGGAAAAATTTGAGATCAATGCTGATAAGCAGAAAGAAAAGCTCGACCAGCGCGAAAACAAGCTGCGACAGCGCGAACAGCAGATCCAAAGTCGAGAAGAGAAAATCAAATCCGAGCAGCAGCGCCTCAAGTCTTCTCAGGACAAGGTAGATGCCCTGAAGGAAACGCTTGCGACCCAGCTAGAGCTGTATGAAAAAAAGCAAGAAGACCTTGAGCACCTGCGACAAAAGCAAGTGACTGACCTGGAAAAAATCGCTGGTCTCTCCGCCGAGGAGGCCAAGGCCAGTATGATGGAAGCCCTCAAGCAGGACGTGAAATCCGAGGCTGCATCGCAAGCCAGAGACATCATTGAGGAAGCCAAACTCACTGCTACGAAAGACGCCAAAAAGATCGTCATTGAGACGATTCAGCGGACTGCGGCGGAGCACGCTATCGAGAATACGGTCACGGTGTTCCCCCTTGAAAATGACGAGATCAAGGGCAGGATCATCGGTCGGGAAGGGCGCAACATCCGGGCGCTGGAAATGGTCACAGGCATAGAGATCATCGTCGATGATACCCCAGAGGCGATTATCCTCTCTGGATTTGACCCCATTCGCAGGGAAATCGCTCGCCTCTCGCTCCACAAGCTCGTGACGGATGGCCGCATCCACCCAGCGAGAATTGAGGAAGTGGTGAAAAAAACTGAGAAAAAGATCACCGAGGAAATCATCGAGCTTGGCGAGCGCACAGCCATTGATCTGGGGATTCCGGGATTACGCCCTGAACTCATCAAGCTGATAGGGCGAATGAAATACCGCTCTTCTTACGGACAAAACCTGCTCAACCACTCTCGTGAGACCGCAAACCTCTGCGCAGTCATGGCTGCGGAGCTAGGCATTGATGTGAAAAAAGCCAAACGGGCAGGCCTGCTCCACGACATTGGCAAGGTAGCTGAAGATCACTCCGACAAACCCCACGCCCTGCTCGGCATGGAGCTTGCCGAAAAGTACGGAGAGCACCCAGACATCTGCAACGCCATCGGTGCCCACCACGATGAGATCGAAATGACTTCTATCATCTCGCCAATCGTACAGGCTTGTGATGCAATTTCGGGCTCACGCCCCGGCGCTCGCCGCGAAATCGTAGAATCCTACATCCAGCGGCTCAAGGACCTCGAAACACTTGCCCTGTCTTATCCTGGTGTGGTGAAGACTTATGCGATCCAAGCAGGAAGGGAACTGCGGGTGATTGTCGAAAGTGAGAAAGTGAGCGACGACAAGGCGGATCAAATCGCCTTCGACATTTCTCAGCAGATCATGAAGGACATGCAGTACCCCGGCCACATCAAGATCACGGTCATCAGAGAGAAACGCTCCATCGCATTCGCTAAATAAACATCTTCTCTGGTATTCGCCTCGAAACAAAGCAGCCGCTCCAACTGGAGCGGCTGTTTCTGTATCAAATCATCGTGGCGAACCGCCTAGATACCCCTACAAAAAAAGCATCAATCTCGCACCCAGACTTTAAACTCTGTGCCTTCCAGGACAAAGTCTAAAGGAACGCCGCCGGAAAGACTTTGCCACCGCTTCTCATCTTTCACTCCATTGATATGGTCGAACGCTTCATTGTTGCCGATGAGCCGCCAAGTGCCTGACGGTAGCACAATCCCCTTCCAGTCATGTGCCTCGCCGCCTGTATTGATCAGGACAAACACGCGATTGGCTACAAGGTATCCGAGCTGGTAAGGGTTGATCGTGTCGGCCCACTGAAAGTATCCCATCGGCACTGGCTCCGCAAGGCGAAACACTTCTCCGTATGCTGACATTCGAAATCGGTTCAGTCCACGCCAAAAAGCATACATATTGCCGTAATTGTTGTGGTACTTACGACCATCTTTTTTCATCCCGACCTGTTCCCAAACGAACTGGTTGGCGCGGCGCATGTTGTAGGTATCACGCTTTCCGTGCAAGTACACCTTGGTGCCATTTTGCATGGTTTTGACCGTCTCTCTGAGTTCAGCGATGCCTTTGGAGCGCATCACTTCGGTGCCTCCGTGCGTCACGATGGGACCGACAGAAGTATAAAGCAGGAGCGCTGCGATTTTGTAGCGATCCTCATCCACTCCCAAGTTCCCGTTCCAGTCGTTGAGCGCGAATTGATCAGCAAGCGACCAATTGTCGTGGATGTCCAGGTAGCTGATGCCGCTCAGGGGGGTCTTGTCATCAGGAAAAGTTGCTGTCAACGCCCGTTTTACGCTCTCTTTTTCTTTGAAATTTCCACCGGCATAGCCCTGATCGCGACCCTTGACTTCGGGATTACTCACGGGCCCCTTGATGGCGTTGCGGGCTTCGTCTTGAAAGAAAACGATGGGTGAATTGTGCTTGTACCAATCCCATGAGGGATTCGATTCAAAATCGGGGTCGAATGATCCGATCCAGGGTTCTCCGTAGAGAATAATCTCTGGTCCCAGAGCGATTCGAAGTTTTTCGAGGGTCTGGCGGTCAATCTGCCCGGCGAGGTCCACTCGAAATCCGTCGATCCCAAACTCCTCAATCCAGTGTTTGCACTGATCTATGAGCCAGCGCTGCACCATGGGTCGATTTTCTGTCTTTACCTCATTTCCATACTCTCCGATGTGGGCGAGATTTTTGGTACGGTAATAATATTGTTTGTCCAGCACATTCCAGTGAAAAAAGTATGGCTGGCTGTCCATATTTTCTGCCGTGTGATTGGGCACGATGTCGATGATCACGGCGATATTCTCTTGGTGAAATGACTCGACCAAGTCACGAAATTGCTCGCGCTCTGCACCTGCTTCGGTTCCTTTTTGCCGATATCGACTCTCCACTGCAAAGCAGTGTGACGTGCGATAGCCCCACTGATAATTTTCGGTAGCGATGCCTTGCTCTATCATGAAGGGATCGTTCTCAAAGGAAGGCTTCCACCAGGCATCGGGATAGTGGAGGTACTCCTGCATGGGCATAAGATGGACTACGTTGATCCCCAAATCGACGAGGTAATCAAATCCGATGGGCTCACCGGCACGATTTTTCAGCCCCCGCTGATGGAAAGCTGGAATGGTGCCTTTCATGTCCTCCGAGACCGGGAGAAGATCTGTGAAGTCCTGCACGTGAACTTCATAGGCAATGATGTCCTGCGTCGGCGGAATACCTTTGGCGAGCGGCTTAGCAGGCTTCGTTGCGGGCCATACCCGACATTTTCCAAAGCTGTCATCGCTGACCCTGGCGTAGGGATCGGAGATGTGTACTGGGGTGGTTTCGTAAAAGTGGTTACCGGGATCTTCTGCGCCATGCACGGTAAAGTCATACCAGATCCCTTGAAGGTTCTCCGGAAAAAAGGCCTCCCACACGCCATCAGGATCTATGGCCATCTCCACGACACGTTCTGCTTGCTCGTCGTCTTTGTCGAGATAGAGATACAATTGAATGCGCTCAGCACGAGGGGCAAACAGCCGAAAGGCTGTCTCGCGGCCATCAAGGGAAATATTGGCGCCAAGAGGCTTGGCAGAGTAAAGCTCTTTGAACCAGCCATCGAAGGAACACAGAGATCGAAGTCCCAAATGAGGGATTTCCAGCCAGTGGACCCGGCGAATATCCAAAGGAAGCTCCGGCACGAGCAAGGCGGTGTGAGCTTCGTTGGGCAATACTTCAGCGATGTTGAGCCGTTGACCTTGTGCATCGGTGAGCTGATATGCGTCAGGAGAAAGAGGCCGATTGCTGCCTTGAAAAGAAACCCAGATAGTACCTGATCTTCGGAGTTCTGCTTTCACGGAAGGGGGAATTAAGTGGGGAAACAGGACAAGATTGCCACCTTTGGCATTGGGTGTCCCGGCGGGTGGTGTCATCCAGGCACCGTCATTGATGCGGTATTTGAACTCAGTTTGCGGCCCGAAGGTAGCATAAGCGGCATTAGGAACTGCGAGCAGCCAAGCACTTTCGTTAACTTGGCTTAGGATCCAGGCAGAATCGTCCATGTCGGTACTCCAGTTTCGGAAGGCCCCCGTCACCACCACCCGATCTGGATCGACCTCATAATGAGCCTCTTCAAACAAAAACCACGTGGTGTCGCCAAGGTGATAGAAGCCTTGTACCCAGGCCGAGTCCGGAAAAGATTGAGCCGTGGCGTTCAGCCCTCCAATCATCAGCCATATGACGGGCGAGAAGAGTCGGATCATTTGTCGCATAGCTTGTCACGTAGTAGGTAGGTGGTAGCCGAAGGAGCAAAAGAAACAAGCTGATCACATCAGCCACAGGCAGTGAGAGGCCTTAGGGTAAGATGATTTGCTCTCTTTCGCCCAATCGGTGACAAAAGGTAAGTGCTTCTCCGAATTTTTTAGCACCATTACGAAAAAAAGAAAGGAATCTACTTCTGCTTTTGGGTGTGCTCACAGGACAGAAAGCGCTCGTTGATCTGCGTGATTCCAAATGCCACAATCAAGTTCTCATCAACTCGAGGAGAGGGAAAGATTTCATTGCGCCGTCTTGTACTTGCAAAAGGAGAAATCAGGTAGGCTTTTTGCTAGAAAGGTCAAATTGTAAGGATTATTCACCCACTGGATTCTCATGTCTATCTCTACTTTCATACCCTACGTCCGGGATAGCTATCCTCCTCAAGAAATGATCTCGCGATCCAAGGCCTACCATCAATGGCTGGATGAACGCAGGAGCCTTCGCATGTTTTCGGATCGAGAGGTTCCGCGCGAAGTCATTGAGCAACTGATCCTGGCCGCCTCTACGGCTCCCTCGGGTGCGCATAAGCAGCCTTGGACCTTCTGCGCTGTGAGCGATCCTATCATCAAAAAAGCGATCCGAGAAGCAGCAGAGGAGGAAGAATACCGGAGTTATCATGGACGCATGTCTGATGAATGGCTACAGGACTTGCAGCCACTTGGCACAGACTGGCACAAGCCTTTTTTGGAGGTTGCGCCCTGGTTGATTGTGGTCTTCAGGCAGATCTTCGGGGTGGAGGAAGGAGCGAGACGAACCAATTACTATGTCAATGAATCGGTGGGCCTAGCATGCGGCTTTTTGCTCACAGCGATCCACCACGCGGGGCTAGTCGCCCTCACCCACACCCCCAGCCCGATGAATTTTCTTTCGAAGATCCTGAATCGTCCTGACAATGAGCGTCCCTTCCTCCTCATTCCTGTCGGGTATCCCCCCAAAGATGCAACTGTGCCAGCGCTGAAGCGGAAAGAACTTGCCGAGATCGCCCAATTTTATGAGGGCAGTCAAGAGGAACTGAGAAACGATTAAGCAATCCATTCTCGCCGAAATTCACTTGAATCTAAGCCGTTGACGCTCCACATGTTGAAATGGGGTGATTTTTGCTTGAATATTCAGGCAACCAAGCAGTAGTTTTCGCGAACTGCGATCCAACGTGATGGCAAATAGATTCCTCATGGTCTCTTGGTTCACACAACAGATCCAGAGTCATTACCTGAAGTGGGGAAGTGTCTGTCGGATCCAATTTTCACACCTGACCTGAAAGCGAAGAGGCTTTAGAACAATATGCGTAAACACAATGGCATGCGACCGCAGGATGTGGTGATCCTGCTGTGGATGGTGAAGCAGGGAGAGACTCCCTGGAAGTATGCGGATGCGGCAAGTATGCTACAGATTAGCCAGTCGGAAGTCGCCGAAGGGCTTCATCGCAATCTCCAGGCTCGACTGGTGGACCCAAGCAAAAAGAAGGTTCACCGTGCCGCCTTGATGGAGTTTTTGGTTCATGGGCTGAAGTATGTCTTTCCTGCCCAACCAGGACCGCTCACGCGGGGCATTCCCACTGCCCACGCTGCCAGGCCTTTGGTGGATCACATCGTCGCCGATGACGACATTCTGGTGTGGCCCAGCCCGATCGGCAACATGCGTGGCCAGTCGGTCACCCCTCTGTATGGCTCGGTGCTAAAAGCGATTCGGAATGATCCGGATTTGTATGAACTTCTCGCATTGGCTGATGCCCTTCGCGTAGGCAGGGTCCATGAACAAAAGATTGCAGAAGAATTTTTGCGGCAACGAGTTTACAAACATGAATTTTCACAAAGCATCAACCCTTGATCGCCTCCTTCCCTTGCTAGATGGTCTGGGCCCATGGCAGCGATATGCCATCTGGGTCGGTAATGGCATTTTGGATGTCTATCTCACCGATGGGATAGCTTGCCAGTGGCGTGTGCCGAGGGAGGCCGCCTTTTTGCTCCAACTTCCTTCTGTGGTAGAGCGCCTCCGCTGGGAAGAACTGATCAAAGAACATGGATGGCAGCGGGTCGGCATCACCGATAGCGGATTTACGCGCTACTCCTGGAAATCACACACTGCGCTCATCGCCACATGGCCTGGAGAGGCGATTTCGCGTCAAGCTCGATGGTACGAAGAGGCATGCTTTCATGCGGAGAGAATCTCATTGAAAAATGGTCGTCCCTTGAGTCTATTTTCGCCCGTGTATTTGTTGGCGACTACGCTGGAGCAAATTCCCACCCACGACGTTGATTTGCGGTATTCTGAGGCATTTGCCCGCATCGCATACCTGTTTGCTGGAAGAACCGAGCTGCTGGATGAGATCAATGACGGATACTACGAAGTCCGCAGATTTGTGCGGAGTGCCCTCCAACGCCTCCTCACCTACCGCGACCTCGATGAAGCGTTGATGCATGTGTTGCCCGCAGAGGAATGGTTTCTGTCAGAGCTGGTGCGCGAGCGAATGGAAAACGCAACGCGAGATTACGCTCTCGGCTGAGATGGATTCAAGGCATAGGATTTGCACGGGAGGTCAAGTAACGTCTGGTAGTCTTCCTGTGTGAAAGCCCATGCACTAAACGAGTGAATCGGCCCAATCAGAAGGGAGAGATCGACTGAAATATGTTCCGGCTTTTGCCCTTGTTTTCTGTGTGAGAGGTGCAGTGATTTGAGGGGTAAAAGGCTAAGGCCTTGAATGATGCTCGACTGAAAAAGCCACACTTGTACCACTTTCAAAATGTGCCAATCTATGCTATGATTGGTCGCTTTGTTTTTGATTACCTCTTCAATTCTGCTCAACGTCTTGACTACCCCCTGGTCCGTTGATTTAGTTATTTGACTCGAAGTTTTCCATTTTTTAAAGAATTTTGGCCATATCGCTCCCACTGTCTTGCTCCTCTTTTGCCTTTAATCGCTGATGACCCGATCAACCTGCTTCGCTTGCGTGGCGTTCTGCTTTGTTTTTCATTTGAGGGCTGTAGCACCTTTGGGCAAAATTGGGAGTACAGGCTTGCTTCGTGAGTTCGCAGCAGTAGGTCAGGTTCTTCGGAAATGGTAAAGCACAAAGAAATCCGAGAACTGTTGTTCGATCGTAATGGGATTGATCTCATGGGATGGCAGCTTTTTCTCTTCGTGCGAGCATTCGGGCAGACATCAGTTGGTTACCCCAAAACGCCTATGACCAGAATGATTTTTATGGGAATTCTCAGCTTGGGAATTCTTCTTTCCTCATCCTTGATCGCTCAAACTGGCGAACCCTCGACCACGCGCACTCCGAAATACAGCAATGAATTCCTGCGGATAGGGGTGGGTGCCCGCGCATTTGGAATGGGCAATGCCCAAGTCGCCGCGGCGCAAGATGTGACTGCGGGCTACTGGAACCCCGCGGCGCTGGCAGCACCGGGAGCCTTGCCCTATCCTGAGGTGTCGCTTATGCACGCCTCCTACTTTGCTGGTATCGCCGACTATAATTACATCGGATTCAGCATGCCACTGGATTCTTCTCTCGATCGCCACTTCGGCGTATCGATCATCCGCATGGGCGTGGACGACATCCCGAATACCCTTCGGCTGGTAGATCCAGACGGAAGCTTCAATTATAGTCGTGTCACGAGCTTTTCGGAGACACAGTTAGCCGCCCTGATATCCTATGCCTGGCAGCCTGTGCGGGTAGAGGGACTGAACCTTGGGTTCAATACCAAGATCATTTATCGCGGTGTGGGTCGCTTTGCAAATGCCTGGGGGTTTGGAATTGATCTGGCAGCTCGCTATGAAAAAGGCCCCTTGGCCGTGGCCGCCGTGCTCACGGATGCGACGCACACCTACAATGCATGGACGTTCAACACGGAGACTTTTGCGGAGGAGTTTATCGCTACGGGAAACATCGTGCCCACTAGCAGCGTGGAGTTGACCCGCCCGGCACTGAGGTTGGGATTTGCTTATGATTTTCGACTGGCTCGGAAGGCCAAGGTGCTTCTCGCTTTGGACAGCGATGTATTCTTCGACGGAAGGCGCCCTGGTTCGCTCCTCTTCATGGGCAATGCCAGTGTTGACCCGCGTGTCGGGGCAGAATTTGCTTTCCTGAATCCTCAGTATCGAAAGGTCGCCTTCCTCCGAGGCGGCGTCTATAACATCCAAAACGTCATAGATCAAGACGGTAATCCTGCCAGGGGCTTTTTTCCGACAGTAGGTGCTGGCGTCGTGGTGCGGAACTTCACGCTTGATTATGCCCTCGCGAACATTGGAAATCTTTCCGAAAACCTGCACACCCACATCGTATCGCTGAAGTTTCACATTCAGTAACCAAGCCGACATTCCATCGGTTGTGTATTACGTAGTTTGTATCCATGTTCATTTGTCTCTACGAGAATCCCATCATGAAACGCCTCCTTAGCTATCTTCTCTTCCTCTCCGTAGCCGCTTCCGGCGTATGGGCGCAGAACTTCGATTACGGCAATAGTTGGTACCAAACAGCGGCCAATCAGACTTGGGTGAAGCTGGTCGTGGATCAGGATGGTGTGTATCGCGTGTCGAAAACAGCCCTGATCAACGAGGGGTACCCAATTTCCACGATTGCAGCCAATCGGCTCCGTCTATATTATCGGGGCAAGGAAGTGCCGATCTATGTGAATGGAAGTGGCGTCAACTGGCAGTACCTGGAGTTTTTTGGGTTGCGAAACGATGGGCGCGTGGACTCCACGATGTATGTGGATCCTTTTAGCCTCAAGCTGGCTCATGGGAATGATGAGCAGCCAAACAAAGCCATTAGCTTATTTTCAGACGAATCGGGTTATTTTCTCACATGGAACAACACACCTTCTAGTGCGCGGTATTTCAGCCAGTTTGATCCGACTTATAACTTATATACCCCCGAAACTTCTTTCAGATATCGGGCTTACAGAGAATTTCATCCCAATGATCCCCAGACGCGCTATGTAACGGGCGGGAGCGACGCCATTGATGCGCGATTCACCCTTAATACTGAATACGTGACGGGTGAAGGCTATCAAGGGCCTGGATTCGGGGTGGGTTCTCCGGTGACTGTGCCGCTGGCAACCCCAGCGATCATTAATGACGGCTTGCCGCTGGAATTTGAAACCAGGGTTTTTGGCCGTTCGCTCAGCACTCACTTTTTGCAGGTGATGATCAATGGCAATGCCTCCAACCCAGTGTTGGACACCGCTTTTTTGACGTCCACCATTTATCAAAAAACCTTTTTCAGAGAATATTTTCCGGCTAGCGCCCTCAATCAGACGACTGACTTTACCTTCAGCGCAGCGGCAGCGGGGGTAGATAACAGCAACGTGAGTTATCTCGCCCTTACCTACACGCGGGCACCCAACTTCACTGGCGACTCGTCTTTTTGGGTGCAGAATTGGACAAATAACCAAAAAGCGTACTTGCGCCTCAATGGCGTCGGTGGCGATGATTCTGTGTTTGTGTATGACCTACGGAACCAGTTTCGCAATGTCGGTGTGATTCAAGGGAACCAGGCCCGTGTCATCGTCCAGGGCTTTGGGAATGGTCGCAATCTATTCGTCGCGACGGATAAAGCCATCCGCACACCGAGGATAGAAAGCCCAAGGCTTAATCGTTTGTTTGATCCCAATGCTGGCGCAGAATACGTGATCATTACCGACCGCAAGTTGGCAGCCTCCGCCCTAGCCTATGCCCAGTATCGCGACACGGCCACAGTGACGCCTCTCTCGTCCGTGAAAGTGGTGTACGTGGATGAAATCTATGATGAATTTGGGTATGGATCGGTGACCTCCCTCGCGATCAAGCGCTTTTGCAAGTATGCGATGGACAACTGGAACACCAAGCCCGAGTATTTTTTGCTTTGGGGCAAAGGAAAATATCGGACCAGAGAGCACAACCCTGCCTACCCACTAGTGCCCACCTATGGCTACCCCGCCTCCGACTACGAATATGTGTGCAACTGGCGGCAAGATACCATCGAGCTTCGCCCTGAAGCTGCCATCGGCAGGATCAATATACAGTCAGATACAGAGGGCTTGGATTATCTCCAGAAAATCAACGACTACGAACACAGTACCTGGGAACCCTGGATGAAGAAAGGGGTGTTTCTGGGCGGTGGAGGCAGTGAGGCAGAGCAAAATGCCATCTCATCTGCGCTGGTGTTCATGATCAATCGTTTCAAAGGACTCCCAGTTGGCGGAAAAGTGACCTACTTCCAAAAACGCGAAAGCAGCATTGTCATTGATCCTAATGAGGCAACTTATCACGACCAAATCAGTGGCGGCACACAGATTTTGCACTTTTTTGGTCACTCTACTGCCAATATCAACGATGTCTCGATTCGGGAGCCTTTCGAATACAACAATTTTGGGCGCTACCCCTTCATGATTGCTATGGGCTGCTATGGCGGAGACTTCACCGTGGGATCCGACCCGAGCGGCGCCAGCTTTGGGGAAAGATGGGTCCGGGAAAAGGGAAGAGGATCGATCGCCTACTTGGGTAACTCTTCCATCGGCAATCTTTTTCCGCTCAAAAGCTTTGGAGAGGTGTATTACAACCTCATGTATCGCAACCTCAATGGCCAGCCTGTCGGAAAAGTGCTTCAGACCGTGCTCCCGAGGTATGTAGATTCCTTGAAAGTGCTCAGCGTGATCAACCACGGTCGCCAGATGAATCTTCAAGGAGATCCTGCCCTCAAACTTTATGTGCCAGAAGCGCCAGATCTGAGCATCACCAATGCGAGCGTATTTTTCACTCCAGATAACTTCACCGCTCAAGACGACTCCTTCCGCATTTCTCTCATTGTAGATAATTTGGGACTGGTCACCAACGACTCCTTTGACATCACCATCCGCCAGCGCTTGCCCGATGGATCTGTCTTCGACCACCCCACGCTGCGGCGCCAGATGGTCTTTGACCGAGATACGATCAGCGCCTCCTTGATCAATCCCGTAGGAGATTTGCTCACGGGGCAAAACTTCTTCGAAATCTTTGTCGATGCCGAAGATGAGATTGAGGAATACAACGAACAGAATAATTTTGTGTCCGTCGGCATCATCGTACCGGGCAATATTCCGGCGATTCTTAGTCCGCGAGAGTATGCCATCGTGCCGGATAATAAAGTGACCCTCCAAGCTTCCACGGTCTTCATGACCACGGACAAGGACGTCGGATTTGTGTTTGAAATTGATACCAAGCCGACTTTTGACTCCCCGGCCAAGGTAAACTCTGGCAACGTTGTCGGGTCGAGCATTCTCGCCACTTGGGAAGTCCCCTTTCCCTTGGTGGATTCGACCGTGTATTACTGGCGTGTGAGGCTCACCAATGTCAGCCCGCAAGTGTGGGTCAATGCTTCGTTTCGCTACATACAGACGCGCACAGGCTGGGCACAGAGTCAACTACCCCAATTTCCCAAAAACACCTTTGACAACCTGCTGATCAACGAGCTTCAGCAGCGCTGGGAATTCGGCAAATTTGCCTCCGAATACGATTTTTCTACTCGGGAAGGAGGGAGTTTCATTTTCTCCATCAATGGCTCTTTGGTTGTGGACCTTTCGAATTCCGGGGTGTACTTTGATCAAGTTGCTTTTATCGTCCTGGACCAATATACCCTGGAGCCCAAGCTCAACTTTCCCATTTCGGGGCCTGTCGGTTCTGCCCGTCCGCCTGAACAGCTCTTCAAGCTTCGCAACGTGATCAACCAAGCCGCCAACGGCGATTATGTGATCGTAGGAAGCCAGCAAAATCCCCGGGTACCCGAATGGTCAGAAGATATCTTTGATGCCCTGAAACTCATCGGCGTCTCCGATGACATTCGCCAGGTGAAAGATGGAAAACCCTTCATTGTGATGGGCCGCAAGGGTGCCTCTTCCGGAGCCATCGAGGTATATTCTCCGACCGCGGAGACAAAATATTCCATCAATACGATCCTTTTTGCACCCTACGATCAAGGGAGCGTCACCTCTACCCTGATCGGACCAGCCTTGTCTTGGGAATCCCTGTGGTGGGACTGGCGTAGCCTCGACACTGAGCTCGCCGAGACCATGACTACGGCGATCTCTGCTGTCCGGACCAATGGTTCCGACTCGCTGATGTTCAATGGCTTGCCCGATGGCACAACCAATTTTTCTACCCTTGATGCCTCGCTCTATCCCTACCTTCGACTCGAAGCCAAGGGGAGGGACACGGCACGTCGCACCGCACCACAACTTGATCACTGGCATGTCTTGTACAGCCCGGCACCAGATCTCACCGTCGATGCCATCACCAGCTATGCCTTCGAAGCAGATACCCTGGAAGAAGGCAAAGACTTGTACCTCAAGCTGGGAGCACGCAACATCTCTGAAATAGACGTGGAGGACAGTGTGCAAGTGATCCTGTATGTCAATCGGCAGGATCGTGCGCGGGTAATTCTCGACAGCCTGATGTTGCCTCCTTTGGCAGAGGGTGCTTATGCGCCGATCGAGTTTCGGGTGAATACCTTGGGCTTGGGCCTTGATGGGCTTGTCTCGGTGAATGTGGAGGTGAATCCGCAGCGCAGACCGGTAGAGCAACACTATTTCAACAATCTATTTTCACAGGCGGTATTCATCGTGGTTGACAACGAAAATCCCATACTGGATGTCACCTTCGACGGGAAGCACATCATCAATGGAGATTTTGTATCGCCTGAGCCCGAGATCGTCATTGAGGTAAATGATGAAAACCCATTCTTGGCCCTGGACGATACTGCTGCCTTTGAAATTTACCTTCGTACGGGGATTTCGACCCTCAATGAAGTGCGGATCTTCGTGGGGGATCCCCGCGTGGAGTGGCTGCCCGGAACTTTGCCAGAGAACAAGGCTCGAATTTATTTTTACCCAGGTCGCATAGAGCCGCTAGCCGATGGCGTGTATGGCCTTCGTGTACAAGGCAAAGACAAACGAAATAACCCTTCAGGCCGAGGTGCCAATTTGTATGGAATCAATTTTGAGGTCGTATCGAAGAGCACGGTGACCCGAATCCTCAATTATCCCAATCCGTTTTCCTCCTCGACACGATTCGTCTATAGTCTCACCGGGTCTGAAATGCCGGAGATGTTCCAGATTCACATTTATACCATCTCTGGAAAAATGGTGAAAATGGTGGACTTGATGGAATTGGGAGATGTGCACTTTGGTCACAACCTCACCCAATACGCTTGGGATGGAACTGACGAATACGGCGACCAGCTTGCCAATGGCGTCTATCTGTACAAGGTGTACATCAAAATGCCAAGCGAAGATTTAGAGCTGAGAGACACAGGGACCGAGCAATTTTTCAGAAATGGCTGGGGCAAAATGTATCTCATGAGATAGCAGGCCCTCACACTTGGAACCGCGGTTTACCACATTCACAACAAGCAAAAAGCCAAGTCGGGAAATATCCGGCTTGGCTTTTTGGCTAATGATCGAATGAAAAAGGAAAGTTGTCGCGCTGCCCTGCGCTCAATAATGGATGATTCGCCCTTACTCAGGTACCGACCTCTGGCAAGAGTTGAGCAGGAGTCCGAAGGAAGGGGTCAAACACAAAGTGCTGCACTGTATAAAGTTCATCTACACCAATGATCCAACCGAAGTAGGAGTTTGGGTTTTCGCTGCGCGCATAGAGGACAAGTTCGCGGGAGCGACCATCGGTGTAGCGAAGGATAAACCGGATGTCGGGCTGCTCTTTGGACAAGGCGAGGCGGCGATCTGGATAGGTTCTTTCGGCAAAAGATTCTGCAAACACCGCTCCCTGGAACTGTCCGAGGTACTGGGTGAGTCGATCATGATCAGGAAGCAAGCCATCTGGCTGCAAGGTCCAGGGGCGCTCTGGTTCGTGGCTCAGGATCAGGTTGCGTTCCGGATCAGCAGGCCATTCGATCCGAATTTCGAGGAGGTCCTTGGCTTCCGCCCGCCAAAGGAGTTTTTCGCGCCAAATGTCCACATCAATGTTGAAGAAGGGATTGATGTAGCCCTGGAGGTCGGGTCGCTCGACAATGTAGGGGTCGCTTGCACCCTCCAGCTTCATGAGCGAGCCTCGGCTGGCTTTGGACTCTGTGCCCAAGAGGTAGGTTTTTATCGGCTTGCCATTATCGCCCGATACTTCAATTCGTGTATGTACGAGGTGGAGGATCTTGTCGGCGGAGATAAGACCATTTCCGACCAAGGTTTCTTTCACCTGCATTCGGTGCATGGTGGTAAGGATTTGAGTGATTTGCGGTACAAAAGCCCTGTAAGTCTCGTTCACAGTCCAGATCCCATTGGCTTGTCGGACGAGGCTTACACTCGTCACTTCCTTGCCTTCTTGTACCCTGCTGAGGCGAATGCTCCTAACAGCCGCTGTGTCTTCGAGGGAAAAGGCTATGTCTTTTGCGTCGAGGCTGCTCGTGCGGCTTTGCTTAGTGGTGACCCAATACACGCCTGCGAGCAGCACGACCAGCCCTAAGAGGCCCCATACGGCAATTCCTTTGTCTCTCTTCTTCCCCATGCTGTGGACTTATTGATGAGTAGGTGTGGAGCTGATGCTAGCAAAGGGAGGATTCTTGAGTCCCCCCTCACATTCTCCTATGTTGAGCGATGGACCATTCGCAACTAGACGGTCCCAGTTTAATACAATTTCAGAATGGCTGGTTCTGGTGAACGGATCCTTTTAGCTTTCAAAGCTAGCCAACTCCTGTACTTCGCACAAACTTGCTGCGAATTGAAGCGGAAAGGAATAACAAAGGAAGGACTGAATTGCACGGCAGGGGACAGCATTTCTTCCTACGGAGGAGCGAATATTCATCTCGTCAGAAAAGATCGCCGGAAATATTTGGATAAAAATCGTCTTCACGGGCTGCCTGGGCGAGGCTACCTTAGGGGCAAAACATTATTGATCGTGAACTCTCAGCTTCTTTCCCCCATTCTCCTGCTCATCCTCCTGTGTGGTACTTTCTCTCCCTTGCTCGCTCAGCGCAGCGCTTATGTAGGAGCGGGATTCGGCGTGGGCCGATATTTCGGCGACCTCAGCGACAGTTGGCGCGTGGCAGACTTTCGGCCTGCTGCGCAACTTCAAGCAGGATATTATCTCAGGCCTGGTTTGAGTCTCCGGGCCAGCCTCACCCACGGGAGCATTCAGGGGGACGATGCATGGGCATCTTCAGAAGATCGCAGGGCACGAAACCTGTCTTTTCGCAGTCCATTGACCGAATTTCAGCTCTCGGGCGTGTATGAGATGTTCCCAGACCGCTCGATCGTTCAGCGCTGGAGGAAAAAAACGCATTGGAGCCCCCTGATTTTTGCAGGAGTTGCGGGATTCGCCTTTGATCCCCGTGCGCGACACGAAGGCGAGTGGGTCTCCCTGCAACCGCTTGGGACAGAAGGCCAGCACATGGCAGATCATTCTCGAGGGCCGTATGCTCTACAGCAACTAGCAGTGCCCGCAGGCGCAGGCGTATCCCTGCGATTGCCTTCGCGTGTGATGCTGTGGCTGGAGATGGGGTACCGATTCACCTTCACGGACTACCTTGACGATGTGAGCACGAATTATCCCGATATGGCAAAACTTCAAGTAGCATCAGGGCCTCTGGCCGTGGTCTTATCTGATCGGTCGGGTGATGCTGTCCGGATGGGGAGCAAAAGGGGGAACCCAGATGCGAATGATAGTTACTTTTTTACGACTATAGGTATTGGCTACGTTTTTCGGAAATAAGCCTACCATGAGCCTGCCAATCATATCTTTATACAGTTGATGCGATCATTTTGACGGAAATCGCGCAACCCTTCTACCTCGTCTTTTATTTTTTCTACTTTTAATCACCCCATCAGGTCGCAAAACACCTAAACGTTTTATTCATTAGCCCAAAATCGACCTTCATGCTTCGTTATCTATTCTTGACATTGCTCTGCATCCTTGGCTTGTCCTCAAGCCTTCAGGCGCAAAGAACTCACTCTTTTTCCGTCGGGATCGGCACGCTATATTATTATGGCGATCTCACTGACAAGTTCAACAACTCTCTGCTTCGGCCAGCTGTCCAGCTTGGGTACAATCGCTACATGCTCCCCAACTTGAGTTTTCGGGTGGCGCTGCAATATGGCGAGATCGGAGCTTCGGACAACATGGCCCTGGACGAAGGCCGCCAACTCCGCAACTTGCACTTCAAATCCCACATCGTGGAAGCGAGCGGCGTGTTGATGTATGAGTTTTTCCGAGACAAGAACTTCGGAAACGAATATCTCGGCAAGCCTCACTTCACGCCCTACGTGTTTCTCGGCGTGTCCCTTTTTCACTTCAACCCCAAAGCACGCTTTAACGGCACATGGCATGCCCTTCAGCCGCTTGGTACCGAAGGACAATACATCCCAGGCGGAGATTATCCCAATCCATACTCCCTCATTCAGTGGAGTGCGCCGCTGGGCATTGGGCTCAACCTTCGCCTGACGGAGTACACCGGAATCGGTGTAGAGCTGGGCTATCGACTCACTTCCACCGACTATCTCGACGATGTGAGTACAGTCTATCCAGACTTTGAGGCTTTGTCGGCAGCATCCAGCGACTTGGCTGTGCAGCTTTCTGAGCGCTCTCCTACAGGTCAGTTCAAGCCAGGCGCTAAGCGTGGAAATCCTGACGTCAAAGACAGCTATTTTTTCACTGCCTTCACGATCAACTATTACCTGAGCCGCTACGCTACTCGTAACTAGTGAATTTGAAAAGAAATTCTTCCTTGAATCGATAAAAAAAGCCCGGCAACGCAGCTGGGCTTTTTTGTGATGTGTACCCTGCACTTGGAGAAAATGCATTAAAAGCCTACTCAAGGGTGATTCGGCTCAGCCTGCGGGAAAATTTACGCTGACAGAACCTAAGGAACACCTCCATAATAACGCTACATGCTTACTTGGTTCCTTCGGCTCACTCGCTTGCCAGTGATCAGGACAAGTTGTGCACAAATCCTGCTTCAGGTTCGGCTGTAAGTCCCTTCTTCCCACAGTCCCGCGACTTAGCCCGCCATGCTCGATTTTCTATTCGAGTCTGGGTCCCCTTCATCCCAGCCTCTCATGCGCCGCTTGATGTAAACAGCTTGTAGTGGATTCTCAATATTCCCCTTAGTCCGCAACCATAATTCAAAAAAGGATTGGGCATGAAGAGAGTCGTCAAACTTTCTCATATAAAATGTTGTAGATCCCAGCGGAGTCTGAGATTTAGTTGCACTTGGGAGAGATTTTGTATGAGAGAAATATTGCCCAGCTTCATGAGATCCCAGAAGGACCAGCGTGCAATCGACATATTACCTTGGGCTCACCCTTTGCCCCAGCGACAAGCTGCACAAGATGATCAGGCACATTTGGGCCCGGAGCACCTTGTTTTTCTAGGAAATCATGGCGTAGTATGGTGACGGATAAAATCAAGGGAAATGGATGAAATCGTTTGGTCCCTTGTACTATTAAAAAGTAGCATATTGTGCGAAAGTTGGCAACTCCGATGGGATCAGATCCCATCGTTGAAAAAAACCGGAACCACTACGAGCCGTAGCAGTTCCGGTACATTGATTGAAATAGCAGCTTAGCTGTTAATCATTGGTGTCTCAACTTTTATGATATAAAAGCGCGCTTAGAGCACATCACGCCAGTTGAGGCTTTGGGCCAAGAAGGCTTTCACCTCTGAAATCGGAATTCGCACTTGCTCCATGGTGTCGCGGTCCCGCACCGTGACTTGGTGGTCATCTTTGGTCTCAAAGTCCACGGTGATGCAATGCGGCGTGCCAATAGCGTCATGACGTCGATACCGCTTCCCCACCGAATCCTTTTCGTCATACATCACCGGGAAGTCATATTTGAGGTCGTCAATGATTTGCCGGGCAATTTCTGGCAGCCCATCTTTTTTGACAATGGGAAATACAGCGACTTTGTAAGGTGCCAGCAAGGGATGAAACTTCATCACGACACGGACGTCTGCTTCTCCTTTGGCCGTGCCCACTTCTTCTTCTTGGTAGGCATGACACATGTGGGCCAGGAAGGTTCGATCGAGCCCCACCGAGGTTTCTAGTACATATGGCACGTAGCTTTCCTGCGTTTCCGGATCAAAATAGGTGATTTTTTTGCCAGAAAAGGTCTGATGGCTCTTCAAGTCAAAGTCTGTCCGGGAGTGGATGCCTTCCAATTCTTTGAAGCCAAAAGGAAATTTGAATTGTATGTCCTCCGCTGCATCGGCATAATGTGCGAGTTTCTCGTGGACGTGAAACTGAAGAAAATCGGAGCCGAGTCCTAGTTTTTGATGGAATTGAATTCTTGCTTCTTTCCAGTAATCAAACCATTCTTTTTGGGTGCCGGGCTTGATGAAATACTGCATCTCCATCTGCTCAAATTCGCGCATCCGAAAGATAAACTGTCGGGCGACGATCTCATTTCGAAAGGCTTTTCCGATCTGAGCGATTCCAAATGGCAGCTTTTGGCGAGTCGTTTTCTGAACATTGAGATAGTTGACGAATATGCCTTGGGCCGTTTCGGGACGCAGGTAAATGTCCAAGGACCCTTCCGCCGTCGCCCCTACTTGTGTTTTGAACATGAGATTGAACTGTCTCACCTCCGACCAATCTTTAGAGCCGGTTTCGGGATCCACGATTTCTTCCTCAACGATGATATCGCGAAGCTGGGTGAGATCTCCAGAGTTGAGCGCTGCCTCAAAGCGAGCTTGAAGCTCTTGTGCCTTTTTGGCGTTGCGGTTGTTTGTCAAGAAGCCGTTGTAGTCCGCACTGCCGGGCTCCCAGCCTTCTTTGGCTGCTTTTTTTTCGGTGTCTTTGAGGGATTTAGCTTCATATTTTGCGATCTGATCTTCGATCAGCACGTCGGCACGAAAGCGCTTGTTAGAGCCTTTGTTGTCAATCAGCGGGTCGTTGAAAGCATCCACGTGGCCCGAGGCCTTCCACACCGTGGGGTGCATGAGGATGGCAGCGTCGAGGCCTACAATGTTTTCGTGCATCTGGGTCATGGCCTTCCACCAGGCGGTCATGATGTTTTTCTTCAGCTCCACGCCCAAAGGACCGTAGTCATACACGGCACCGAGGCCGTCGTAAATTTCACTGGAGGGAAATACAAATCCGTATTCTTTGGCGTGGGACACGACTTTAGGAAAAATCTCTTCGTAATTCATAGGTGGAGTGGTGTCGGCAGTGTCTGTCAATGGAATGCAAAGGTAAGGAGAAGATGCGAGAGAAGACGTGAGAGGCAGCGAAACCTGCCGCTTTCCAAGCGCGTGACAAAGACCAACACCAGCGCTGGCTACCCGATGATGACTCCGCCCTTGATGATCTGTTCTGCTTCGACAAACACGTCTTCGGCGGTCCTCCCTGCGGGGTCAATGGCCGGGTGAATGTCCCAAGTTGGCTGCACGCCTACTTCCATCGGAAATTTGCCGTAGCGCACTAGCTTCCAGCTATGATTGATGGTCACGGGCACGACCAGCGAGGAGGGTGCATACTTCAACAATGTCTTGAAACCGTTGATAGAGAAGGGCTTGGGATTCCCATCGCGGCTGCGTGTCCCTTCTGGAAAAATCACGGCGGCATATCGGTGTTGCTCAATGTATTCGGCAAATCGCTTGATCTCGGTCAGAGCTTGACGGGGATCCTTGCGGTCAATGATGGCGTTGCCACCCCGCCGAAGGTTGTAGGAAATGCTAGGAACGCCTTTGCTCAACTCAATCTTGGAGATAAACTTGACATGGTGCCTTCGCATGTACCAAAAAAAAGGGGGGATATCATACAAGCTTTGGTGATTCACCACCATAATGATCGGTCGATCAGTCGGTAAAGCTTCGGGTTGTCGCCAACGAGGAATAGATCCTAAAAGCAGAAGGGACCAAGTGAGAAAAAAATTCAGGATTGCCACCGACTGCTTGTGAGACCTATAGCCGCCTATGCCCATCGCAATGCGCTGGATCGGGTCAAAAATGACAACCAGAAGACCAAAAACCAAGAGGTGAATGGGGGTGAGGAGGTAGCCAAGTATTTTTCTCATCGCAAGTGGTTCGTCTGCCCAATGATAACCAGATTTTGCGGTTTTTAGGAAAAGAGAGGAGAAAGAGCGTGTGGACCTGGCGGAAAATGCGGGAAACGCCCCGAGCCAGCCCACATGAAAACAGGCGCTCTCTTACGAAAGCGCCTGTAGGGTGAACCATCGTGCTTGCGCGCGTTGGTGTATGTGAATGGATTAAGCCAATTTCAAAATCAAATCTGCTACACGGCAGGAGTATCCCCACTCATTGTCGTACCATCCTACGACCTTCACGAGTTTACCATTGGCGCTGGTGAGATCAGAATCAAAGATACAAGAGTGTGGGTTCCCGACGATATCGGAAGATACGAGGGGTTCATCGCTATACTCCAAAATTCCTTTCAGCGCACCTTCAGAAGCTGCTTTGATGGCAGCATTCACCTCTTCGGCAGTGACTTCGCGGCTGAGCACAGCGGTAAGATCGGTGAGCGATCCATCGGGCACAGGCACACGTGCAGCAAATCCGTCGAGCTTTCCTTTGAGAGCAGGAAGTACTTCTCCTACGGCCACAGCCGCACCGGTGCTAGTAGGTACGATGTTGATGGCAGAGGCACGGGCACGGCGAAGGTCGCTGTGAGGTCCGTCTTGAAGATTCTGGTCGGAGGTGTAGGCATGGATGGTCGTCATGTAGCCCAATTCAATGCCAAAAGACTCATGCAAGACCATGGCCATCGGAGCGAGACAGTTGGTGGTGCAAGAAGCGTTGGAGAGGACCTGCATGTCAGGGGTAATGACATTGTCGTTCACACCCATGACCACGGTTGCGTCCACTTGGCCGCTGGCAGGAGCCGTGATGACGACTTTCTTGGCGCCAGCATTGAGGTGAAGGGCAGCTTTGGCACGGCTACGGAAAATCCCGGTAGATTCTACGACGATGTCAACCCCAAGGTCACCCCAACCGAGGGCTTCAGGATTGCGCTCTGCACTGGCGAGGATGCGATGGCCATTGACTGTGAGAGAATCCCCATCGGCACTCACAGTTCCTTTGAATTTGCCATGCACAGAATCCCACTTCAGCAAGTGAGCCAGGGTGGCATTATCGGTGAGGTCGTTGATCTTGACGATCTCGACATTAGGGTTATCGATCAGGGCACGGAAGACCAGTCTTCCGATGCGGCCGAAGCCATTGATACCGACTTTAATTGACATAGCAGAAGGTGCTTTTGGGGATGAAAGAAGGGAAGATTATTCTCCTAAGAGTGGCCGCAAAATTAGGTATTGACCGCATGAAAAACAACCGTAGCACAAATGATCCGGTGTGCCAGCCGCTAAGTCATTCGCCGCTTAAGCTCCCTTTGCTTTGAGGAGACCGTCATGCGTATGGCCAATCAAATGAAGTCCCACTTCCCAAAAAATCTTTGACTGAGATCCAATATTTTTTCAACTTCGCTTGACAAATATCCTTTCCATGCACTACCTTTGTCCCCGCGATCAGGAGATAGCAACTTGAAATGTCCCGTTCGTCTAGTGGTTAGGACTCCAGATTTTCATTCTGGCAACAGGGGTTCGACTCCCCTACGGGATGCAATTGAAGCAGGGACTTCTCTATTTCAGAAGAAATAGAGAAGTCCCTGTTTTTTGTATGACCATGTGTCCAGCTACAGCGCAGCGTCGCTTCCTCATGTACCGCGTAGCGACAAGTCTAATCCCCTGGTCTAGCCTTGGCTTGGCTCCTGATAACAAAATTTCTGCCCCCCCTTGATGCCTGCTCCCACACACAAGATGGCCGCATGGATTTGACTGGCACATCTAGTGCTTGAGACAATCTGCCATACTGCTTGTTTGGGAAATGCTCGACGCATTTCCCTTGTACATCCAAACGCTGTACCTGGACCTTATCTTGGTACTCAAGATACGTTTTGGAATCATGAAATAATATTTTATTCGTCTTTGCATTCAGCGACTCAGAGCTTGGAAAAAGTAGTATGGTCTAAGACTAACGGTCAGGGGTGCAAAAAGTCAGGGGCATTTCAGAGCGATTAGTTGTTCACCGAAACCCACAGTTTGATGCGAGCCACTCCCTTGGAATTCACCACTGTCCAGCCCAGTTTTTTAACGTCTTGTTGTAAGCAGTTGCGTTCTGGCTCCGGTCAATTCGTGAGACGCATTCGTCTGCCGATATTCTAGCGTCAATCAGCAATCATCGGCGACCGATAACCAGTCCATGTTGCCACCAGTCCAGACAATAATGTCACTTGGTAGTTTCAGCAGGCTGAGCACTTACGCATCGCATTTATTTGTCCGGAACAAAGGTCAAACGAAAGGGTAACTAAAACGAGTGGATTTATTTCACCCAATTCTCTACGCGCAGCCCATTTACTCTGCTGAATTCCCTTTCATTGTTCGTTACCAATGTGAGATTCAGGCTTTTGGCGTGTGCTGCAATGAGCGTATCCAAAGGACCTATCGGTGTTCCATCTTTCTCAAGCTCATTGCGAATAATACCATATTCTATTGTGGCATTGCGATCAAAAGCAAGCAAAGTGAAGGGAGCCAGGAACTCATTCAGAGCCAACTGGTTTCTATCGGGGAAAGAACTTTTGCGTACTCCATACTCCAGTTCGGCTATGGTGATCCCAGATATATACAATTGATTGAATGGAATCTGATTTAGTCTTTCGATAACCACCCGCGGCTTTCGTTTGATGAGGTAGATACAGATATTGGTATCAAGAAGATAGCTCATGAATCAAAAGACTCCCGGGTTTGATGGGTAGGTTGATCACAGTTGTCCATAAAATCAGGCGTGAATTTGTCCAAGCTCTGTTTCCATTTTGTCCAATTATTTTCCTCAGTCCAGGCATTCTTTTGCAACAAAAGGCGTTTTAACAGCACATAGACCTCTTCCAGCAAGCTCTCAGGTAGTTTGTCTACTTCCTTTTTTAATTCTTCTTTGGTAACCATGGAGACAATTTAAGCATTTTTTATGAACAGGAACGGCTTAACATCGCTTCTGGGTTAGGACGCAATTACCAGTGTGCCGGGCACTTTCGTCATCCTATCCTCTCCCCCCACCCCAGACCGGTTAAAAGTAGCACAGGGATTAAAAAATTCACACCTTTTAACCACATTTAAGAATGAAAACAAGCCGATTCAGCGAAGAACGCCGCGCCTCCGTGGTCACGGAACAGGCCTCGGGCAAGGCCCTGGAGGTGATCTGCCGGGAGCATCAGATCAGTCCTGCTACGTTTTACGAGTGGAAGCGGGAGCTGAAGGAAAATCAGGACGATACCAAGCGTGAGGTGAAGCAGTTGCGGGAGGAGAATTCTCGTTTGAAGAAAATGTATGCGGAGTTGATGATCGGCCACCAGATCATCAAAGAGGGACTCGAAGTGGCAAAAAAGATTTCAGCCCGCTCCAACAAGAGCGAATAGTGGATGTGGTGAGGAGCGGGCTGAGCCCTGATGAGTTTGAGCAGCAAAACCACAAACGCTACTTTTCAGCCGGTTCGGGTTAGGGGAAGAGGACACTGCGATCGAAAATTCTTCCATCAATTGCTTACAACGTTTTGCAGCTACCCGAAGGTGGCGATTTCGAAGCACTTCACTGTCAACCAAGCACAAATTTTGATAGAAGCACAACCCCGATGGGCTCACGAATTCCTTTAAAAAGCAATCATTCATGAGTAAAGCTTGATTTAACCACTGAGCCGCCACTTTTAGCTTCGCTGCTACTTCGTGGTGGGTAGGTGCTGTTATCGGCTGCCTTTCCTTCTGTCATTCGGTTGCTCCTAATAAATATCCTGTCGTTAACCCTTTGTCTTTAAAAAATTTCTTCACTTCGCTTTTATTGTCCGCAAGAACTCTGTCTATATCAGAATTTACTGGTGTGTCCCAAACACTCCAACCAACTAAGCGTCTAAAAACTTTTCTTATTTTATCGAAATTTTCATCAGAAATTTCTCTGTAAAACAGTTGGGCTTTTTCATCTTGGTCGGTTATGTCAAGTTTAGCAGATACCGCATCTCTTAGTTACTCTGACCAAGCCATTATTGATTTACTTCTAAACATCCTATTCAACTTGTTTTGAGTTAAGTCATTTTCGGTTTTAGATGCATCCCATTTATGCAAAATTTCTTCATCAATTATGTTGCATAATTTAATTGCGTTTGCAATTTCTTTATCTCTTTTATAATTCTCACTTGTCAAATCATCATCTGTCGGGTTTCGATAAAGGAAATTGGAAAATAAAGATTTGCTTAACATATCAAGGGTAATCGGATATTCTGACGAACTTCTATTTCCTTTAGAAACTAATCTCACCATCTTGTTAGTTGATTCGTCAAGTATCGAGTCATAAATAAAACTTGTAAATCGTTTATTTACTTCGGCATTGGTTAATTGTTCAATCGATCTAACAAATTCTACAAATCCTGCTTCAGTTTTTTTGTCTTCGTCTACTCTATTCTTATACTCTTCGAATTGTTTTCCAAATTGACTACCAAGCCTAGCAACCATTACGGAAGAGAAAAATCTTGTTTGGGCAAATTTGTCGTGAGCAGAAATATTTGATTGATTTAAACTTTTAGGTCTGGGTCAATATAAATTTTTAGTTCAAAATTCTTTCTTTCATTCCAAAGTAGAGAAGCAATTTTATGTTGTCCGTCAAAAACTAAAATTTTGTTTTGGTAAAGTCGGGCAGTTGAAGGATTTAAAACTGTATTGCGTTGAAAGTGTCGATATAAATCAAAAACTTTATCTTTAATTAAATATCTTGGTTGGAGACCAATCTTGCCATCTTCGTCATCGTCACTATTGATAACGTTTACAGGCAATGTTGCATAAGAAATACTTCCAATTTGTTGTCGGACAAGTGTAAAGTCTATATGATTCTTTTTTATTAGAAAACTCAAGCTCTATGTGATTGTCTGTTGTCGTGTGGTAAACTGTCTCACCATAATTTGCAATGATGTTTTTATCTTTGAAATAACCAAGTTCGTGCTTTAATGTCAATACTTGTCCTTGTTTGAAAAAATCGTCCAAACGTAGTTTTATTCTAAAATCTTCAAGCGGAAGTCTTCCTTTTTGAAGGTTATGAGTTTGACACATTGGGGCTATGTTGTCAATTTCGGATGCTCCGTCATTTACAAAAGCTTTTATATGGTCAAAATGAATTTCTTCTGTATCCAAAATTTCGTGTCCTGTTGCATAACACTTTCTCCCAAATCTTGCTACAATTTGGTCTTTTTCGACTTCTGTAATTTGTCTATTTAATATTATTGCCATACTTTAAATTTGTTATGTCTGTTCTTTAAGGTTGCCGATAACATCCATATAAACGCAACCCATAGCGTTTATTTCCTTATTGACCGAACCGAATATCCGTCCTTTTTTCCGAAATCACAAGAACTTGTCCCAGAGATGTCTCGGCTGTTCTGCGGATGCTCAATGCCTGCCCGGATGGCCGCCGGGTGCGTAGCGCCAGGAGTTTTTCGATGTCTTTCGAAATGAATTTCGGAGACCTCCCATATTTCATTGGGCGCTACAACCCGGGGAATGCAGCATGAAGAACGTCACATGATCCTGGCATCAACAGGTAAAAATCCCCTCAAAAATCCCTTCTCTCACGGCTTCTTGGACGCAAGAGAAGGGAAAATGGTGGATGAAAAAACGGTACCTGTTACATCACCTCCGCAGTGCTGTGCTGCTGGGTGAGCCGCCCCTGCAAGTCGCCGGGCACCTGAACAAATTCCAG